>JAFDYC010000023.1 GCA_018267625.1 Bacteroidota bacterium
TGGCAATAGCTGTTATCTAAATATGAGCCGCAGCAAACCTAAAGGACGCAACGGCTGCCGAATCGGGCTGCTGAAGCCGGCTAAAAAATGGGCCTGAAAATATGTGAAAATAGTTTTTTTAAGTCTGCTACTTCTTCAGAACGCATTATAAGAACTGAGTTATGTTGCTTTGGCTTAACAAGTTAACAACATACCTTCGACTTCATCATTCCTTAATTCTTTAAAACCAATGTTCATGAAACAGCTTTTTGCTACTATCATTTTGATGCTTGGAACCATTCTTTGTCAGGCTTCCGTGTACACTGTAAATAACAATAATCCTTCGCCAGGGCAGTACACCACACTCACGTCGGCACAGACCGCGGCATCTTCGGGCGATACCCTGCTGGTGAGCGGTTCACTGACCAGCTATGGCAATCTGTCAATATCAAAGCCGCTTACTATCATTGGAACAGGGCATCATCCAGTTGGCAATTTCCCGAATGCCAGCATCTTGGGTGACATTGATTTTTCCGGTAGTAGCAGTAGCGTGCATGATGTCAATCTGATTGGTCTAATTGTAAACTCAATCACGTTTGATGTCAGCAACACCAAGCACATGTACGTTGGACGCTGTAAGATTGACTCTTATGTTGGGTTTAGTACTGACCAGGACAGCATAGTGCTTGAAGGGAATTTATTTGCGTCTACTGGTAACAATTTGATCTGGCCAACCTCTCTTTCTCTAACTGAAAATGACATAACTATCAAGAATAACGTGTTCAATGGAGTTTGGAATGGACTTTCCCCATCTTCAGGCGGCAACAACCTGATTGCGAGCAATAACGTGTTTCTTGTCTATGCCTATTTATTCTATAATTCCTGTAGCGACTGGACTTTTCGTAACAACATATTCTATCGTGCAGATCCCAATAATGTGGTTACGAACAGTTACTTCGAAAATAACATCATCTACCATGCCTATGGCAGCAATACAACATTTCCAACGACCAATGGCAATACTTCAAGTGGGAACATGGCGACAGACCCGAAGTTTACCAACTTCCCATCGACAGGTGGCTATTACAGCTACAGTTACGATTTCACGCTGCAATCCACCTCACCTGCCATCAATGCCGGTACGGACGGGAAAGACATAGGTCTAACCGGCGGCAACGGATACTTCCAGAGGTATGGGATCCCGAACGTTCCTCAGGTAAATCAATTCAGCATCACCTCTCCTACAAATGCTACTGTGGTGCCAGGCGGCACGCTTCAGATATCTGTAATGTCCACCATTGCGCGCTAAGTGTTGTCTATTGCTTCGCTTCAATTTTAATAGCGCAACGTGATGAAAGCAAAATTTCACTTGCTGCTTCTGATGTTGCTCGTCAGCATCCGGGCGGCAGCCTCGACAGACTCGCTCCGCAGGCTCGAAATGTTTATAGACACGGACCCCGGTGTCGGAAATGGTACACAATACACTATTCCTACACAACGAGATACGTTTAATAGCTCGACGATTTCCATGTGGGTACCCTTGTATACTGCCCCAGGCAGCCACATGTTGTATGTGCGCGCCTTTGCAGACAGTTCTGGTCACGGTGGACGCTGGGGTATGGCCCAAGGCAGACCTTTTGAAGTACCTGTTTGGGTATCGTACGGCGAATATTTCTGGGATACTGATCCAGGGTTAGGGCAAGGGACAATAATCCCCATTAATACACCTGCAGACACCGTAATACAAAGCATTAATTTGAATACAGCCTCCCTACAACCTGGCTTACACACACTCTATGTCCGCACGAAAGACAATCGTGGTTTTTGGGGTCAAACTCAGGCACAGCAGTTATATGTGTTGGAATACGTCAAAAATGCTGAGTACTTTATAGATACGGATCCTGGTGTGGGCAAAGGAGCTACATTCTACTTCAGGGGTAGCCACGATACGGTTTCAAAGACTCTCTCGATTGTCCTTCCATCGAACTTGGAAGATGGTAAACATGTTTTGTATGTACGAACCCACTCCTCTGGTGGAAAGTGGTCTCTGGCCCGTGCCCAGGAGTTTTTTGTACATCCTCAAATCAATGCAGCAGAATATTTCTTTGATACGGATCCGGGTGTCGGTTTAGGGAGCCCGCTGTCCGTTTCGACGCCTTCCGATACAATCAACGGGAGCTACAGCATTTCTGTCCGTGGGCTCGATGGAGGCATGCATCGCTTATATGTGCGAACCCGTAGTACTACCGGAGGGCGCTGGAGTATTGCCCAAGAGCAGAGCTTTTACTTGCGGGAGAGAATTGTGGCCGCAGAATATTTCTGGGACAGCGATCCCGGTGAAGGCAGCGGAATGCCTCTTTCCGTTTTGCCAAAGGATGATTCCGTGCAAGCGACTTATACCATCAAAACGCCTTGTACAACTGCCGGTGTGCACCACCTCTACTTCCGCACCAAGGACGAACATGGTCATTGGAGTATTGCACAGGAAGACACAGTCACTATTACTAATCCAACGGTTGTGGCCACAGCGGATTATCCCGGTCCGGGCCCATATGGCACACCGGTAAAACTGTCCGGTAGCGGTGGCATCCCTCCATATAGCTACAAGCTTGGTGTGGGATCCCCTATTTCAGATAGCATATTCCTGGTACCTAATGGTGCCTCTTCACTCTCCTTTACGGTCTATGATACCTGCGGACATAGCGGCAGTACAACTGTGTCCACACCGGCAACTCCGACCATTATTGCAGGCGATACGGTCGGGCACGGCAGCGTCAAACTGAATGCCTTCCGCTATTGGGTTTATGTGCTGGATTCAAATGGATATATCATCGGGGCGGCGCGTGACTACGGACAGATGCTTGACACGATTACAATGAACTATTATAAGAACAGGTCTGGTACAGTGCGCAGCTATCCTATCAGCGGCATTAAGTACCTAGACCGTAACTGGTATGTGACTACGAATAATGCACCCAACTCTGACGTAGGTGTCCAGCTGTTTGCTGTGGATTCTGAATTCAATGCACTAAGCTCCGCTGATCCAGCGGTCACCACAAAAAGTGCGCTGAGTGTGGTGAAATATGACGGCACAAATGAAGACCTGAGTGTGGCGAACAATGCCCGCACTTATGTACTCCTCACTCCAGACTCAACGGTTACGTTTACAGGTGTTACCTCAGCAGGGAACGGCTATGCCTTTGTCTTTGCTGTGAGTGACTTCAGCGAGTTCTATGAAAGCCGAAATGCGCCTGTGATTCTTCCGATCTGTAATGTGGAATTACAGTCACAACAGCAAGGTAAAGATGTGTTGCTGGAATGGCACACCAAAGGCGAACGAGGCACCACTACACACACACTGCTGCGTGGCCCGAATCCTGATGTGATGCAGGTGCTGAATGAGCAAGCCGCCAAATCAGGCACGGAAAACAGCTATTCGTTTCTTGATGTCAAGCCGCTGGAAGGTGTGAATTACTACCGCGTCAAGGTGCAGGACATCAGCGGTGCAGCATATTATTCACAGATGGTGGTGGTACGAATCAACGACAACAGGCTGCTGAGCGTGACGCCGAATCCCGCACGAGACGAAGTCCATATTTCCGGGCTGGAACCCGGCGACCAGCTTTCACTTCTGGATCCTACTGGAAGGGCGGTATGGACCCATCAGGCTACCGGACAGGAAATGCAGGTGGGCACCGCACAATTTGCATCCGGCGTCTATCTGCTTCGCGTGGATGCCCGCGATGGAACCCGGCAGAGCCTGAGGATTGAATTGCTCCATTGATTGTTTTTGGTTTTGGGAAAAGGGCCCTGTGCAACCTCGTGTGCACGGGGCTTTTTTTTGGATGGCGTGCACGGCCACTTATAGTATCGTCATGCCAGCCGACACCCTGGCAACAGTAGTCAGCGGCTTCAAAACCATCCCTTGCGTTTGAACCAAAGAATCATGAAAGCAGGTGCGAGCAGCATGAGCAGCACAGCCACATCAAAGCCGTGACGCCAACCCAGCAGCGGCATGTGGACGAAGTTCATGCCGAAGATGCCGCCAATGACCGTTGCCGGAGCCATGAGGGTGGCTAAGAGGGTAAAGACCTTCATCACCTCATTCATGCGCAGGTTAATCTGGTTGAGGTAGAGGTCTTGCAGGTTCATCAGGCTGTCGCGGTGCGAGTCTATGAAGTCGTTAGCCTGAATGGCGTGGTCGAGAACGTCGCGGAAATATTTCTCATTTCGTTCGGCGAGGAGCTCGGAGTCGGAACGCACAAAATGAGCGACCAGTTCGCGCACAGGCAGCACGGCACGACGTACCGTGGCTACATCGCGGCGGAGGTAACTGATTTGTGCCAGTTGCTCTTTAGTTTGGGTATGCACAAGACTGTCTTCGAGTGCTTCGAGCCTTTCGGCCAGCTTTTCCAGCACGTCGAAATAAGAATCCACAATCACATCGAGCAGGTTATACACGAGATAATCTGCTTCGCGCAAGCGAAGCTTGCTTTCGGAGTCGCGGATCCGGGCACGAACGGGGTTGAACACATCACGGCGGGCTTCCTCCTGAAAGGACAAGACAAAGTCTTTGCCTAACACGATACTCACCTGTTCCAATTCAATACAATCATCAACGTCATTGAAAAACATTTGTGGCAACACACAAAAAATGAGTGAGCCGGATTCTTCCATCTTGGGGCGTTCATTGCGTGCCATGATGTCTTCTGCCATCAGGGGGTGAATGCCAAATGAAGTGCAGAGGCGGTTTAGCTCTTCCGCCTGCAGACCATCCATATTGATCCAAACAATTTTGCCTTCCTGCCTTTCCTGTGCGCAGGCTGTGGCATCCGGTAATTTCCGTTCCCGGAGCTGCGAGGCATCATAACAAAAACTGGAATAAACCGGTTTTTCCGCAGAAGGCGGTAAGACCATTTTGGGATGAAATTGCCGGCGGGCATGAAGCCGGTGTTGCCTTTTGCTGGGCATGTGGGCGAATGTAGTTTGTTGTAATTATGCGCCGCTACCGATAAAAATCGCTTTATACTGATGCGCAAACTATTGCTTGCCCTTTTCCTTTTGATGGCCTTTTCTGCCAGTGCCCGCCGGAGCCGCGTGGTGATTGTTACCGACTCGGGCCGTATCGTCCTGGAGCTGTATGATGAGACTCCAAAGCACCGCGACAACATGAAGAAACTGGCAAAGGAGCACTTTTATGACAGCCTGCTTTTTCACCGGGTCATTCCCGAATTTGTCATTCAGGGTGGTGACCCGGACTCAAAACATGCCCCGGCGGGCAAGGCTTTGGGTGATGGTGATTTAGGCTACCGTATTCCAGCTGAAATCAACGACATGGATTTTCACAAGCGTGGTGCCGTAGGTGCTGCCCGCGACAACAACCCGGAAAAGGCTTCCAGCGGCTGCCAGTTTTATATCGTGATTGGCCGGAAGTACACAGATGAAGAGCTCGACCGGATTGCACAACGCACAGGCAGGAAGTTTACGCCCGCACAACGTGCCTTCTATAAAAACATAGGGGGGACACCGCACTTAGATGGCAATTACACCGTGTTTGGCGAAGTGGTGGAAGGCATGAATGTGGCTGATAAAATTGCCCACATGCAACGCGACAAACTGGACCGACCCCTGACGGATATCCGCATGAAAAAGGTGTATGTGCAACGCAGGAAATTTCTGGGCATTTTTTAGAAAGAAGCCAGGTCCTGAAAGACCTTCACAAGTATTCGTCTTTTGAAATTCATGAAAAGATTCATTGCCGGCCTGCTCTGTTTTTTTTCGCTTTCATGCGAGGCGCAAAAACTGCTTACTCCCTTTGAACGCTCGAAGGGACAAGAGAGCACGACCTATGCCCAATGCATCAACTTCTACCACCGGCTGGCGGACGAAACCGGGCGTATCGGCATGGATTCTTTTGGCAACAGCGATGCAGGCTATCCGCTTCATGTGATTACGTTTCCACCTCATGCAGCACGCGAGCCAAACACCTTGAGCATTTTTATCAACAATGGTATTCATCCCGGCGAACCGGACGGCATTGATGCGAGCATGATGCTGCTGCGCGACCTGGCTGAAGGCCGGCTGAAATTGCCCTCCGGGCTCATGCTGGAAGTAATTCCGATTTACAATATTGGTGGGGCACTGAACCGCAACAGCAGCAGCCGGGTGAACCAGGTCGGGCCTGTGTCTTATGGCTTTCGGGGCAATTCCGAAAACCTGGATCTGAACCGTGACTTCTGTAAACGGGATGCACTAGAGAGCCGCACATTTTCTTACCTATTCTACCGTTACGACCCTGCTATTTTCATAGACAATCATGTGAGCGATGGCGCGGACTACCAGCACACTATGACCCTGCTTTCATCGCAGTATGAAAAGCTGGGCGGTGCATTGGGCCGCTATTTCCGAAACCGGCTTGACCCGATGTTGTACCGCGCGATGGCAAGGCAGGGTTGGCCGATGATACCCTACGTGAATGTGGAAGATGGAACACCGCTGCAAGGCTGGACTACCTACTACGACCCACCGCGATATTCATCCGGATATGCCTCCTTATTCAACTGCATTGCCTGGGTGCCGGAGACCCACATGCTGAAACCTTTTGCGCAACGTGTGCAGGCCGACTATGCACTCATGAAAGCCATCCTGGAACTGGCGGGAGCGGAGCGGGAGCAGATTCTTTCGCTGCGCGAAAAAGACCGTGCTTCCGTACAGCAGCAAACATTGTTTCCATTAAGCTGGGCACCCGACAGTACCGTAAGCCTCTGGCCATTCAAAGGCTATCGGGCCTCATATAAGACAAGTGTGGTCACCGGGCAACCGAGGCTCTATTACGACCATTCCAAACCTATAGACACCCTGATGCCCATCCGGGATCATTATCATCCGGTGCAAGTGGTGCGGGCCCCTAAGGCCTACGTCATTCCGCGGGGCTGGCACGAGGTTATTGCGCGGCTGACCGCCAGCAACCATGTGGATCTGTACGAATTGCCGGAAGACACTACAATGCTGGTGACTGAATATCATATTGACAGCTTCAAGACGCTGCCTAAACCCTATGAAGGGCACTACAAGCATTATTCTATTCAAGTCACACCAACAACAATTCGGAAACGATTTTTAAAAGGAGATTACCTGATAGACCTGACGGGGAATCCAGACCGTCGTTTTCTGATTGAAATGCTGGAACCCGAAGGCGAGGATTCTTATTTCTCCTGGGGCTTTTTTGATGCGGTGCTACAACGCAAAGAAGGTTATAGCGACTATCGTTGGGAAGATGTTGCAGCGGAAGAGCTTCAAATGGACCCGGCACTCAGAGCTTCTTTAGATGAAAAGAAAGCCAGTGACCCTGCATTTGCAAAAGATGCGGAAGCTCAGTTATTTTTCGTCTACCAACACAGCCGCTGGATGGAACCTGAATACATGCGTTATCCGGTTTTCAGAATCGAATAAGTGCGTCAATTATGGATGAAAGGCCAGTCATCAGATTACCCTTCTATGCGCGCCTGGCGGGCATCCTGCTGTGCGTGGTGCTCATCATGGAAATCATGAGCCGGGGGAGAGCGATCATTATTCCGCTCTTTTTCTCCATGCTCATCGCCCTGATGCTGTTGCCGCTTACCCGGCTCCTAGAAAGCTGGCATTTCCCGCGTGCACTATCTGCTATCATTTCTGTGCTGCTGTTTATCATGTTCGTCAGTGGGGCTTTTTATTTTCTGACCGCACAGGTGATTCAGTTCAGCAAAGACCTGCCGCAGCTTGGAGGACGGATGCAGGAATGGGTGGATCAGCTACAAGCCTGGGTTGCCCTGAAATATCATGTAGATGCGAGCCGGCAACTGGAATATTTAGACCGCGCAACCAGCTCCTTAGTGCAGCATGCATCCTCGCTGGCTCAAGGCTTTGTGCTGGGAGTAGCGGGCTTTGCCATCTGGACCATTTTCGTGTTTGTGTTCACCTTTTTTATGCTCACGCACCGGAAGCTGTTGCAGCAGTTTATCACGAAGCTTTTTTCGAAAGAAAACCAGCCTAAGGTGTCGGATGTGTTGACGCAAACGAGGCTTCTGGCAAACAGTTATGTACTGGGCCTGCTGACTGAGATGGTGATTGTAGCGGTGTTGAATTGTGCGGCATTTCTGGCTTTCGGTGTGCGGTATGCCTTGCTGTTGGGCGTGTTGGCAGCGGTGATGAACATCATTCCTTATCTGGGCATCTGGAGTGCAGCGGGTATAGCCGGGCTCATCACCCTGAGCAACAGTACACCCGGCCTGGCACTGAGTGTAGTGCTCATTTTGGTAGTGGTGCACTTCATAGATGCGAATGTGCTGCTGCCGCGCATCGTGGGCAGAAGGGTAAACATGAACCCGCTCATCACCATCGTGACCGTTTTGGTTGGAGAAATGCTATGGGGCATTCCCGGGATGTTTTTGTTCATCCCGCTGGCCGGTATATTGAAAATTGTCTTTGCCCGGGTAGATGGCTTAAAGCCCTGGGCCCTGCTCATGGGCACCGGCAAAGACCCCTTAGATTAGTAAAGCCTTTTGTTTTTCCGGATTTGGGCGAGGTAGGCAGTGAGGTCGGGGGAAGGGCGGAGGAGGAACAGGAGGCCGATGTAGGCTATCATCAGCAAGAGACTTCTGTAGATAGTGTCTAAGATGGGATTAGGCCATGCAGGGAGGATAAAATTGAGTGCAAAGACCAGCAGACATGCGAAGAGCAGACTCAGGCTGCCCTTATTGAAGGGCAACAATTTCATTTTTTGATACAGGAAAAGCAACTTGGCCAGATTAAAGGCGGCCAATGTTCCGGTGGCTACCCAGGCTGCTCCCATCAGGCCGTATTTAGGGATGAAAATGCGGTCGAGGACAAAAATGGAAATCAGCAGGAGCGCCGAAAGTCGGAAGGTGAATTTGTAGTGGTCTGTAATGCTGATGACCTCTGTATTCAGCCCGGTGGAAAGGTCTATGATCCGTCCCAGAGAGAGTACTAAAAAAGCCGGAGCAATAGCTTCGTAGCCTTTCGGCAGGATGGCAACGGCATTATGCAGGTTGGCCGCAATGAGCAGCCACATGGCCGCAGTGACCAATTGAATATTGACCGCCGAACGGGTAAAAAGCGAATCCAGCTCCGGGCTTTTATCAATAAAGGCTTCATTGAGCCTGGGGAAAGCAGCGCCGGACATCGCCCGGAAGGGAATGCTCAAAAAGGATATGAGCAACAAGGCGATATTATACACGGCCACATCCGCCAGACCATTCGGGGACAACATGCCGATGAGCAATATGTCGAGCATGCCGTTCAGGTTCAGAATGACAGTTAGCAGTAAATGATACCAGGCGTAGTGGACAATTTGATACAGCTCCTTTCGGTTGAAAACGCGCCAATCGAAACAGATTTGGAAGCCTCTGGTTCGTTTGGAGAGTGCAAAGAGTACCGCTACCGGAATGACATGCACGAGGACCGTTCCGATTACGAATTGATGAAAATCCAAAAACCCTGCATAAAAGAGGGCAATCAATAAGACGTTGAGCAGGCGCAGCAGCACTTCCCGCATGGCCACGCTCAAGGCTACTTTCATGCGTGAGACGAGGTAATACTCAAACAGCATCATGTAGCTCATGAGCAAACCCAAGAGGGGCAGCCAGGCATAAAACTCTTCAATGTATTGGCGGTCGAAGCCCTTGTAGCGGCTAATGATGTAAGGCTCTGCCAGGAAATAGGGGATGCAAAACAGCGCCGTAGTAATCAGCGGGACGAGCAAAGAAAAACTGATTAGTACAGGCCTTCGTTTATCGTCTTCCGGGAAACGGGGGGCGTAGGCGTAAACAAGTGTAGCACTTCCAAATAAAATAAAAAGATGGAGTACAGCACCTTGGTTTAATAAGTTGCGAGAGACACCAACTAAGTTTTTTGGAAAGACTTCAGTGTAAACGTAATTAATTAGTGCGCCAAGAACAGCCCCAGTAAAAGTGACTAAGGTTGATTTAATCGCTTGTCGAAATACTATTCCCACGCTGTATGTTTTATTGCCTAAAGCAATAAATATTCAATTGGATATCGTACCTATTATTAGTTACTTCCCTGAAAAAGGGAGTCGGATACACTTCAAACACTTCCCGCATATAAAATTGAAATCCAGCATCCTTAATGATAGTAAGTAATTCAATCAGCTTATATTCATCTTCGAAAGTAGAATGGTATTCGAGGAATATATTATCTACCATTCCAAGTTTATCCTTGATGTCCTTTACAACTTCATATTCTGCTCCCTCAATATCTAATTTCAACAAGCTGACCCTGCGGTTTAAATACGTTCCTAAACGCACCGCAGGAACATCATAAGTATGGTCATTCTGTGAACGTGCAATTGAACTTCCTAAACTACCATCCCCTTCAAATTGGAGGGTAGTTTCTTCATTCCATACTGCTTCCTGGCGAAGCTCAACATTGGATAAGCCATACGAACGAACGTTTTTTTCCAGGAGTGCATAATTGTGACGGTCCGGTTCAAACGTTATAATTTTTGCACTAGGAAATAGCTTACTGAAATACAAAGTGCTCAGACCTATATTTCCTCCACAATCCAATATAAACGGGTTTGCACTAAGGCTAATTTTATAACACTCGTCAATAAAAATCTCTTCGATGCCATGTAACAAATCGGGAGCAACTGTATAAAAGAGTGGCTTCCCAAATAATGCATAGCTCTTTTCATGAGTTGAATTGTCGTGCTTTAGCTTCTTTTCTTTAAACCAAGAAAGTCCCACCCGCTTCCGTTTCTGTAGTCTTGAATGCCTTCTTTTCAAGAATGAACTAATTATCTTAAACATTCGTGCGATGAATTTTAGAAACAGATTAAGGAGGCTTTTTTTCAATGTTTTAAGGCTACAACAATAAAATTGGTTGTAACGAAATCTTCATCATGATCCAGATTATCTAAGCCTTTGTAGATGATGTTGATTGCATATTTGCCTGAATATCTGTACAGTAAATACAATACCTTTCGGATGAATCCTTTTTTATTTTTTAGGCTACTGGTAAGAATTGATTGCTTTAACTGGCCCAATGCGGCCCATTTTCCCCCATTCGGCTTTATATTAACTACCTCAAAGCCCGCCTTCTCCATAATGTATTGTAACCCATAACGTGTAAACCGGAAGAAGTCGTAGGGCACTTCATGATGTTCCCATACCATGGGCGCCGACAGGATAATTTTTCCGCCAGGCTTCAGCAGTCGGTATGATTCCTGAAGCATTTTCAAATGATCTTCCACATGCTCCAGCACCTGGGTAGAGAAAACGGTATCAAAGGATTGGTCCGGCAAGGGAATCTCCGTGGACAAACACAGCAAATCCACTTTATGTTCTGAAGACTGAATGACATCACAACCAAAATAGGAGTCCGTTTGGGTAAACAAGGGTTCGTAGGGCTTATTTCCGCAGCCTACATCCAGGACGGCCCCTCTGCCATGTTCGCTGACTGCATGTGCAACATCCCGAAACAGAAACGTGAAATGCAGGTAGTTGGGATCCGTAAAATTGGTCTTGAAATAATTCAGCCGAGGCAGGTTTTCAGCCCTCATAAATATTCGGAACGGGGAAGTAGTAATTGTGTGGCGCCAAAGATAGACTGAGCCTCTCAGTAGTAATCCTGCATCCGGTTACTTTGCCGCATGAACTCAAAGAAGCGCATCCTGTTCGTTTCTCACGAAGCTTCTTTTACCGGTGCCCCCATCCTGCTTCTGAATCTCATCGCTCTGGTACAGTCGGAACATCATTTTGATATCCGGGTGCTTTGTGTGCGCGATGGAGCCATGAAGCCGGCATTTTCTCGCTTAGCCCCATGCTCTTGCCTGAAAGCCGCAGATATGTATCATGAGGAAAGCTTGTTTAAGAGAGGGTTCAACAAGCTGCTTTTTGGATTCAGACTGATTGCATTCATACCTAAATGGATGGGTAGTGATTTTGTCTTTAACAACACAGTGGGCAATGGAAAAGTGTTGCGTTTCTTCTTTCGCTTCAGGAAGCTGCCGGTTGTCTCCTATATACACGAGCTAGAGGCATCCATCCGCCATGCTGCAGCCAACGGGGAAGCACAACTCACGTTTGATTTATCCGAAAAAATCCTCTCACCAAGCCGGTACAACCAGGAAATCCTGCAACAAATTTTCCATATTCCGCCGGCTAAGTCCGGGTTGCTGCGTTATCTAATCAAGACGCAATTGGAGGAGCGGGAACTGGGGCAGCTTAGGGAACTAAAGCAAAAATCGAAACAGGCATTCTGTAAGAAACATCAATTACAGCCCGATGCGCTGCTGATTTTGGGCATGGGCACTTTTGACCGGAGGAAAGCAGTAGATCTATTTGTTCAGACGGCTGTCCGCTTGAATAATCCCAATTTTCAGTTTGTCTGGATGGGGATGAGCCGGGAGCCTGAATTTCGGCAGGAAGTGGAGCAATTCATCCAAGAGCAGGGTGTAACAAACTTCCACTATTTAGGCCCCGTTGAACACGACCTACACCACTACCTTCCTTTTGATTTGTTCTTCCTGTCCTCCCGGGAAGACCCCTATCCATTAGTAGTCTTAGAAGCTGCTTCTGTTCAAATACCTACCCTCTGTTTTTCCGGCTCGGGCGGAATTATTGATTTCGTCACGGAGGAAAATGGATGGATTGCAGCAGACTTTTCCCCCGAAAAGGCAGCCCGGAATATTGCCCAAATCAGCACAGCAGACATTAGTGCAAAGGGGCTTTCAGCACAAAGCAAAGTGCATCAATGGCATTTTGATGCTTCCGCGATTTATGAAAGCTTCCGTAGCCTGACGGGATGGTCCTGATAAGGATTACCGAATTAGACTCAGATTCCCCGTTTTCTGATAATGGCTTCCGTCAATAAAATGGGCTTGAAGCACATAGGCGTAAGTGTCCTCTTCCTGGGGCTGGCCTTTGAACGAGCCATCCCAGCCTTTTGCCAGGTCTTTAGTTTCAAAGACTAATTGTCCCCAGCGGTTGAAGACCTTCAGGCTGAAGCTTTCCACACCGCTGCCCCGGACGTAGAGCACGTCATTGGCACCATCGCCATTGGGCGAAAAGGCACTGGGCACAGCTATCACCAGATGCACATCTGCATCCAGCATTTTGCAAATCGTGTCCTTACAACTTCCATTGCTGGCAACTAAGCACACTTGAAAGGTGCCGCTCTTGAGATACAGGTGTTTGGGATCTTTTTCAGTACTTGTTGCAGCATCGCCGAAGCTCCAGGCATAGGTTGTAGCACCGCTACTCAAGTTGTAAAACTGAAAGAGAGTGTTCGCAATCGGCGGACGGGGTGTGTAGTCAAAGTTTGCCTTCACGGCGGGCACTACGTTTACAACAAACGTATCGCTGAAGCTGCAACCGGGGCCAGCATCTACGGCAACCACGTACATAGTGGTGCTGGATGGAGACGCTATCGGATTGAAGATGGTCGTGCTGCTCAGCCCCAAAGCGGGCGACCAGGAATATGAAACCGCACTGTCGTAGGTATGGAGCTGTACCGACTGGCCCAGGCAAATCGTGGTATCCTTTCGCTTGCCCTTGAAAGGCGTTACGACTACATCTTTGGTGATGGTCAGGATGCAACCGTTTGCATCTATTACCCTTAGGCTTACCTGATACGTGCCTGCGCCGGGGAAGCTGAACGTGGGGCTGGCCTGACTGGAGCTGCTGCCACCGGGGAAGTCCCACTGATAGGAGCTATAGCGATACCCTGCGGGTAAGGCTGTGAATTGAACCGTATTGCAGGACACCGACTGGTAGCTGAAGTCCAAGGTCATGGTTGTGCCCGCTTTGAACGTGTCTGTTGGTGATACAAATACAAGTGTGCTTATTGTCTGTCCCTGAGAACCGGGCATTGCACCATGTGCTATACCAGCGGCTTGCGGAATAATACCGTTTGCTCCTCCAGACACATTTGCACTGCTCAAAGAACCTGAGATTCCCGAATTCACCGAGACTAATCCACCACCGCCCCCTCCTCCAGGGCCATGATAAAAGTGAAGGGATAATGATAGTGCGTTCTGGTACAGATCAGCTCCTTTACCCCCTTTTGAAGAAAGGTTTGGATTGGAATAGGTCAGGGCATTAATTAAAATTGTCCCCCCGCCACCGCCACCGCCGGTACCGTCATCTATACAATTAGTTCCTGGACCATTACATTCAGGTGCATTGCCTCCATCCGCTGCAATCCTATAGCCGTTTCCTGAAAGGGAACCTGCATTAATTAAAATAATGCCTCCACCGCTTCCGCCATTACTGATTGTTTGCTCATTCACATGACCAGCTCCGCCGCCGCCACCGAGAAAGGCTCTGGAAGAAGTACTAACCGCTAAACCTCCTAAACCTCCATAAATGTTTGTTCCTGTGCTGCCACTACACTCTCCATATTCCTGACCTCCAAGGCCACCTGCACCTGCATTGCTTCCACCTCCTCCCCCTGAATTGTGGGTATTACCTCCGCCCCCTCCATTCGCAAGCTTGCCGCGGCCATATGACTTGTCAATGCCAACGGTCGTTATCCCTTCCCCTTTTTGAGCACTCGTGTCAAAATTTGGACGGTGATAATATCCCGTTTCATTACAACGATAATTACCTCCCCGATAATACGGATTGGACAAGCCTCCCTCAAACCCATTCCCGCTCACATCAATATCATCATTCAAGGTCAGTGTGCCGGCCACATTAATGGCAAATACTCCTCCTTTGGTTCCATTCCAGGGCATGCAGGTATGCTTCGAATTGACGCTGTATGATGAGAAGTTAGGAACCCGCACAAACTGCACCAGGCCCCGAGGAATGTCGTAGGCTTTCTTCACCTGATAAAACAGGGTAATCATATTGCCACTGACGCTTTTGATGGTGTTGAATTCATAGTTACCTGCGCCGTTGAGGTTCAGAACATCGCCGAAGGATGCAGAGTTGCTCGTGTCAATCGTAGCGCCTTTCATCTGAATCATCAGCACGGTGTCGCCGGCATGAAAACTTCTACCGTCATCCACCATAAAGGCATTGTCGCAGTTCAATGAGCGCTGCGTAACTGCTGCATATTGATTGATGGTAATCCCTGAACTGCCTTTCAGGTTGCACAGCGAGTCAATTTCCTGTTGATTGAGCACACGGTTGTAAAGGCGCAGTTCGTCCAGTAAGCCTTTAAAAAACAGAGGATCATTGTTCCACCATTGACCTAATCTCAAGGTACCGGCCGTGCAGGAATCAACTAACGTATTTGAGGCCGTACCTGACACTGTGGTTCTGGCGGCCAAGAGCCCATTCAAATAAATGGATTTAACGCCACTATCAAACGTCATCACGACACAATACCACTGATTGGCGTTTATCAATGAGTTTGTAGTAGTGTAGTGTGTAAAATTGCCGCTACTGGCCATGAGGCAATTGCCTTGATGATTCGTGCCGAGCAACATTCCTGAAAGCGTGAAGGCAGGCGCATTAAAGGCTACCTGAAACTGAGCGTTGTTTGGCACACTGTATAAATCTGCCCGGGCCATAATCGTTTGACATCTGGTGGCTAGCGTTTGGAAACGAAATGCGAAACTGAATTTGTGGCTAAAGTTGAAAGACGGTACCCCTATGTCCACCCAATCATCAAACCCATCAAAAGAAGCCGCATTATTTGCATTCCCCCACTGGTCTGTCCCGAAGGTGGTACCGTTCATGGCAGTGCCATTGTTACCATTCCCGCTGGCATCATTAAAAGTGCCGTTGAACGGATAATAAGCCACCAGCCCATTACTCAGATTCACCTGGGCTTTACCCGCAAAAGCGAGTAACAAAAAGGCCAGAAACAAAGACAAGGAGTAAAAAAATCTCACGATGATGCTTGCAAAAAAGATTCGAACTGAAAAATGGGTACGCAAAAAAGGTTAGTTGGCGCGCAAGAGTAAGTGCCGGTAAGCGTCCGTGAACGCAGATTTTGAAAAATGTGTCTGTGCATAGTCGAAGGCAGCAACCGACAGGCTCCGGCGCAAATCCAAGTCGCTGAACAGCATCTGTATGAAGGCTTCCCCCTGGGCTACGACCGCTTGTTCATCGTCCACCGGCTCGATGAGCAGGGCGTTCTGCTGATGGGTCAGGTGCGTTTTGTTGCCCGGCAATGCCGTTACCACGGGGATACATCCCTGGGCCATCCCTTCTTTGATAAACATCGGGAACCCTTCGTAGGAAGAGGTGAGGATGATTAAGTGGCATGATGCGTAAAGCGCTTGCATGGCTACGGGGTCATTGATACGACCATGCATAACAGACATCTTTTTAACTGAAAAGGTTAGATCCTCCTCCACATTTCCTGCAAAATGAAACTGTACCGGAAGTCCCTGTTCATAACAGGATGCAGCAATGCGGTCAATTAACCATACCCTTTTTTGTGCCCCACCCCGTCCTGCGTACAGCACCTGTAACGGGGGAAAGGGCTTTTCGGGAAGCAGCGCCGGAAGTAGTACGCCAGGCTCAATGACCCGGATACGTTCCCCAAACGACACCGGCACCCCTGCCTCAGCATATTGGTTACGGATGTTCGTTGCCGTAAAAAAATCAACAACGATTCTATGGTCTAAGAAGGTATGGTTGGCTAAGCCAAAAAACTCCATCCCCTTTTTCCCATAGGTGAAATTGTGCAGCAGTTCGATGCGTTGAAAATCCGAGCGGAGCCAGGGCAGCAGGTCGTAGAAAAAAGTGCTGTTGGCACTAAGAATTTTCAGGTTGTGTTGGCGATTTAGAAAAAAGGCCCAATAGTGAACTGCAAACAAGCGGAACAAGAGGTTGTCGCACCAGAAATGAATGTCCAGAAGGGAGCAATTCGGTATGGCTTCGAAAGCAGCCTTCATCCCGTTGTCGGGCGATTTTCGGGTAAAGAAGACCTGCTTGGGATGCTCCGAAATACTTTCCAGGATATCTATATGAACCCGTTGAGCGCCGCCCATCGAGTAACGATCGAAGAAAAAGACATGCTCCGCAGCGCATCGTTTCCGCCATCGGGCAAAAGGATAGACCAACAAAAGAGAAGGCAGCCAGGAAATTTTTAAAAGCAGCCTGAAGACCCGAATCTTGGTGAGATTATGCACAAATAAGAATGCAGAAAATAGGCCACGAAACTAAGCCTGCAAAAGCCTACTACCGCTTGCAAGACTTGGCCATTGGGCTACCGGTTGTAAGTTTGTGGGTCTCAAAATCTCAGCGCGGCTGCGCCTTTTCTCATGCATATTTCCCTGCTTCAGGCAGCTACGGACAGCCCCCTCAGCTACTTTGCCATCGTTCTTCAGCTTGTTATTGCCATCGGCTTTGTGGGGGTTATGATGGCCGTCACCCACTTGCTGGGCCCTAAACGCCATACCCGCGATAAGCTGGCCGGTTTCGAAAGTGGTATCCCCAGCATCGGCAATGCCCGCCAGCCCGTAGCCATCAAGTATTTCCTGGTGGCCATCCTCTTTGTGCTGTTCGATGTGGAAGTCATCTTTTTCTATCCCTATGCCGTCAATTTCCGCGAACTAGGCACTCAGGGTTTTTTAGCAGTCGTAATGTTTGTGGCTTTCTTCATCGTGGGCTTCACCTACATCATCAAGAAAGGTGCTTTAAAATGGGAAGACTAACCGCCAGAACAAATGATATGGAATTGAAAACTGAGGTAGTAATGAATCGTGAAGCCCTGAAAGACGCAGAAAAAGTTTCCATGGAAATGACTTGGGCAAGCTGTTACTCTTCTGTTTTCCCCAAAAGGTTTCCCTTTCATTTTTTCACTCAACATTTTCCAACAACTACCTGTACCCAGCCTGCTTGTTGCCCCTTCAACCTTCGAATTTTTCTATAGAAAATGGCTCGTCCTGTTCAATATAACGTCCACCCTAAAGGCCCTGAAATGCCCGATGGGGAATATGGGGAAGGATTCTTCGCCGGCAAGCTCTCTGATATCGTAGGGATGGCGAGAAAAAATTCACTTTGGCCTCTTCCCTTTGCCACTTCCTGCTGCGGTATTGAATTTATGGCCCTGATGGCCTCGCATTACGATATGGCCCGCTTCGGTGCAGAACGCTTAGGCTTCACACCCCGCCAGTGCGACCTGCTGATGGTCATGGGAACCATTGCCAAGAAAATGGCTCCTGTCCTGAAGCAGGTTTATCTGCAAATGGCAGAGCCCCGCTGGGTGTTGGCTATGGGAGCTTGCGCCTGCTCTGGTGGCATTTTCGATTCCTATTCCGTCCTGCAAGGTGTGGATCAAATCATTCCGGTGGATGTATATGTTCCTGGCTGCCCACCGCGGCCAGAAGGTGTCATTCAGGGGATCATTCAAATTCAGGATTTGGTGCAAAATGAAAGCCTGCGGCGCAGAAATTCTCCTCATTACAAAGCGTTGCTGGAAGGCTACGGCATCCAATAATCCGCGCCTATCTAAAACCAAAACCTGTCAAAAAACAGCATTATGGCTTTTACTAACGAAGACATTAAAGCGCGGTTGAATGAAAAATTTGGCGAAGCCTATATCAGCGCTTATGAAGAATCTTACGGCATGCTGTCGGTCACGGTACCTGCGTCTCAAAACCTGAAATGCCTTCAGTTTTTATTTGATGAAATGGGCTTTCAATTCCTGACCGATATCTGCGCCATTCACTATCCCGAACGCAGCGGCGAAGAGCTGTGTCTCGTCTATCATCTGCACAACCTGCCGGATAATGTACGGATGCGACTGAAAGCATATGTGCCGGTAGCTCGACCAGACATTGCCACGGCAACAGCCATCTTTCCAGGTGCCAACTGGATGGAGCGCGAGACTTACGATTTCTTCGGCGTGAATTTCGTGGGGCATCCCAATCTGACCCGTATCATGAATGTGGACGAGATGGACTACTTCCCGATGCGCAAGGAATACCCGATGGAAGATGCTTCCCGCCGTGATAAAGACGATGAAATGTTTGGCCGGGGCGGCGGCTCTTTTTATTGACCCAATAGATTCAAACAGGCCTGATTTTCGACAAATTTTTTTCAAAAGAAATCGGGCAATAAGCTGAGTATTCTGAAAAAAAAGCGTTCCTAAAAATGACCGAAACAAAGCCTCAACATATTGCCTTGGGTGAAGGTTCGCTCACCCGGCAGACAACGACCATCAATCTAGGTCCGACACACCCTGCCACACACGGGGTGTTTCAGAACGTGATGGAGATAGATGGCGAGCGCATCCTGAAGACCACACCTACGGTAGGGTACATCCATCGTGCTTTCGAAAAAATAGCTGAACGCAGACCCTACTATCAGGTGCAGCCCCTCACAGACCGGCTGAATTATTGCTCAGCACCGATCAACAATATTGGCTGGCAGACTGCTGTGGAAAAGCTGGTCGGCATTCAGGTGCCCAAGCGGGTGGACTACCTGCGGGTCATCATCATGGAGCTGGCACGCATTTGCGACCACCTCATCTGCAACTCGGTAATTGGCGTGGATGCCGGTGCTTTTACGGGCTTCCTTTACGTGATGCAATTCCGCGAAAGGGTGTATGAAATATGGGAGGAAGTCTGCGGATCCCGCCTGACAACAAACATCGGACGCTTCGGAGGCTTTGAGCGCAACTTCAATGACACAGCCTGGCGCAAGCTCGATGAATGGCTCCGCGACTTCCCGAAGGCAATGAAGGAGTTTGAAGACCTCTTTACCCGTAACCGTATCTTCATGGACCGCTGTATCGGCGCAGGCCCTCTGACACCAGAGATGGCTTTGGCCTATAGTGTGACTGGCCCTAATCTGCGGGCTGCCGGTGTGGACTATGATGTGCGTGTGGCCTCGCCGTATTGTTCTTACGAAGATTTTAAGTTCAATATCCCTACCGGAACTACTGGCGATGTGTATGACCGTTTCTTAGTGCGAAACGCTGAGATATGGGAGAGTGTGAGCATCGTGAAGCAAGCATTGGAAAAGCTGAAAGACCTTGACCCTAGTGTGTATCATGCCGATGTTCCGGACTTCTACCTGCCGGAAAAACAAGACGTGTACACCAAGATGGAACAGCTCATTTACCACTTTAAAATTGTGATGGGTGAGGTGAATATCCCACCTGGCGAAGTGTACCATTGCGTGGAAGGCGGCAATGGTGAACTGGGCTTTTACATCATTTCGGATGGAGGCCGCAGCCCTTACCGGCTACACTTCCGCAGGCCCTGCTTCATTTATTATCAGATTTTCCCCGAAATCGTAAAAGGCGGACTGCTCAGCGATGCCATCATCACACTTAGCTCCCTGAACCTGATAGCCGGAGAAATGGATGGCTAAGAAGAAACGGGTAGTTTTTTTTCAAACTGAAACCCGTCCGAAAACGACGATATCATCACGAACAAAAATGATTGAGAACAATAAAGGCAGTAACAAAGGCAATGAAATTTGCCTGGGGTAAAAGAATATTTACATGAGCATTCAATTTTCAGAAGAGAAGCTGGCGAAGGTTCAGGAGATCATCGCACGCTATCCCGAAGGCAAACAGAAGAGTGCCCTCATTCCGGTGTTGCACCTCGCACAAGAATCGTTTGAAGGCTGGCTGGATGTGCCTGTGATGGATTATGTGGCGGGCTTGCTGTCGCTGAAACCTATTGAGGTGTATGAGGTGGCTACTTTCTACACGATGTTCAACATGAAGCCTGTAGGCAAATATGTGCTGGAAATTTGCGTAACGGGCCCCTGCATGCTCTGTGGCTCTGACGAAATCGTTGAGCATGTCAAGACGAAGCTGGGCATCAATGTCGGTGAGACTACTGCCGACGGCCTTTTCACCCTGAAACCTACCGAATGCCTCGGCGCCTGCGGATATGCCCCCATGATGCAGTTAGGCAAACATTATAAGGAACACCTCACAAAAGAAAAGGTGGACGCATTGCTGGATGAACTGCGCACCACTGCTATGAGTTGAACAAAATGAAATCTACGGCTACCTCTCCTGATGAATATTTTGAAGCACTTCCTGAAGCGCGCAAGGTCGCTATGAGCCAACTGCGAAAAACTCTATTAAATCACCTTCCTAAAGGCTTTGAAGAAATGATGAGCTATGGCATGGTCGGTTATTGTGTGCCACTCAAAACGTATCCTGCCGGCTACCATTGCGCTCCGAATCAAGCCCTACCTTTTATCTCTATCGCTTCGCAGAAAAATTTTGTGGCACTTTATCACATGGGGCTATATGCCGATGCTGCTTTAATGGATTGGTTTCTCTCGGAATATGCCCTTCATTCCAAATCAAAACCGGACATGGGAAAGAGCTGTATCCGATTTAAAAAGCCGGAAATGATTCCTTTTGATTTGATTGGAAAATTAGCCGGGAAGATGACCCCGAAGCAATGGATTACACTTTATGAGTCGGTATTTAAGCGGTAATGATTCATTGACCTTTATCTGTAGTTCACATCGGAATCGAACACGTTGCTTTTTAAAACTGACACTCTGAACATGGACAACTGCTGACAGCATGAAACAAGCATCAGCAATTTCAAGAACAAAGAACCTCTGAAGAAATGTCTGTCAAATTATTATTAGAACACGATGGAAAGGAAGGGATTCGTAATTACGAAACCTGGGCCCTGAATGGTGGCTATCGGGCCGTTGAAAAGGCGCTGAAGATGGCCCCTGAAGAGGTGGTGGAGGAGGTGAAGAAAAGCGGCCTTCGTGGTCGGGGAGGTGCCGGTTTTCCAACAGGCATGAAATGGAGCTTTCTGGCAAAACCGGAAGGTGTACCTCGCCATTTGGTCTGCAATGCGGACGAATCAGAACCGGGCACGTTTAAGGATCGCTACCTGATGGAATTCCTGCCCCATCTGTTCATCGAAGGGATGATTATCTCTTCCTACGCTCTCGGTTCAAACACTTCTTATATATACATCCGGGGCGAATATGCCTGGATTCCTGACATCCTAGAACAAGCTATCGCTGAAGCTAAGGCTCATGGCTGGCTTGGAAAGAATATCATGGGTACGGGCTTTGACTGCGAAATCTATGTGCATCGCGGCGCTGGCGCTTATATCTGTGGTGAAGAAACAGCTCTGATTGAATCGCTGGAAGGGAAACGAGGCAACCCGCGTATCAAGCCTCCATTCCCTGCTGTACAGGGTGTCTGGATGCGTCCTACTGTGGTGAATAATGTGGAGAGCATTGCAGCTGTCGTGCCTATTATTAACCTGGGCGGAGAGGCTTATTCAAAGATTGGTGTGGGCCGAAGCACGGGCACTAAACTGATCTCTGCCTGCGGCAATATCAATAAGCCTGGCGTGTACGAAATTGATATGACGATTTCCGTAGAGGAGTTTATCTACTCGGATGAATATTGCGGGGGCATCGCAAAGGGGAAACAACTGAAAGCCTGTATCCCCGGTGGCTCATCTGTACCCATCCTGCCTGCTAATCTCTTGCTGAAAACTGCCAAGGGTGAGCAGCGCATGATGAATTATGAAAGTCTCTCTGATGGAGGCTTCCAAACAGGCTCTATGATGGGATCAGGTGGGTTCATCGTGCTGGATGAAGATCAGTGTGTCGTTCGTCATACGCTGAGTTTAGCTCATTTCTACATGCATGAAAGTTGTGGCCAATGTTCTCCCTGCCGCGAAGGCACGGGCTGGATGTATCGAATCCTGAAAAATCTGGAATATGGCAAGGGTAAGATGGCTGATATTGACTTGCTCTGGGATGTCCAGCGCCGCATCGAAGGAAATACCATTTGCCCTCTCGGCGATGCCGCAGCCTGGCCTGTAGCTGCTGCTATCCGCCACTTCCGGGATGAATTCGAATGGCATGTCCTGAACCCGGATGAGTCACAACACAGAAACTTTGGACTGGCACATTACGCTGATGATTTAGTAACCGCATAATTATTTCTCGCAGAGATGCAGAGTAGCAAAGGCGCAGAGATTCGGGAAAACGAACTTTCAGGTATCATCCTCGACACCTGCATTCGCCTGCATTCCCAATATGGGCCGGGCCTGTTTGAAACGGTTTATGAAGAGCTACTCGCTTTTGAACTTGCCAAACAGAACCTGTCCCTCCAGCGGCAACAGCCCATACCCATCCTCCATGAGGGATTGAAAATAGAGCTAGGCTTCAAGGCAGACTTGATCATTGAGAACAAAGTATTGATAGAGATAAAATCCCTAAAGGCATTAGAAGATGTTCATTTCAAATCCGTGCTCACCTATCTGAAGCTCACCGGGCTGAAATTAGGTTTGCTCATCAATTTCAATGAAAGCCTGCTGAAGCAAGGGTATCACAGGATAGTGAACAAACTGTAGGCAAGGCAGTGGCTCTGCGGCTCTGCGGCTCTGCGAGAAACTCAAAAATGAATCAACATGAAAATCACGATAGACAACATCAGCATTGACGTTGAACCCGGCACCACCATCCTTCAGGCAGCCCGTCAGATAGGAGGCGAGGTGACTCCACCCGCCATGTGTTACTATAGTTCGCTAGAGAATTCAGGTGGTAAATGCCGCACCTGTCTGGTAGAAGTCAGTAAGGGAAGTGAGAAAGACCCCAGGCCCATGCCCAAGCTGGTAGCTTCCTGTCGGACCGCCGTCATGGATGGGATGGAAGTCAGGAGCATGACTAGTGAGCGTGTGTTAGATGCCCGCAAAGGAGTCACCGAATTCCTGCTCATCAACCATCCGCTCGACTGTCCCATTTGCGACCAGGCCGGAGAATGTGATTTGCAAGATCTGTCCTATGAGCATGGTGATTCTGGTTCTCGTTATGGGTTTGTGAAACGCACTTTTGAGAAAGAAGACTTAGGCCCATACATACAGCTCAACATGAATCGTTGCATCATGTGTTTTCGATGCGTGTATGTGGCAGAGCAGCTCACTAACCCTCGCGAGCATGGCATCCTTGATCGTGGTTGGGATGCCCAGATTTCAACCTATATCAATAAAGCGCTCGAAAACGAATTCATCGGCAACGTCATTGATGTATGTCCCGTTGGTGCGCTTACTGATAAGACCTTCCGATTTAAAAACCGGGTATGGTTCACCAAGCCCTTAGATGCCCATCGCGACTGCCCCACCTGTGCCGGTAAAGTTCGGCTTTGGATGCGGGGTGATGATGTATTCCGCGTAACCGGGCGCAAAGACAAATGGGGAGAGATAGAAGACTGGGTATGTAATGAATGTCGGTTTCACAAGAAAAAGACCAGCGACTGGGTGATCGAAGGCCCCACCAAAGTGGATCGCCACTCCGTCATTTCGCAAGGGCACTATGTAGGCCTTAAAAAGCCAAATGACCCCTTAGAAATCCTTATTGGGAAAGCACCGAAACACACCATAGACATCCATAAAGTCAGTGATGTCAACAAGCCCGATATAGACCTCAGCCTCATTGCCGGTCCGGCACATAGTGACGATTTCAACCGTTCCAATACAGCGCCTCAACCCAAAGAAATCAACCTTCAGGAAAGTAAGGTTAAGAAAAACGACCCATAATTAAGTACAGTCAAAGACCTCCCCCCCTTCAACATTCACAAGTATTCAACGCCAATCATAAAATCCATTCAAGGCCAGCAGTGAACCCGTTACCTGCCTGATGAAACTCAGTTGAAACAGGGTCACACAGCCGTTAATTCGCGTCCGTTAAAGCTACCTTTGTCCCCGCCATGCTCCTTGCCATCAGCCTCGCATTTCTAATCGAGAAAATCATTCTGATCACCGTTATCCTGTTTGGCTCGCTCGGCGTAGCGATGTATGCAACCTGGGGGGAACGCAAGGTAGCCGCTGCCATGCAAGACCGGCCCGGGCCCAACCGGGCAGGTCCTTTCGGTCTGTTACAACCTCTGGCCGATGGGCTAAAGCTCTTCATGAAAGAAGAGATTATCCCCAACGGATCTACCCGATGGATATTTATCCTGGGGCCTTGCTTAGCCATGCTTACGGCCACCATGACCAGTGCCATCATCCCCTGGGGGCCCGATATTACCCTCGGTAGCCACACAATTAGCCTGCAAGTAGCGGATGTCAACATTGGCATACTCTACATCTTCGGAGTGCTCAGCCTCGGTGTTTATGGCGTGATGCTCGGTGGCTGGGCCAGCAACAACAAATTCTCCCTGTTGTCTTCCGTTCGTGCCGCTTCCCAGGCCATTTCCTACGAGTTAGCCATGGGTATTGCACTCATTGCCCTGCTGATGATGAGTGGTTCACTCAGCCTCCGCACCATCGTCGAACAGCAACATGGTTTTTGGCAAGATGGATACTTCAGTTGGTACGTCTTCAAGCAACCCTTAGGCTTCTTCATCTTCTTAGTATGTGCCTTTGCAGAGCTCAACCGAACTCCATTCGACTTGGCCGAGGCAGAAAACGAGCTCAACATGGGGTACCATCAGGAATACTCATCCATGAAACTCGGCTTCTACCTCTTCGCCGAATACATCAACATGTTCATCTCCTCTGCAGTGATGGCGACCCTGTTTTTCGGAGGCTACAATTTCCCCTTCATGGATCAGGTGGCACAGGCTTTAGGTGCCGGTTCTGTTTGGATGGCCTTGATTTGCGTGATTGTGCTGATGATAAAAGTTATTGCCTTCATCCTGCTCTTCATGGCAGTACGTTGGACCATACCCCGATTCCGCTACGACCAACTGATGAACCTGGGCTGGAAAAGCCTGATTCCCCTGGCCTTGTTCAATATGCTTGTAACTGGAGGAGTCATACTCTGGCTCTTGAAATAATCGTTCCCCATTTTCAGGAAGCGCAATAAAGATTTCTGAGAAACAATGTTTGAATAAAATGCAGCTAACGAACCGTGCTCAAGCCGTAGATCGCCGCC
The DNA here is from genome assembly GCA_018267625.1 of Bacteroidota bacterium. Lineage (GTDB taxonomy): Bacteria > Bacteroidota > Bacteroidia > Chitinophagales > Chitinophagaceae > UBA1952. The sequence continues at coordinate 25,797 of JAFDYC010000023.1, forward strand.
CGATGAATTTCGTGGAGAAGATTTATGTACCGGCTATACTCAAAGGGCTCAAGATTACCATCAGTCACGCTTTCAAACGCAACCCTACCATTCAATACCCGGAGCAGAAACGCCCCTTTGCTCCCGTTTTCCGGGGCCTCCACATCCTGAACCGCGACGAAGAAGGGAGAGAGCGCTGCACTGCTTGCGGGCTATGCGCTGTTGCCTGCCCTGCCGAAGCCATCACCATGGAAGCAGCCGAGCGACTGCCGGGAGAAGAACACCTCTACCGCGAAGAGAAATATGCAGCCCGTTATGAAATCAATATGCTGCGTTGCATCTTTTGCGGCTTTTGTGAAGAAGCTTGTCCCAAAGATGCTATCTACCTCACCGAGACGGTGATGCCCCCCAACTATAACCGTGCAGCACTGATTTATAAAAAAGAAGACCTACTCATTCCCAAGAAAAATTAGAAACTCAGAGCGGATACCATCCTCTCGCTTTGCCTTTTTGATTTTAAAAATTGCCCATGCAAGAAGCTCTATTCTGGATTGTTTCCTTCATCGCCATAGCCTGCGCTTTAGGGGTCGTTCTGTCCCGAAATCCGGTGCACTCCGTATTGTTCCTCATCCTGACTTTTTTCGCCATCTCAGGACATTATATCCTGATGAATGCGCAATTCCTGGCCATAGTCAACATCATCGTCTATGCCGGTGCCATCATGGTATTATTCCTGTTTGTGATTATGCTCATGAACCTGAATGCAGATGCAGAACCACAGAAAAGCAGGCTGGTTCAATTTGCCGGAGCATTGAGCGGTGGTGCCCTGTTTTTGGTATTGCTGGCAGCTATGCGTACTGCGGCGCTCAGCCCACTCGAAAAAACAACTAACGATATCGGTCTGGTTGCCAATCTGGGTAAGGTCCTGTTTACGGATTATGTTTTGCCTTTTGAAATTTCCTCCGTGCTCTTCCTAAGTGCCATGATTGGGGCAATCATTATTGGTAAGAAAGGCGATGCTCCCAACCGGGAGGTAGCCAGTGGCGAACAATTGGATGGTATGGACAACCTGGTCAACACAGAGCAACTCAGCACCGGCGCCAACGCAAACCTTCCCAATGCCTTTACCGAGGCTGATGAACTTGAAGCCATTAGTTAGTATCAAATCGCCAATTCAGTATTCCCAACGCTTCCACACAGATGCCTACTCAATATTATCTCTTCCTTTCACTGGCGCTGTTCTGCATCGGTATCATGGGTACTCTGATGCGCCGAAATGCCATTATCATCTTCATGTGCATTGAGTTGATGCTAAACTCGGTTAACCTGCTGCTGGTTGCTTTTTCAAAAATGTATGGTCATGCCGATGCCCAATTGTTCGTGTTCTTTATCATGGTGGTGGCTGCGGCAGAAGTAAGTGTAGGGCTCGCCGTCATTGTATTAATGTATCGGAAAGTGCATAGCGTGGATGTGAATATCCTGAACCGACTCAAACACTAACCATACAAGCCCCTTCCATTAAACCTGAAACCATAAGATTCTGACAACGGAATAGCATGACTGGAATGATACAATATGCGTGGCTCGTGCCACTATTTCCCCTCGCAGGCTTTCTCATCAATGGCCTGGGCTGGCGGTCACTGTCGCGAAAAATGGGCGCCACCATCGGCTCCCTCTCCGTGCTGGTGCCTTTCATAATCTCCCTGCTCATCTTTTTAGATGTGCGCACGGGCAGCAACTCCGTATTGAGTTACTTCCCTTTCATTCAGAGCGATGGGCTCAACATCCCATTTGCGTTCCAAATTGATTCACTCAGCAGCTTGTTTCTGCTCATCATTACAGGCATTGGCTTTCTGATTCATGTCTATTCCGCAGGCTATATGGCCGAAGATGATGGCATCGTCAAGTTTTTTGCCTTCCTCAACCTCTTCGTGTTTTCAATGTTGCTGCTCGTGATGGGCGCCAACTATCTGATCATGTTCATTGGCTGGGAAGGAGTGGGCCTTTGCTCCTATCTGCTCATCGGGTTCTGGTATAAGAATCAGGACTACACCAGTGCGGGCCGCAAGGCTTTTGTGATGAATCGCATTGGCGACCTCGGCTTTATTGTCGGCATGCTGCTCACCCTCTACTGCTACGGCACGCTCAGCTATTCCAGCTTATTCCCTCAAATTGGTTCTGCCAACGACCTCGTTTCTACGAATGCTAAAGAATGGATTGCCCTTTGCTTTTTCATTGGAGCCATCGGCAAGAGTGCCCAGATCCCCCTCTTCACCTGGCTGCCAGATGCTATGGCTGGCCCAACACCCGTGAGTGCACTCATACACGCAGCGACTATGGTCACAGCAGGCATCTACATGATTGCCCGCAGCCATCTGCTTTATGATGCAACACCCATTACCCGTGAAATCATTGCCTGGATAGGTTTAGCCACTGCACTGCTTACAGCCACCATTGCCCTGCGTCAGTATGACATCAAGAAGGTACTGGCCTATTCTACCGTCAGCCAACTCGGTTTTATGTTCATCGCACTGGGTTGCGGCGCTTACACTACGGCGGTATTCCATGTATTGACCCATGCCTTTTTCAAAGCACTGCTGTTCCTCGGCGCAGGCTCCGTAATCCATGCTATGGGTGGCGAACAGGACATGCGTCAGATGGGCGGGCTGGGTAAAAAAATGCGTATTACGCAAATCACCTTCCTGATTGCCTGCCTGGCCATCTCCGGCATACCGGGCTTTTCAGGATTCTTCTCAAAAGACGAAATCGTATCTGCAGCATTTGCACACGGCAAGATGCTGTATGCAGGTGCCTTGCTGGGTTCAATGCTGACTGCCTTTTACATGTTCCGCCTCTACACACTCACGTTCACGGGAGGCTTCCGAGGCACGCATGACCAGGAACATCACCTGCACGAAAGCCCGGCAACGATGACCTTCCCGCTGATTGTACTGGCTATTCTTTCTGTATTCGGCGGCTACATCGGCCTGCCGGCTGTGATGTCTTCTCATCATTTGCTGAGCTCGTTTTTAGGCTTGAATGGTGCCGTAGTGAACCAGCCTGATTTCCTGAAAAGCTTTGAAGCCCTCCACCATCAGGAATGGACCTTGATAGCCATCTCTTCCATCGTTGCCATTGCGGCCAGCATAGCCGGCTGGGCAGCACACCGCAAGCCTGCCTTTTCTGCCAATAAAGGCCTGGCATTGGCTTTCGAAAAGAAATGGTGGGTGGATGAGCTCTATGACGCAATCATAGTGCGGCCCTTCCTGGCCCTGTCCTCCGCTTTCGACCGGGGTGTGGAGCGTAAAGGAATTGACGGCTTGGTCAATGGCACCGGCAAGCTCGTACGCTGGAGTGCGGAACGGATGCGTCTGCTGCAAAGTGGACAAGTAGGTTACTATCTTTTTGTGATGGTCATCGGCATTGCTCTTTTACTCGCGATTGGATTTTTTGGAAACCCTTTTTAATGGATTCAACGGAATATTTTTTTTTAAAAAAACTCTTGCGATAGCAGCCTCGCTCTTTTAGTGGCTGCCCAACCTGAAGACGACATGACGTTATTGTTTATCATTCTGCTGCCTTTCCTTGCCGGCCTGCTTTGCTACCTTTTTCGGCCGGCGGCAATGCATCTGGCGCTGGCAACGGCTGCCGGGCTCATGGGTTTAGGCATTTCAGCAGCCTTTGCTTCCCAGGCTTCAACTCTGGTTTTTTCTTTGCCCTGGATACCGCAATTAGGTGCTTCCTTTTCCCTGCTTGGTGATGGGCTGAGCACCATGCTTTGTGCCCTTTCCGGCGTAGTGATTCTGGCAGTGATGCTGATGCAGATGAATAAACAAGTCGAAAACCCTCATGCTTTTTACGGGCTTCTGATGTTTAGTATCGCCGGCATCAACGGTGTGTTCCTTGCTTCTGACGGGCTCTTGTTTTATTTCTTTTGGGAGTTGGCTCTGATACCGGTGTATTTCCTATGCTCCCGCTGGGGTGGCGAGCGCCGGATAGCAGTTACGTTTAAGTTCTTCGTGTACACATTCGCCGGCTCGCTGATGATGCTGGCGGGGCTTATCTACCTCTACCTCCAAACACCAACACACAGCTATGCCTGGCATGAGCTGGCCGCTGTCGCCCGTTCCCTGCCGGCAGGCACCCAGCTCTGGGTCTTCGTCCTCGTCTTTATAGCATTTGCCATTAAGATTCCGGTATTCCCGTTTCATACCTGGCAACCCGACACCTACGAAGTATCCGCACCTGCAGTCACGATTGTATTATCTGCATTAATGGTGAAGATGGGTATGTATGGCGTCATCCGCTGGGTATTGCCCTTCTTCCCGGATGCGGTTATTCATTACGGGAACGTCATCGCCACTTTGGGCGTCATTGGAGTAGTCTATGCCTCTTGTTTAGCGATTGCCCAAAGCGATTTGAAACGCCTCATCGCCTATTCTTCCATTGCCCACATGGGCCTGATGGTGACAGCAGCCTTTTCCATGCATAGCCCGGACACCAGTCATGCTGCGATTAACTCATCGTACAGTGGGCTTATCGTTCAGATGTTTAATCACGGGATCAACATTGCGGGCCTCTGGCTTATTGCCCAGATGATTGAAGAACGCTATGGCACCCGCGACCTGCGTAAGCTTGGCGGAATGGCCAGCGGCGCACCCTGGCTGAGCACTACTCTGGTGATTGTAGCCTTTGCGAATATCTCACTGCCCCTTACCAATGGTTTTATCGGTGAGTTTATGCTGTTTAACGGCATCTTCCAAAGTGCTTCACAATATCATATCGTGTTCATGGTGCTGGCCGGTACCGCTATCATTCTGGGTGCTGCATACATGCTGAGCATGGTGCGTAGTGTTGCCTATGGCAATCTTTCCGAAGGCCTCATCACTCCAGACCTTAGCGCAAACGAAGGCTGGGCTATGGCCATCATCATTACCCTGATCATCTTCCTCGGCATCTATCCGCAACCTTTGATTCAACTGGCACAGCCTGGCTTCCTGGGCTGGAACCATGTGGTTTCGCTGGCAGCATTCGTGGCATAGCTGTTTTCTTTTTAAAAAAAGAGCACCTAAAAAGAGAAAGAAAGAACGTTCAAGAAATCGAATCCAGGTTTAAGCTCCTGTAACATGTATTCAATCATAGCAACTATCGTCTGTGGCGTCATAATGATGGCAGTAGGCGCATTTATTCAGGAAAAAAAAGGCGCAGCAACCATGGCAGCTTTATTGCTGCTGCTGCTCACCGGCGTGAATGCCTACGAAGCACTCACCCTGCCTCTGGAAGGCAAACGTCTTTTCAACGATATGCTCATGCCCGGGCAGGTCTCCGCCTGGTTCAATACCCTGATGACCGGTTGCACCCTGCTGTATGTCATGCTTAGCGGCCGCGACATCCGTAAGGTGGGAAACCATGTGGCAGATTATTTCGCACTCATCTTCTTTACTCTTTGCGGCTTGTATATCCTGAGTAGTTACAACACACTGCTGATGCTCTTTCTGGGGATTGAGATTCTTTCCATCCCGCAATACATCCTGGCAGGCGCAGACAAGCGTAACCTGAAAAGCTCAGAGGCTTCTCTGAAATATTTCCTGATGGGCTCGTTCTCAACAGGCATCCTGCTGATGGGCATTGCCCTGCTGTATGGAGCCATGGGAACCTTCCATATTTCTGAATTTTCATTCCCTACTACCGAACTATTCTCTCCATTAGCCCTAGCAGGTATCCTGCTCATTGTTGTCGCTTTTGGCTTCAAAGTATCGGCAGCACCCATGCACCTCTGGACCCCTGATGTGTATGATGGCGCACCCACTCCTTTTGCTTCGTACATGGCTACCGTGATGAAAGTTGCCGCCTTTTATGCCTTCATCCGTCTGTTCCATAATTCGCTGGGCTCCGTAAGCAATAAGTGGATGCTGGTGATCATGATTATCACCGCGGCCACTTTACTGATAGGGAATATTACGGCAGTATTCCAGCAAAGTGTAAAACGCATGCTGGCCTACTCTTCTATCGCCCAGGCAGGCTTTATGTTGTTTGCCGTTCTGAGTGTTAATGAACTGGGACGCCAGAGCCTCATTATTTATGCCGTGGCTTACACCTTAGCCACAGTGGGCATGTTTACGGTATTGGCCAAACTGAAAGACTACACTTATGATGGTTTCAACGGGCTGGCAAAATCGAATCCTATGCTGGCTTTTGCAACCGCCATCTTCATCTTTTCTCTGGCAGGAATTCCCCTTACGGGCGGCTTCATGGCAAAGTATTATGCCGTATCGGCCCTGATGACTCAGGGAAATGCCATGTGGTTAGTCCTCTTTGGCCTACTCATGGCTGCCGTGAGCGTGTATTATTATTTCCGGGTCATCTGGGCGATGTATTTCAAACCCGGCACGCCCCAATTGCATGAGCCCATGACGACGACCGACAATTGGCTTTTGCTCTTTACAGCTTCACTGGTGATTTTAGTGGGTGTGGCACCGCAGTTGGTGCTGGCATTTGCATAGAGTGCTACCGGCCCCCTTCATGTTCCGGGCAATCCAGCCTTAGTTCGTTGGGTAAAAGCTGCTGCTGCAAGAGCTTGCAATAATGCCTACCCTCTTTCTGCTCATAATGCCCGCAGGTAAAGCACATGCGCTGGATACTGATGATTCCTTGCTTGTTTAATTCACGAATCAGCTGAATTAAACCCGTGAACAGGGCCTCCTTTTGCCCTTCCGAAAAGGAGGATAAGGGCTCCTCAACGGGTAAAGCAAAATGAGCGGCACGCCCGGCAAGCTGCAAGCCTTCTTTCGTCAGCCTAATCCGGAAACTGCGCATGTCGGTAGTTTCCATTTTACGAAGCAGGCCTTTTTGAATCAGAACCCGGATGCTGTCACTGACTGTTGCTTTTGTCAGATTGAATTCCTGAGCCAGATAGCTGACACTGCATTGTTCCGCCGCATGGAAACGGAGGAAAATCAGGAATTGAATCTGAATAGGACTGAGCGAAAGCTCCTTGCCTTCCTTCCACAGTAAGACGCGAAAAGCTTCTGAGATGCGACCCAGTGCAACAACAATTTTCCCCTCTAAATGTTTATCCTCAATACTAAGTGAAAAAGGATGTTGCATTTATTGGCAATGCTGCATTTCAAAAATGAAATAGCCCTGCCGCCTAATGCTTTCTTCCTGTTCGGGCTTTAAGCTTTCGACATGGCAAAACCGGCATTCCTGGGCCGTTAAAGGCTGCCCTTCCTGGCCTTTCAGTTTCAGATAGGCTTTGCCATAAGCATAAATTGTTTCAGCGTCTTTGATTTCTTCAGGTGCGATGATGTCGAAGTGCATCACCTCGCCATCGGTACGAGGTACGTAGGTATCCCAAACGGCTACTTTCATTTTTTCCTTTTTTTAAATGATAAAAGAGTACCGTAAAGTTAGGAATCCTAATTAATAAATTGCCTCCATTTCCTCTCAAATAATAACGGCCAACAAGGTGTCATCGTCGAAACAATTTTTTCTAAACATTGGGCTTTTAACAACGAAGGCACCAACTGCTATCGTTGTAATTTTTGAAAAGACACTGACACGGCAATAATGCCTGAACACTGTAGTATTCTGGATTCCTGAATTGCAGGAAACACGCTCCAAACCAGCTTGAGACTAAGAGTTCCGAGCTTGCGCCACCAAGTGCCTGAGATAATCTGCAGAAGCCATTTGATGCATTGCCCATGTTTCATCTTGATGCTGGATGAGCCCCTCCGCAATATGTTTCAGGCTTGCAATTGAAGATTTTAGAAAACCTGAAGCCAGGCTTAACCGTGCTACACCCCATTGCGCCAATTGCTGTGGGCCAGGGCCTCCAGGCAGCAGAGTAATGTTGAAGGGAAGGTTTGTTTCCTGAACCAGCATTTTTATATGGAATTCATCGTTCAGGATGATGGGATATAAACCGTCGGCACCTGCATCCCGGTATGCTTTCCCTCGTTTCAAAGCTTCTGCCAATTGCTCCTCCCTGCTGCGTTCCGCGGCTTTGATATACACATCAATCCGGGCATTGATAAACAGTTCTGAGCCGCACTTGAGGGCTGTCTCCCGAATGATTTCAATTTGCCTGCATTGTTCGTCCACTTCGATCAGTGCCGGCTGATCATGTTGGCTGTCTTCATAATTGATGCCTGCAATGCCGGTATCCAGCAACAATCGGATATGCTCCCGTAGCTGATGCTCACTTCCGGCATAAGCCCGTTCAATATCTGCACTCACGGGGATTTGAACACAATCCACGATGCGTTTCAGAATGCCCAATAAATCATTAAAAGGGATGCGCTCCCCATCAGGATAGCCCTGGCTCCAGGCAATGGCTGCGCTGGAAGTAGCCACTGCGGGATAACCTATCTCTGCCAGCAACAAGGCTCCTAAAGGGTCCCAAATGTTAGGGAGAATAAGGGTTTCGGATGAATGATGAAGCCGGTGAAACTGTTGCTCCTGCTCCCGTTGAAGCCTGGCAAGGGTGGTCATAATGAATTCAAAATTACCCTTCGAAATGGGGTACAGGGGGTATTTTATTTTTTGGAAACTAGCGCCATGGGGTTGTAATCCAGGCAAAGACGCAGCCAAAAATCAAAATCACGCTTGCTTGAATATCCCTCCTCCGTGACGTAGCAAAAGCCTTGCATGTGCTTGCTGCCCATTTGCATGGGCTGGTAGCCGGCTATATGTTCAACTTCCATCCTGCGCAAAGGGTCATAACGACACATTAGCCCCTTACGGCTCACATTCACACACATCTTTCCATTCACTAAAAATGCTAGCCCGCCAAACATCTTCTTTTCTTCCACAAACAATTCGGGGCGTAGTGCGAGGTAGTCTCTTACACGTTCTGCAAGGATGATGTCGTAAGCCATAAAACCTTTAAAATAGCGGCTTTGAATCAGAGATGCTGCCGGATGATTGCTTCGAGTTCGGCCTTGTCCATGTATCCCATATGCTGCCAGCTCTGCTCTTTGTTTTTGTAGAGCTGCAAGAAAGGAAGGCCTACGATTTTCATTTCAGTAGCCAGTGCCTCATTGTCGTCCGCATCAATGCGCAGCACCACTACTTTGTCTTTCATTTCCGTTGCTATCTGATCCAGATAGGGCGCCATTTTTTTACAGGGCTTACACCATTCTGCATGAAAATCCACCAGTACCAGCTTATCGCTACTCAGCATGTTCTTAAACTGAGCCATGGTTAGCCCTTTTGCCTGAGCCGCCCCGTTGGAGGCTACATCGCTTCCCGTTTCAGGCAGGTGCGCCGAGCGCCAATTCAACATACCTCCTTTCAATTCAAACACTTTTTGGAAACCCATCTTACGCATGTCCGCAGCGGCATCGGCACTACGGCCTCCACTGAGGCAATACACATACACCGGGCGAGCCTTATCCAGGCCGCTGATGCCTTGACGGAACTGGTCGCTATTCCAATCCACGTTCAATGCGTTTTGGATATGCCCTCCGGCAAATTCTTTAGGCGTGCGAACATCCAGAACCTGCACATGGGGCGTTGATTTAATTCCGGCTTCAAAGGCTTGCGGGCTGAGCTTTTGTGCATTGCTCATGCAGCTCAACATCAGTAGGGGCAAAAAGAATAAGAGGTAAGATTTCATTTCTTGTACGATTCAAAAGTTGGGAAATGGAGTATTTCTGGGCGGTAGCAATGGTGCCTTTTTTACCTAAGTACCCGGATTTTTTTTGAACAATGAAAAGAGCAGCCCACCCATGACCGCTCCATACATGGTGCTGTTGAGCGGCCGGGACGTAATCATACAAGTGCCCGATGCGCAGCCAACAAACTTCCAATACAGATAACCGGCGATTGCGCCAACGGGTGCTCCGATAATCCAAAGCAGGTTTCTTTTCAGAAAATGATTCATCAAAAAAGGTGTTTTGCTGTAAAGTCAGGTTTCATCCGAAATGTGTCAGGAAGGCCTTCCGGAACTACGGGGCGGACATGAGCGGCAACCGGCAGTTCCGCAACAACCAACATTAAAAAGCGGCAGCAGGCTAAACAAACCACCCAGAATAATGAATATCCAATCGTGAGTATAGATGCCTTGTGCTACAATGGCCAAGCCGGCTGCCAGGCGTAGGAAGCGCATCAAATGCCAACCTTGAAGGATTCTGTATTTCATGATGTTACTTTTTCGAAAATTGGATGAACAATTCTGAGCCTGCCCGTGGTGGAATGCTGTTGTAGCAGGCTTCCATCGTTATTATTTCAAAATAGGGTTCGAAAAGTGAACGATATTCTGCGGCGGAACCTCCAAAGGGTGGGCCTTCTTTTTCAAACACGATGTCAAACAAGAGGCCGATAAGCTTGCCTTTCTGGCGCAAGAGCGATGCGGCATGGCGGGCATAATCCGCACGACGCTGGGGTGGAATCGCGCAGAAAAAAGTCTGCTCAATCATCAGGTCATATTGCCCCAGATGCTCGAAAAAATCAGCACACACCACCTTAATTGCTGAAGAAGAAGAAAACTTTTCCTGCAAGCGTTTTACGGCAGTGGGTGCGATATCAATCAGGGTAATGTTCTGGAATCCCTGCTCCAATAAATACTCTGCCTCATGGGCATTGCCGCAGCCAGCAACCAGGACTGCCGCATCCTTGTTAGGGTATTGCGACACATACTGAGCAATAGGAGGTGAAGGATAGCCAATATCCCAGCCCGTGTTTTCGCTTTGCCAGCGGTCTTCCCAGAAAGCCTGAGATTGCTCTGATTGCTTTTTATCCATGGCAGACCTGATCTACATTTTGCCAGGGGCCGCCATTGATGACGTTGGCAAATCCATTTTGTTCCAGAATTGTTTTTGCCTGGCTGCTGCGCCCGCCGCTTTTACAGAAGACAACGATACTTTTCTTGTCTTTGCATTTAGCCAACTGATGTGGCAAAGTGTCTAAGGGAATATTGACCGCCCCCTGAACACTACCTGTGGAAAACTCCGCAGGTGTGCGCACGTCCACTAAAAAAGCACCCTCTTTAATAGCTTCGGCAAGCTGGGTATTATCGCCAGCACCGAAGAGGTTTTTAATCATGTCTAACATGGAAAATGGAATGGATTTGGTGAGAAAATTTCTATGTGGTGAAGCGGCAATCGCTTAACGGTTTTTATAGGAGCGATGCTGCACCGATGTATATCATTTGGCAGGGCAAAGTTCCTTGCTCCCGCAAACACCTCCAGCAACTTTGGTTACACAAGGGTGATTTTATTACGTCCCAGCTTCACTACCCCATTTTCTTCTAATTGCTTTAACAACCTCGAGACTACCACACGAGCCGTGCCCAACTCATTAGCCAACTGTTCGTGCGTGACGCGCAGCACTTGTGATTCCGTCAGGCTTGCTTTCTTTTTTAAAGAGAGCAGCAGGCGCTCATCTACTTTCTTGAAGGCAATAGCATGAACTACCTCCAGCAATTCTTCAAAGCGTTTATGATACAGCCGGAAAATATAGTCGAGCCATTCAGGGTGCTCATGGATAAACAAGGACACCTTTTCAACAGGCAGAAAAAGAATAACCGCATCTTCTTCCACCAGGGCACACACCTTGCTGGTATCCTTGTACAGGCCGCCCAGAAAAGACATGATGCAACTCTCGCCGGCCTGGATATAATAGAGCAGCAGTTCGCGTCCGTCTTCTTCCGTCCGGGTCACCTTGAGCACCCCTTTCATCACGATTGGGATGGAGTGGATGAACGCCTGCTCCTGAAGAACAACGCTACCCGCAGAGAAGCTTTTTTGAACACCAAATTGAATGAGCTTTTCAACCAGTTCCGGCGAGCTTTTGAAGGCGGCTAATTGTGATAGGTTCTCCATGAATAGGGCTTGATGAGCTTTTAAAGTGTTGTCCCAAAAAGCTTGCCTTTAGCATCATCCTGTCAAAATGCCCCGTTCGATTTTCTTTCCCCAGGGCTGCTGATTTATTAATTAAAAACGAGCTAGGCAACAGCAGGAGCCTTCAGCAAGCTCTTACCTTTTTCCAAAAAATGGTTCATCTCTTCCGCCGGAACCAAAGCCCCACCCGTTGCCCAGGCAATATGCGTCACGGCGTCCGGGTTGATGCCTTGCATCCGGGCATAGCCCATCTGGCGGATACGATGCGGCCCCATCAGGCCTGCCGTGGCGGAGGGTTCTAATTGAATTTGTTCTGAGCGGGATAATTCATACAAGAGCCGGAACAGCTCATCATCCCCAATAGTGTATGCCCCACTGATGGTGTACTTGCTAATCGCTGTGGCAAATGCAGAAGGCCTGCCCACGGCCAGCCCGTCCGCTTCTGTGCGGTTGTCAATCCCAAAATCCTGAACACATACTTCCTGCATTTTATCCGTCAGCAGGCCAAGCAGTACCGCCGGGGAATGAGTAGGCTCTACAAAAAAGCAATGGACTGCATCGCCAAAGACCTGGCGCAGGCCAAAGGCAACACCCCCCGGCGAACCACCTACCCCGCAGGGCGAATACACAAATAAGGGATGGGCTGCATCTACCTGAATTTTCAGTGCCTCCAACTGCGATTTTAGACGCAGGGCCGCAACACTATAGCCCAAGAATAAATACTTCGACTGCTCATCATCCACAAAATAGCCATTCGATAACGCCCGGGTGGTTTTTCTGCCTTCGGCTATTGCCTCGCTAAAATCACCTGAAAATTCCAGCACCCTTGCCCCTTTTTCCCGGAGCAAATTCTTTTTCCATTCCCGCGCATCCGCCGACATATATACGGACACCTGAAAGCCCAGCCGGGCGCTGATGATGCCGATGCTCAGTCCCAGGTTTCCGGTAGAACCTACCCCGATGGAATATTGGCTAAAAAACCTTCTGAATCGTTCCGTGCAAAAAGCCTCATACGATTCCCCCTGATGAATCAACCCATGCTGCAGGGCCAGTTGCTCGGCATAATGCAGCACTTCATACATGCCGCCCCTTGCCTTGATGGAGCCGCATACCGGCAGTTCATGGTCGCACTTGAGCAGTAATTTTCCGCCAGCTTGAAACCCAAAACGCTCATCCATGTCCGCTTGCATTTTGGGAATCGCTTTTAGTGCCGACTCAATAATGCCCTGGCTTTTTTGGGTTTCGGGGAATGCCAGAGCCAAATAGGGCGCGAACCGCTCCCATAGGGCTGAAGCTTCTATAATATCTTGGAAATGAACGGGCAAAGCATCCAGCTCCCGAACACCTGCCCGGCTTGGGTTGATCCAAGTCAGGGGCTTTAGGCGCATTAATTCATCTTGAAGAGGGAACGACATCTTATTGGGGTTTTCATCAGTTAAGGCCATGGCAAATAGTGTTTTAGCACCGTATCATTTATGAAAAATGGACTGTAAAAAGCTCTGGCAAAGGTATTGTCATTAGGACTCAGGTGTCCTGAATGCTGGCTTTCATAAGGGCTGTAGCAGGAATGATACATGTATATTTAAAAATGGAAGGCAACATTATCTTATATGCTTATGGCTTTCATGAAAATAGTTAGAATCTGACCCGCTTGCTTTTCAAGTAATGTTCTTTATAGAAACTGGAAAAAAAATGAATCGGAATACGGTTTCCCCAAACCGGAAGCCCAGTTTGGAAGGAGTGTTAAGATTTTAGACCAACAATGTCCCATCTACTCCCATTTAATCGCCAGAAAGCTACCTTGGTATGCGACCCCGAAGAAGGGGAATTTCTTTCGAGTATGAAACGATCTATTGAATGCCTGCTGCTGATGCTCATCCCCATTTTGGCTTGTAGAAGCCAGACCAACAGCCCGGCATCCCAAAAAGGAAACCCATATTATTCGAGGACAGACACCAGCCAACTGCATGTCAGCGACGCTGAGTGGAAAAAGATCTTGCCGCCCGACCTGTATGCCGTCGCCCGCGAAGCCCACACAGAGCCTGCATTCACCGGTAAGTATTGGAATGCTGATGCCAAGGGCACTTACTATTGTGCCGTTTGTGGCAATCGTTTGTTTCGTTCCGATGCCAAGTTTGCCAGCACCTGCGGCTGGCCCAGCTTCTTCGAGGCGTCCCGCCCTCATGCTGTGGTTTACAGGCCCGACCATTCCTTAGGAATGGATCGGACAGAGGTTCTTTGCGCCCGTTGCGGCGCACACCTCGGCCATATTTTCGATGATGGCCCTCCGCCAAGCTATAAGCGCTATTGCATGAACTCCATTTCCCTGGATTTTGTGCCGGATGCTACAGGTACAGGGCATTAGGCTTTTACCCACTTGGTTATTTGGGATTTGAGTGGGGCATAACCTTGCCAACAAGTTTCGGTGCGGCTAATTGAATAAAAAGGTTACGGCTGTCGCTCATCGCCGGCATTCTTGTTCGGAAGAGGACACAATAAAAAAAACTGCCAAGCAGAGAACTGCACTTGAAACCGCATCTTCCAACCGGCTCCTGATTCTTTTATCAACGTCCACTCTCTCAGTTCTTTTCGCATTCCAAGCCCGTAAGCTTCAATCTTTTCATTTCCCGGAATAAAACCGGATACGAAGAAAGCCACAGGGTTGCCGGGTTTACCTTTGCGCCCCGCGCGCCCTGTCCATTGCCTGTTGCGTCGGTATTTTCTCAGGAATGTCTCAGCTCAAAATTGCCTTAGTCGGCAATCCTAACTCCGGTAAAAGTTCCCTCTTCAATGCCCTGACCGGCCTGAAGCAAAAGGTAGGCAACTTCCCGGGTGTGACGGTGGACAAGAAGCTGGGCAGCTTCCAGCTCCAGACCGGCAACGGAACGCAAAGAGCCCAGATTCTGGACCTTCCCGGCACCTACAGCCTCTATCCTAAAAGCGCCGATGAACAGGTCACGTATGAGGTGCTGATCAACCCTCAGAGTAAAGACAAGCCCGAATTAGTCATCGTCATTGCAGATGCCAGCAACCTGAAACGCAACTTGCTGTTCTGCTCCCAGATCATTGACCTGAAAATCCCCGTAATCATCGCTCTGACCATGGGCGACATCGCGCGGCGTAAAGGAATCACCGTGGACACTGCTGCCTTAGAACGGCAGATGGGTGTGCCGGTTGTGGCCATTAATCCCCGCTCAGGAAAAGGCATTGCCACACTGAAAAAAACGATATCAGACCTGGCCTCCTGCCTGCCGGCAGCAGAAGAACAGAAAACGCCTGCTGTTCTGGCTAAAAAGCAAACACCTTCTTTTATTGATATCCGGGCCTTGAGTGGCGACTGGCTGGATGAGCTAAAAACCCTCAGCGATTCAGACTGTGATTATGCCGCGCTGCATATAGCCTGCAACTGGACCGAGATGTCTTTTCTGTCGGCAGCGCAACGCATCCGGATAAGTGCCTTGCTGGATGAAGTCCATTTCCAAAAAAGAAAAGTACAGGCAGAAGAAGTGGTGAAGCGCTATGCCCGCATCCAGAATGTGATGGCACAAAGCGTAGCAGAAGAAAGCCCCATAGCCAAGACCCTGCGCAGCGAGCGGATGGATAAATACCTGTTGCACCCCTTGTGGGGCAATCTGATTTTGCTGGTCGTGTTGTTCCTCTTATTCCAGTGCATTTTCACGCTGGCACAATTCCCGATGGATCTGGTGGAACAAGGCTTTGCCTGGGCCGGCAGCCGGCTAAATGCCCTGATGCCCGACAACTGGTTTCGCGACCTGATAGTAAATGGCCTGTTGGCCGGTATCTCCGGCATCGCTGTGTTTGTGCCGCAAATCATGCTGCTTTTTGGCTTTATCACCATCCTGGAAGACACCGGCTACATGGCCCGTATCTCCTTCCTTACCGACCGGCTGATGCGCTCCGTTGGCCTCAATGGCCGCTCCGTGATGCCCTTGATTTCGGGTATGGCCTGCGCCGTTCCGGCTATCATGGCGGCACGTACCATCCAAAACCGGAAAGAGCGGCTGATCACCATCCTGGTGACGCCCCTGATGAGTTGTTCGGCGCGGTTGCCCGTTTATACAATTCTAATCGCCTTAGTTATTCCGAACCATTACTTCCTGGGCATCTTTTCCCTCCAGGGTTTGGTGTTTATGGGCTTGTATATGCTTGGCTTTGTTGGGGCTTTATTCGTCAGTAAGTTGATGACCTTTTTCATAAAAGTGAAAGACCGAAGCTTTTTTCTGATGGAACTGCCTGTGTATCGCGCGCCGCGCTGGAAAAACGTGGGCACCACCATGATCGAGAAGGCCCGGATTTTCGTTCTGGAAGCCGGTAAGGTCATCATCATCATTTCGCTGGTGCTCTGGGCGCTGGCCAGCTATGGGCCACCTTCCCGGATGCACGCTATTGATGCACATTACGCAGCTTTAAAAGCCGAACACCCGCAGCAGGCAGCCGCATTAGACCGTGCTCATGGCACGGATCGCCTCGAAGCTTCTTTTGCCGGAATGCTCGGCCACGCTATTGAGCCTGCCATCCGCCCCCTCGGTTTCGATTGGAAAATTGGCATCGCACTCATCACTTCTTTTGCGGCACGAGAGGTGTTTGTTGGCACAATGGCGACCATCTACAGCGTGGGCACCGATGCTCAGGATGAAGCCCCATTGCGCGAAAAAATGCAGGCCGCTCAACGCGAGGATGGCAGCCCGGTGTACACCCTGGCCACGGGCCTTTCCCTGCTGATTTTTTATGTCTTCGCCATGCAATGCATGAGCACCCTGGCTATTGTGAAGCGCGAAACCGGTACCTGGAAATGGCCCGCCGTACAGTTCTCCTACATGCTGGCTATGGCCTGGGTCGGCGCCTGGGTGGCACAATTAGTAGCTGCCTAAGCTTGGGACATAGCAGGCAGGCCTTCCCGGAAACAAGAACTTAAAGCACCGTTCAACCGTCATCAAGCACCTAAGTTTGCTCCGTGGAGAAAGCCCATTTCGTTGATTATATCCGGGTCTTTTGCAAGAGTGGCAAAGGCGGTGCCGGATCTGCACATTTTGCACGCACCAAATTCAAAGCGATGGCCGGCCCCGATGGTGGTGATGGCGGACGGGGCGGCCACATCATCCTGCGGGGCAATGCCCAGCTCTGGACGCTGCTTCACCTGCGCTACCATAAAAACATTCTCGCCGAAAATGGTCAGAACGGCATGAAGAATAACATGACTGGCCGCGATGGTGCGGACCAAATTATTGAAGTGCCCTTAGGTACGATTGCTCAGGATGAAGACAGTGGCGCCATAGAAGCCGAAGTGCTGGAGCATGGTCAGGAAATCATTTGGGTGCGCGGTGGGCGCGGCGGGCAGGGCAATGCCCGTTTTGCAACCGCTACCAACCAGGCACCCGAATATGCTCAACCCGGTGAAGAAGGCAGTGAAGGCTGGAAATACCTGGAGTTGAAAATATTGGCGGATGTGGGCTTAGTAGGCTTTCCCAATGCGGGCAAAAGCACCTTACTTTCTGTGCTCAGCGCAGCGAAACCTAAGATTGCTGATTATGCTTTCACGACAGTACGTCCACAAATCGGAATCGTCCCATACCGCGAGGGTAAATCCTTTGCCATGGCCGACCTGCCTGGCATCATCGAAGGGGCTGCTGAAGGCAAAGGCCTGGGACATCGCTTCCTGAGGCATATCGAACGCAATTCCGTTTTGCTTTTCCTCATTCCTGCCGACAGTGCTGACCCTGTCTCCGAGTTGAGCATCCTGATGCGCGAGCTGGAAGAATACAACCCGGATTTATTGCACAAACGAATGCTGCTGGCCATTTCCAAGTCGGATATGCTGGACGATGAATTGAAGCAGGAACTAGCAACGCATTTACCCGCCAGCTTGCCCCATCTCTTTATTTCCTCTGTAGCGCATCAGGGACTGGCTGAGCTGAAAGATGCTCTTTGGCAATTGCTGAATGAGCCGGGCTAAGACCGAATTTTTTCAAAATAATTTTAGACCGGAACTGCTGCCCGATTACAGGCAGAAAGGCTTCAGGGTGATTTCCTGCGCAGCCTGCTCCAACCCTTTTGCCGCTTTTTGCGCCAGCAATAAAATACCTGGTTGACTACACTGGCCCTTTCCTGCAAGTTGTTCCAGTTGACGCAGCATGTGGGACAAGTGTGTCAATCCCAGGCCCTCTACACTGCTGCGTACGCGATGTGCCGAATCGGCTATTTGTTGCAGATTGCCGGTATTGGCTGCGGCCCTTAGTTCACTTGCTGATTTTGGTAATGCCTTTGATGCGATGGCCAGCAGCCGATGCATAAAGGCTTCATCACCGGCACAGAATTCAAGGAAGCTCGGGTAACTGAAGCCTTGCCAGGCTTGGGGCAATACTTGGCTGTCTTTGATGTAATACCGTATCTGTTCCAATAATACTTCTCTCGGGCAGGGCTTGGGCAACACGGCATTCATCCCCGAAGCCAGGCATTGACGGCGCAAGGGTTCATCAGCATCGCTGCATGCCAGAATGGGGGCGTCAAATGCGTTCGCCCGAAGCGCTGCGCATACTTCTATACCACTCATACCCGGAAGCTGCACATCCAGCAACAGTAGATCCGGCTTCATAGATGAGGCCAGCATCAAGGCTTCTGTTCCGCTGGCTGCCTCAAGCACTAAAGCACCCGCCATTCGTAAGCTTTCGGACATCACGAAGCGCATTGCCGGATTATCGTCGGCCACTAATATGTTGCGGTTTTCGAGCATTATCGGTCGCCGGGCGGGTCCGGATCCAGCGCCAGTTCTTTATCCTGAATCATTTTGTAGATGGTTGACTTACCAATCTGAAGGCGCCGGGCTACGGCTTGAACATTATTGTTGTTCTGGCGCAAATAATAGCGAATCAGCTCGGTGGTGTATTCGCGCATGGTCTTGCCCTGAGCATCGGGTAATGCATTTTCATGGAGCCCGGGAAGTTGAATATCACCCGCACCAATTTCTAATTCATCGCTCATCACGGCAGCCAGATCCACCAAAGCTTTGAGTTCACGCACATTGCCTGGGAACGAATAGCCGCTCAGTTTTTCCAATGCATCTGCGCTGAAACTGCGCTCCTGTGTCTTGTTTTGTTTGCAGAATAAAGTCAGGAAATACCGGGCTAAGAGCAGGGTGTCATTTCCACGTTCCCGCAATGGCGGCAACTGGATGGGCATACCCAGCGTTCGGTAATACAAGTCTTCCCGAAAACGGCCTTGTTGCACTTCTTCGGATAAATTCTTGTGTGTGGCCACAATCAGGCGGACGTCAAGAGGAATTCGCACACTGCCGCCCACACGCACCAGCTCGCGCTCTTGCAACACCCGCAGCAACTTGCTCTGAATGCTCAAGTCGAGTTCCGCAATTTCATCCAGAAACAAGGTGCCTTTATTGGCTTCTTCAAAGCGACCGATACGCCGGGAAGCTGCGCCGGTAAAAGCTCCTTTTTCATGCCCAAAGAGTTCGCTTTCGATAAGCTCTTTGGGTATGGCGGCCATGTTCACCACCACCATAGGTCGAGCCCTCCGCGTGGAATGACGATGAATCGCCCGGGCCACCACTTCCTTTCCGGTACCTGTTTCCCCACTGATAGAAACGTTGATATGGCTTTGAGCTGCCTTGCGCATGACCTGAAAAACCTTTTTCATTGCCGGGCTGCTGCCGCAGATTTCTTTACTGAAATCTTCGTGTGAAAGTGTTGTTGTGTCGGTTGTTTCCTGCCGGGATAAGGTTTCCGCTTTGAGCCGGTGCACCAAGTTCCAGAGTAGTTCGTGGGTATGTTCGTCTTTGACGAAATAATCCGTGGCACCTTCCTTCAGCAATTCGACGGCAACGGCCACGTCCTGCTGGGCAGATATGATAATGACAGGTACCTGAGGCATTTCTTTCCGGAAGCGTTTCAGTGCCGTATCGCCCCGGCCATCAGGCAGGGAGAAATCGAGTGTGATGAGGTCGGGCTTTTTTGAAAGCTGCGCAAAACAATCTTTCAGGCAGGCAAAACGGTGCAGCTCCAAATCTTCATTTTTTGAGAGGTGGTGCTCCAGGATTTCCCCATACCAGGGGTCATCTTCAATAATAAAAATGCGAAACCTGCCCATGCCTTCAGTTGCCTTTTCGTTGAATGGTAACGCAAGAAAATGCGAAAACGCAGGCTGGAAAGACCTGAGCAGCCAGCATAACGAACACTTAACCCGTCCCGATTTTGGAAAAAGCGTCCAAAGGCTGGAAGCAATGTTCCGTTATTGAATATTTAAGGGGGTAGCCAATACATAGAGAAGATTCTGGCACAAGGCTCGCAAAGGAGACCGCGGACATAATAGCCTTTAGACAAAGCATATGAAGAGAATAAAAGATTTGGCCGTTTTCGTGGTAGATGACAACCCCCTCACGCGTTCCGTCTATCAGCAATGCCTCTCGAGACTGGGTTGTGAAATCGTCCACAGCTTCGACAATGGTCAAAGCTGCCTGGATGCATTGGCAAACACCCCCGCTGACCTGGTGCTGGTGGATTACCTCATGGAGCCCATGAATGGACTGGAGCTGACGAAGAAAATCCGGAGAATGACCCCTCAGTGTTATGTGGTGATGATATCCAGCCAATCGGACTTGCAGGTAGCTGTGAATGCCATCAAGTATGGTGCCTTCGACTATATCACAAAAGGAAAATCGGAGAATGACCAGATAGCCGGCGTGCTGCAGAAGATGCTCTTTGCACTGAACCTGGTGAAACGGGGTCGTCCCCGTAAGTTGAATATCTCCGCTGCTGAAGCTACTATGATTTCATTACCTCCATCTCTACGATAATTCTGCTCCGGTTTAATAAAACGATCATCATCATTTAGCTCTGCCATCCTCCCGCTACTACTGAAATGTCCTCGCTGCAATTGATTCAGGATATCGGCATCCTCAATAAGGGGCTGGCCTTACTGAACATCGGCTTTTCACCTATACGGCGTGGCAATCAGCAATATGACATCCTCTGCTATTGCCTGCGCCATGCCGACGGGAGTCTGAATGCACTCTGGCCGGCATCATTTGAGCAGCCACCCCTCCTGCGCTTCCTGCCTATGCTGACCCGGGCAGAGCAGCAAAAAGGCCAGCGCATCCGGTTTGCTCTTTCCCTGAAAATTCCGGCTCTCGCCGGCATTGAACCACTGACGCTTTACGCTTCTCTTCCGGTTCTGCGCAAGCTGAATCACTACCCTGAATGGAGCATCTTCATTGCCTGCCAAGAGCAGGACCGGCGAATGTTGGTGTGGCATCGCGATAAAAACGGGCAAGCTGGTGTGACCAAACTTTCTTTGAGCATTCCGGCAGCCAAAGGGATTTTCCGCGAGCGGACAGCTTTGCAACAAACCCTTCCCAAAGGCATGATGGCCCCGAAGTGTCTGCAGCAAAAAGGCTATGCTTTAACCCTGGAAGACCGGCTGGATATAAAAGACCTGAAGGCACCCCGCCAACGGACCGATCTGCCTACCGATCTGATTCAGGATTGGCTTACACAAGACCTCAAATCCAAGCCCCTCGGGCAAACCGGATGGTATCGGGATGCTCAATACTGGCTGCTGGGTCAGCATAGCCAAATGGCACATGACCCTTCCGAAATCCTGCAACAGAAAATCCGGCTCTTCTTCGAGTGTATGGCACCCGAAGCTTCTGTGCAGGTAGCACGGGCACATGGAGACTTTACCCCCCGGCACCTGCACATGCACGGCACCCAATTGCTGGTGACAGGCTGGCGCCGGAGCGAGGATGAACTGCCGGCGATGTATGACTGGTTTCACTTCGTCTATTATTCCCGAACCATCCTGGACAAAAAACCCTTCGCAGCCATCCGGAAGGAAATTGATGACACACTCAGCGAACCGCAGTGGGAAAGCTTCCTGCTGCAACACGAACTAGATGCCGGCGAGGCCGAACAGCAATACCTGCTTTGCGCCATCAGCCGCAGCTTACAACGTAAAGAATATACCGGTGAAGGAACCCAAAATCTCCTTCAGACCTGGTGTGAGGCTTTAGGTTTTTGGATGGACTTTGAAGGAATCCTCACGCATCGCCAGATTGTGCTGCAAGACATCATGCACTTCCTGCATGAACAACCCTATATCGCCCTCGGCCTGCCCGACCCGGACATCAGCATGCTGCCCCTTTCCGAGCGGCTCGAGCTTGTAATCAGCCCGACCACTACCCAGGATCTGAGCAGGTTTCTGAAGGAGCACCGGGGTATCCTGAGGCTCCAGTTGCATCGAAACGAAGAAGGCTGGCGATTCAGTGTATTCCTCTGCGGCGGTAGCGCTATCCACATTCATTGCATCAACCACCTGCGGTATCGGCGCTATGTGTACGGCGATATGGGCGCCCTATTAGGTCAGTCCGTATTTAATGAATGGGGCGTGCGCAGCTTGCCCCGGCAAGCAGAACGAGCCTTCTCCATGTTCCGCCATGCCCTGCATCATCAGGGTAGCAGCGCGGCAGATGAACAGAGCCTGCCTGAGCTAAAACGGGTCTTACCTTTTCTAAAAAATCTTTCGCCCGATGAAACACGGCAAACAGTAATTCTCTCTGGCATATTAAATACCCTTCGGCAGGAAGTAGAGAACAAAGGCATACCGGCCTGGAGGCAGCGCCTCCGGTATTTCAAGGCATCCATGCTCCGGCTGATGCCCATTCGGGGCTTCGTCATCACGTTTAGCGGCGTGGATGAAGCCGGGCAGCGCAGTGTGATTGAAGCGACCCGCCACCGCATTCGTCAGGAATTGCAGGTACCCGTCGTTGTGCTGCCCCACCGCCCCAGCTTAGCCATCATCAAGGCTCTGAAAAAAAGCAGCAGGAAGCTCGTCTTGCAAGGGCATACTACACGCAGCAGCTTTCCGCACTTTTCGTTCCTCCGCCCAATCGAAGACCTGCTGGTACAATTTCATGTCTTGTTTCGCTTTGTCCTGCGCGGCTATGTAGTGCTCTACGACCAATTTTATTCCTGCCAGGAGCCGCAAGCTCATAAGGTGAAGCTGCCCTCCGTGCTCACACACTGGTGGCATCGCTTTTTGCTGAAGCCCGACCTTAATGTGCTGCTCTATGCACCTGCAGAACTGGTGAAACAACGCAGGCAAGAACTCAGCACCGAAGACATCGAACACATCACGGGCGAGTACTTAGCCCTGTTTCAAAAGATGGGGCAGCGTTCCGGCCATGGCGATTTCATATCCGTCCGAAACACAAAATTGGGCGACACATTGGAGACTGTGTTTCGCGCTATCCACACACAGCAACCTCCGAAATAGGACGGGCACAATGCTGCATTTAGTGAGCTTAGTACTCCGCATCCGTTGCAGCCTGTCCTGAAGTTGTTTCAGGATGCAGCCTCCAGTATGATTTTAGCTGTTCGGCTTTGCCAAAAAGAGGTATGGAACCATGCAACCATGAAAGCTTGAAGCAATGACCCGAATGCTGGGAAAAAAGCCTCATGGCAGCACAGACCCTGAGGAGTGCGATGCAACGAAGCTGCATCCGGGGCAGAATGCTGGCAAACAAAAAAGTGGTACCAAAATCTGAATCATCCGGACTCGTTTCCGGAAGTAATTATTTCCCTTGCTGAAGCCGGTTTGTGCTTGGTAATTTCGCAGGCTTAAATAATCAGAACTGAACAGCCATGCGCGTAGCCGTTGTCGGTGCAACAGGGTTAGTGGGAGGCACCATGTTGCGCATCCTTGAAGAGCGAAAATTTCCCGTTAGTGAATTGCTGCCGGTTGCTTCCGAGCGTTCTGCTGGGAGCAAGGTTTCCTTTGCAGGGAAAGAATATACCGTCCTGACCGCTGATGAGGCTATCGCCCAAAAGCCTGCATTGGCGCTGTTTTCTGCCGGGGGCGGCCCTTCGCTAAAGCTGGCACCCCTCTTTGCGGAAGCAGGCTGCCGGGTGATTGATAACTCTTCTGCCTGGCGCATGGATCCTACCAAGAAGCTCATCGTGCCGGAAGTGAATGGAGCAAGCCTGACGCAGGAAGATTTCATCATCTCAAACCCAAATTGCTCGACTATACAGATGGTGATGATGTTGCGCCCTTTGCAGCTACGATGGGGCATCCGGCGGGTGGTGGTAAGCACCTATCAGAGTGTGACCGGAACCGGCCAGAAAGCCGTGCATCAATTGCTCAATGAGCGTGCGGGAAATGATACGCTGGGTGTTTATCCTTACCCCATTGACCTGAACCTCATCCCCCAGATTGACGTGTTTGGCGACAACGACACCACCAAAGAGGAGCTGAAGATGATGCAGGAGAGTGGTAAGATTTTAGGGGACGACCAGATTCTTATTTCAGCTACCTGCGTGCGGGTGCCGGTGATGGGCGGGCACAGCGAGAGCCTGAATGTGGAACTGAAACAAGCCTTCGAAATCGAAGAAGTGAAGGCTGCGCTTGCGGCGATGCCCGGGGTGATTGTACAAGACAATCCTACGGTGGCGGAATATCCCATGCCCCTGAAATGTGCAGGCCGGGACGAAGTGTTTGTGGGGCGGATACGCCGGGATTTGTCGCAGGCCAACACGCTGAATTGTTGGGTTGTAGCCGACAACCTGCGCAAGGGAGCGGCAACGAATGCAGTGCAGATTGCTGAATGGCTGCTGGAGAAAGGCTGGCTACCTGCCACATTGAAAATGAACACGTAGCTGTCATTTCTTAGTAAGAATGACCGTAGTCAACCCGTGCCTGAAAGCGGTGAATTTACCTTCGCCCCGTTCAAAACAAAGTTGACAAATGAGACTAAAACTCCTCCTCTCAGCAGCCTTACTGAGTCTGTCTGTTTCATCATTCGCTCAAGGCCCCTGGCTGTACGATTCTGTATCAATGGGTGCAGGCTACGCCAATGATTACTATTACGGACTTGCTCAAGGCACCAAAGCGTTTACGAGTGGTACCGACTGGGACCTGGCCTTCCAAACGACCGTGTTTGGCGAGCCTTCCTTCAATGCAACCGTACGCGCTAACCATGCCCGTAAAGGAGTTGAAGTGTTCACTCTTCACCTTCAGGCCAGCACGCATTTTGGCAATATGACCCCCGCCGATACGGTAGGCCGTACAGGCTCCGACAACCAACTCTTTAATGTAGATACGAGCTGGGGTACCGGTGCTTTCTACCAAAACCGCCGCCCCGAAAATGCCTTCGACTATGGCTGGGGTGCTTATGACATGACCACTCACTACCTCAACGGCGATTCGCTGTATCTAATAAAGGTTGGGGGTGTATCCTATCAGTTTTGGCTGGAGCAATACATCAGCTATCCGGAAGATTCGATTTCTTACAAATTCCACATTGCCCAACTGGATAATAGCAACAGCCACACGATAAAGCTTTATCGTACCGATCCCGCAGGCTCCTACGATTTCAGCAACCGCCTGTTTGCCTACTATGACATTGCTTCCAACAACATCGTGAACCATGAGCAAGGGCCCCGTTCTTCCTGGGATATGCTCTTCACGAAGTACATGACCCCAGTGCCTGGTCCGAATGGCATCCAGGAATATGAAGTGACCGGAGTGCTGATGAATCTTTCCCGCGAAGTAGCCAAGGTGGAGCACCTGAATCCTGATGATATCAACGCAGGGAACTACCAGAACTATACCCGCAGCACTTTGATTGACGCCATCGGCTATGACTGGAAAACCTTTGTCAATCCTGGCCCCAACGGCTATTATCAACTTAACGACAGCGATTCCTACATCATCAAATCACACAACGGCAACGGCACCGATTACTGGCAGCTTCAGTTCACCCGCTTTGATGGCAGCAGCACGGGCGATATCGTGTTCCGTAAACGCCTGCTCACTACGGTTGGCGTTGCTGAAATCAACAACAACAAACCCGCCGCCATCAGCATCGCACCCAACCCGGCAAACAACCAGGCCCTGCTGATGCTGGATGCCCAGACTACCGCTTCCGCCCAAATGCTCATCACCGACATGGCGGGCCGCGTACTTCGCCAGGAAGCCCTTAACCTGAAGAGCGGCATCAACGCCTTCAGCCTGAACACGGCCAACTGGCCCGCCGGCATCTATGCCGTCCAAGTTGCCGCCCAGGGCTGGAAGCTCAGCAGCCGCATCGTAGTGGCACACTAATCCACAGCCTGACCAGTATAAACGGAGCATAGGCAATTCAGCTTATGCTCCATTTTTTTGAATAAGATTTGCTTCATGATGAAAAAGCAGCTCCTGATTTTGCTGCTGGCCTTACCCGCAGGCTCGCTTTGGGCACAAAAACAAAAGCTGCCCCAAACGCAGCCTGCCACGGACACGAGCACCTTCCTTGAAGGCGGGCAACTACAGGAAACGGTGGTGACTGGTGTGGCCGCACCTGTGAAGATTCAGAATGCTCTTTCGCAATATCGGGTCATCACCAAAGATGCCATGAAGGCCCAGGGCGCAGCCACTGTCGCCGATGCCCTGTCCACACAACTCAACATCAACTTAGGCAACGATGCAATCCTGGGCACCAACATCACCATGCAGGGCCTGGGCGGCGACAAGGTGAAAGTGCTCATTGACGGGCTGCCGGTAAATGGTAGGGAAAATGGAAACATTGACCTGGGCCAGCTTTCACTACAGGACGTCTCCCGTATTGAAATTGTGCAAGGCCCAATGAGTGTCGTGTATGGCTCTGATGCGCTCGGCGGTGTCATCAACATCATCACCGACAAAGGCAGCGACAAAACGAAAGTCAGTGCCGGCGGCCTCTGGGAAAGCTATGGGAAGTATAATGCCGATGCTTCTGCCGACTTCCATTTCAACCCCCACCACAACCTTCAATTAGGAGTGGGCAGAAATTTCTCTGACGCCTATGGCTATGCCGATACCGCTTTCCCGCAGAGGGCTCGCACATTCAAACCTAAAGAACAATGGCTCGCTAACCTGGCCTATCGCTTTCATCCAAACGAACATTTTTCTGCAACACTAGCCTCCGACTTTGTGCATGAAATCATTACCGCCCGTGGCTCCATTATCGGCTATCCCTACTATGCTACCGCTGTGGATGAATACTACCGCACCACCCGCAGCAATAACCGCCTGCAACTCGAAGGCAAATTGGGAAAAGGCCATTGGCGCCTCGACAATGGCTATGCTTTCTATCGCCGGGTACGGGAGTCACAGATAAAAGACTTAGTCACCCTGCAGGAAAAAGCAGACACCTCTATCGGAAGCCAGGACACCAGCCGCTTTGATGATATCACCCTTCGATCTAATTATGCTTCCTCAATTGGGAAGTTGCGCTATGATGGTGGTTATGACTTGCTCTTTCAACGGGCCCGCAGCGGCAAGTTTGGCGACTCGGTACATGCCGCAGATGACTATGCCTTGTATGGCAATGCCGCAATGGACTTTTTCAAGCAAAAACTGACGGCACAATTAGGGCTTCGATACGCCTACAACACTGCTTTCAGCGCACCGCTTATCTATTCGTTCAACCTATTGTACCACGCGAATGAACGGCTCCAAATCCGGGCCTCCGCAGCCAAAGGATTCAGGGCTCCTTCCCTCAAAGAACAATACCTCGATTTCGTAGATCAAAACCACAACATCATCGGCAACCCGAACCTGAAACCGGAGCATGGATACAACATGCAAGCTTCCGCAACCTGGTCTTATGGCGCCCAAAAGCCCCTGCACGGTGCCCTCACCGCCACAGCCTATTACAATGACGTACGCAACGTCATCAGCTTAGCCAACCCCGACCACGATCCGGCCAGCATCAACCGGATTTACGGCAACATCGCAAGACAGCGCAACGCCATTGGCAGCTTGCAGGCAGAAGGAAAATGGAACAGCCTGTATGCTTTAGTCGGCGCCAGCCTGACCCATGTGCTCGCTGCTGATAGCGGCTATAATGCATTCAATACCCTTGAGGCTACTGCCACTTTGCGCTACCACTACCGGCCCGCTAAAATCCTGTTGTCGGTATTCTACAAATACACCGGCGAAAGCCGTCAACTCAGTGCCTTCGCAGATGGTACCGCACTCTATGATGTGACACTGCCCGCCTACAGTATGATGGATGCCTCACTGAGTCGTCGCTTCTGGAAGGGGCATATAGAAGTGATTGCCGGCCTGAAAAACCTTTTCAATGTGCAGCAGCTTTCCCCCACAGGAACCGTCAGTTCCGTACACAGCAGCGGGGGCGGCGTACTCCTGCCCAGGCGGATGTTTGCCAGCTTGCGTTTAGATTGGTAAGGCCCCTTACAGACATCGTTACGCTGCTAAAAACCATTTTTTAGTGGTCTGCTTTTGAAACTAAATGAAGCTTCGTTGCCTCGCACACTGTGAGGCCAGTGCTCCTATCAGGCTTTGCTCACAGCATTAAATCCTGCACTCATTGCCGACTAGAGAAATATAGCTGAAAGGTGCGACGCAACGGATGCCTGGGCGTGACCAGTAGCCGATTAAAAAAAAAATCAATCCTGATAAAAACGGAGTCCTTACCGGGAATCGTACATCAAAGGACTTCTGTATTCTTTACGCATCAATGCGGGCATACTTGGCATTGGCCTCGATAAACTCGCGGCGTGGGGCCACTTCATCACCCATCAGCATGGAGAAAACAGAGTCTGCATTGGCTGCACTTTCAACGGTCACTTGTTTTAAGGTGCGGTGTGCGGGGTCCATGGTGGTGGACCAAAGCTGTTCCGCATTCATTTCACCCAGGCCTTTGTATCGTTGGATGTTCACGCTGTCTTCCTTGCCATTGGCCAGCCGGGCAATAGCTGCTTTCCGGTCTTCTTCTGTCCAGGCATACACCTGTTCTTTGCCTTTTTTCACTAAGTAGAGGGGGGGCTGGGCGAGGTATAGGTAGCCTTGCTCCACCAGTTCTTTCATGTAACGGAAGAAGAAGGTGAGGATGAGGGTAGCGATGTGCGAACCGTCCACATCCGCATCGGTCATGATGATGATTTTGTGGTAGCGGAGTTTGGTAAGGTTGAGGGCCTTCGGGTCATCGGGGGTACCGATGGTTACACCCAGAGCCGTGAACATGTTTTTGATTTCCTCGTTCTCGTAGATCTTATGTTCCTGAGCTTTTTCTACGTTCAGGATTTTCCCGCGAAGGGGTAAAATGGCTTGTATGCTTCGGTCGCGACCTTGCTTGGCGGTGCCTCCAGCCGAGTCTCCTTCTACGAGGTAAAGCTCACAACGTTCGGGGTCTTTGTCGGAGCAGTCAGCCAGTTTGCCGGGCATACCGCCACCGCTGAGTACGCTCTTGCGTTGCACCATCTCGCGAGCCTTGCGGGCAGCAGCGCGGGCCTGGGCCGCCAGAATCACTTTGTCAATGATGAGCCTTGCTTGCTTCGGATTTTCTTCCAGGTAGGCTTCCAGCACCCGGGCGACACTCACATTCACGATGCCGCTCACCTCCGAGTTGCCCAACTTCGTCTTTGTCTGTCCTTCGAACTGAGGTTCGGGAACCTTTACAGAGATGATGGCAGACAGCCCTTCACGGAAGTCGTCGCCGGTGATTTCCACCTTTGCCTTTTCAAATAATTTATTGGCATCACCATAAGCCTTGAAAACGCGGGTGATGGCTGTGCGGAAGCCGGCTACGTGCGTGCCGCCTTCGATGGTGTTGATGTTGTTGACGTAAGAGAAGATATGCTCGTTGTAGCTGGTGTTGTAGCTCATGGCCACATCTACAGCCACATTGCTGGCCTGGTCGTAGCCTTCAACGAAGATGGGCTGAGGCAGCAGGGCTTCACGCTTACCCAGGCGGTCGAGGTATTGAACAAACTCTACGATACCCCCTTCGGAAAAAAACACTTCGCTGAATGTTTGTCCGTTTTCTTCATTCACTTCGCGGAGGTCATGGAGTATGATGCGGATGCCGCGGTTCAGGAAGGAAAGCTCCCTCAGGCGGGCAGAAAGAGTATCCCGGTTGTAAGTCGTGACGGTGAAGATGCTGGCATCGGGCCAGAAATGCTGCAAGGTGCCGCGCTTGTCGCTGGTGCCGGCTTCGCGCACAGCATATTGAGGAATGCCGCAGTTGTATTCTTGTTCAAAAATTTTCCCATCGCGGTACACAGTCGTGTGCATGTGGCTGGAGAGCGCATTCACGCAGCTTACTCCCACGCCATGAAGGCCGCCGGATACTTTATAAGAGTCTTTATCAAATTTTCCGCCGGCGTGCAGCACGGTCATCACCACTTGCAAGGCAGACACGCCTTCTTTCGGGTGGATGCCCACGGGGATACCCCGGCCATCATCTTCCACGGAGATGGAATTGTCTTCATGGATGGTGACGATGATATTTTTGCAATGGCCGGCTAAAGCCTCATCAATAGAGTTATCTACGACTTCATACACCAGATGGTGGAGGCCTTTGGTGGAAATATCACCGATATACATAGCCGGGCGCTTACGCACCGCTTCCAGACCTTCGAGCACCTGGATGGAACCTGCATCATAACCGTTATGTCCTTTAGCAACCTGGGGAGCGACAGAAGCGTCGTTTTCGATGTTCATAAAAACGCTTGAAAAGCGCGCCAGTAGCGGCTTTTCGCTTGAATTAATTTATCTGCGAAAGTAACGAAAAAGCCCCTAATAGGCAAGTGCCATGCTGATTGAAAACGACCACTTTGGCAAGCATTTAAGCCGGCCCATTTTTTCTTTTAGTTTGAAGGCTTATCGTATCCTTCGGGGGCGCAGTTTACCCGATAAGCCACCCGGGCGGAAATAATCCGGATCAACATGAAAGCAGGCACCTAAACTCCCATAAAGAGGGGTATTACCGGCGATATTATCTCCGCTTACTTGAAGGGTAATACCTACCTGTGCGGTAAACCGGATGAGCTTCCAGCCCAATTCTGCGTTAATGAACGGCTCAATAAAAACAAAATGGACGGACTGCACATCGGTGTTGTGCTGGTTATTAAGGATTTCATAGCGTAAGGAAGGGTTATTACTTGGCTGGAAATCAAAAAATTGTTGCGAGGCGATTCTTAGTCCACCCCCACTTGCAAACAAATCATTTCCCAAGCCTAAAGCGGATTGTAGAAAAATGCGATGATACCGTGTAGAGAAGTCTCGATCAGGGGTGTAATATCCCCTTCGGCTGAGCGTTCCTTGCCCATAGCCTCCATACGCTTCAAACCGGCCCTTTCTACCGAAGGTGTTGAAATAGCCTGCGCCTAATTCCCAACGGTTTCCATTAAAAACACCTCCATACACATCCGCAAATATTGGGGACACATTTTCATCAATGCGCCTGTTGTGGACACTACGATAGCTACCGATGAGGCCCAAATGATTCATAGGTGCAAAGGCAACATCCATCCCGAGGGATGCATTACTGCCGCCACCGTAAGCAGAATCATAATAATTGGATTGAGGCTTTGCCGCTACAATGAGTTTTCCTTCCCAAGCCTTGGTGAGCATCGGTGTATTGGCCCTGTCCGGGAAATAAAGCTTTTGCTGGCAACTAATAAAACATAACAAAAGACAGCACAGAACCGCAGAAACTCTCATAGAATCAATTGAGTAAGTTGAATTATGTTAAAGATATACATTGTGTCTTTGGCGTTTCAGGATATATCTTGGCAGCCGCCGCCCATGAGGGGTTGATTTGAATGTTGCGTGTAGAAAAGACGATAACCCAATTTCCCTTTCTCTTTTTCTGGGTTATTGTAGCACTGCTTTATTTCCCGGCTTGGCAAACAGGTTTCGTTCATACAGCTTCCGAATGTCAGGCTCATCTCGGGGAACTCAACCATATTTTTTCGGGAAAGGCTGTTTTTCAAGTTTCGGGCTTGGGCAGCAAGCTGCTGATTACCCTGCTTTGCAAGCTGTTTGGTCCGGTGAGGCTACTCTGGTTTTTGTTGTATGTCAGCATTCAGGCGCTGGTTGCCTGGCTGCTTTATCGCCTAAGTTTTGAATTACTCGGCGCCAGCAATCCGCATTGCCGCAAGGGGGTGTCTTTCTGGGGCTCCGCTGCTTTTTGTGTCAGTCCATACCTACCCGAGGTGCTTTTGGGAGCATCTTGCCTCGGCTGTTTGTTTGTCCTTGCTTTTATCCTTGGGATTTTATGGAGTACAGAGCGCTATATCTATACCCGGGATTCGCGCCTGCCCTGGCTTTCCGCTGTTCTGTTCTTCTTTGCCGGGCTCATGTCCGCTCATGGTATGCTTAGCATCATCCTGACCACTGCACTACTCTGTTTCTACAAACGGCTGGGTTGGGAAATGGCTACAAAAAGGAAAACCTGGGCCCTGTTTCTGTGGCCTCAATGTATCATTTTGCTGCTCCAGCTTTCCGTCACAACGATTGTTGGGGGCAGCGCATTGTTTGCTTCCTGGGGCCGCATATTTTCAGGAATCAGCCTGACTGGAAGCCTTTCTTTATTTTCAAAGGCTTTCTTTCAAATCTTACTCTTTGGCGACTTCTGGCCTCCGGCCTGGCGTCAGGCTGCATATCTTTTTTTAGATCAGCCCCTGGCCGGCTATTTAGTCTTCCTGGCTTTGGTGGCCGGGCTTGTCTGGCTGACCCGGCGCGCTACCTTGGGCTTTGGTCAGGAGCAAACGAGCCTGTTGCTTCTGGTCTGGCTCTTACTAGTCACACTACCCATCTTGTTTCTTCCCAATCAGCTAATTGGCCATACGCCCAGGCACATGCACCTCTATCTGCCCCTGGCCTTTTTGTGCATCTTACTCGCTATTGGGGTCAATGCTATTCAGGCACCCTGGATTCGAATTGGAATCCCCGTATTGTGGTTTGCTCTGAGCCTCTTTCTGACCCTGCGCGAAAATTTAAACTGGAAGGAAGCTGATTATTTCAACAAGCAGTTTCGGCAAGAAAACCCGGCAAATTCACAAGCCAGCGCATTCGTTTACCCCTTGCCCAAATCCTGCATCCGCTACCCGGGCACTATGGCCGATTAAAGCCCATTGCCTGCCCGAAAGGTTGTTCAATCCGTTTTTTAAAAAAATCATCTGGCACCTGTGGTAGGGTGCCGCGCCTCAGATCCCTTGCCGGCTCCTGCCGACTTTTGCGTTTTTCATTCTTGAAAGCATCCTCACATCTTAAGGCACACCTGGCCCTATTGGGTGCCAATCTTTTTTATGGTGCCGGCTTCACTATCGCTAAAACGGTGATGCCCCGACTCATCCTGCCCTTTGGTTTCATCATGATTCGGGTAGGCGTCACTGCACTTTTATTCTGGCTCACTTTTCTGGGCGGGCAAGGCTTCCGGGCTAAAATCGAACGCCGCGACTGGCCCATTTTAGTGCTGGGGGGCCTGTTTGGCGTGGGCTTAAATCAAATGCTCTTCTTCTACGGGCTCAACCTCACCACACCAATCCATGCCTCTTTGATAATGATGAGTACCCCCCTGCTCATTACCTTGATTGCGGCCATCATTTTAAAAGCTGGCATGCGCTGGGATCAGGGCTTGGGCCTCTTGCTGGGCATTGGCGGCGCTGCCCTGCTGATGACCGCCGGCAAGGAACTTGTCACTGCCCCCGATGCCTGGCGGGGCGACCTGAGTATCTTTTTCAATGCGGCTTCATACGCTATTTATTTAGTCATCATCAAACCGCTGATGCAGCGCTACCGGCCCATCTTGGTTATCCGATGGGTCTTCTTTTTCGGGTTGTGTTTCGTACTGCCGTTTAGCTGGCCGCAGTTTGCGCAAATCCCTTGGCATCTATTTGCCTGGAGCGATTATGCTGCCGTGGCTTTCATTGTCATTTGCTGCACCTTCTTCACCTACCTCTGGAATATCTACGCCCTGCGCATCCTCTCGCCGGCCACTGCCGGAGCCTATATTTACCTGCAACCTCTATTTGCTGCGGTCATCGCCATGCTCTGGCTCGGCGAAGTCCTGACTTGGGTGAAACTACTGGCTGCATTCCTCATTTTCTCCGGTGTGTATTTAGTCAGCTTCGGATGGAAGCGTAAGAGCAGGATGGCCTAAGTACACAGGAGCAAACACGGTTCCTCTTTCAAGTGCCTAAAAACTTTTGTAGCGATCTTTTTTTTCGGTTGCTGCTCACATTCAGCATCCGTTGAAGCCTGCCACCCAAAATAATTGGTAGCGCACCAGCCTTCCGGCTCCCGAATGAAAAGCAAAGAGGCTACCCTTTTGGGCAGCCTCTGCTTAGTTGTTATGAAAGGTGATTAAGCCGTTTCCAATACCGTCTTCGGCGCAGCGTTTTTGATTTCTTCGCTGGATTCAGAGGCATATTTTTCGAAGTTTTTGTTGAAGCGCTCTGCGAGTTCGGCTGCCTTCTTGTCGTAAGCTTCCTTGTCGGCCCAGGTGTCGCGGGGGTTGAGTACTTCGCCAGGTACACCGGGTACGCTTTGCGGAATGAGCACGCCGAACAAAGGATGGGCTACATATTCAACATGATTCAACTCGCCATTCATGGCTGCTGTGATGATGGAGCGGGTATGTTTCAGGCTCATGCGCTTGCCCACACCGTAAGGGCCTCCGGTCCAACCGGTGTTTACCAACCATACGTTTACGTCTGGATGAGCTGCCAGTTTTTTACCTAAAAGCTCAGCATATTTGGCGGGGTGCAGGGGCAGGAACACCTTACCAAAGCAGGCTGAGAATGTAGGTTGAGGCTCAGTAACACCTACCTCGGTACCGGCAACCTTCGCTGTATAGCCTGAGATAAACTGGAACATGGCCTGAGGCACCGTGAGCTTGGAAATGGGGGGGAGAATCCCGAAAGCGTCAGCGGTAAGGAAGAAGATATTCTTCGGGTCACCACCGTATGATTTTTCCTTGGCATTGGGGATAAAATCAATGGGATATGCGACCCGGGTATTTTCCGTCATCGAGGCATCGGCATAGTTCACCACGTTGCTGCCTTCAAAGAAGGTGATGTTTTCGAGCAGGGCGCCAGGCTTGACCGCTTCCCAGATTTGAGGTTCTTTTTCTTTGGAAAGGTCAATGCATTTGGCATAGCAACCTCCTTCAAAGTTGAAGACAGAGCCATCGGCCCAACCGTGTTCATCGTCGCCGATAAGGGCGCGGTGCGGGTCGGCAGAGAGCGTGGTTTTGCCCGTGCCGGAAAGGCCAAAAAATAAGGATACATCACCCTGTTCGCCTTCGTTGGCCGAGCAGTGCATGGAGAGTACTTTATGGTCGTGAGGCAGGATGAAATTGAGAACCCCGAAGATGCCTTTTTTGATTTCTCCGGTGTAGGAGGAGCCACCAATCAGCACGATACGGCGTGTGAAATTGACGATGGTGAAGTTGCCCTGGCGGGTTTTGTGTTTGGCAGGGTCGGCAAGGAAAAAAGGAGCCTGAATGATGACCCAATCCGGTTGCTGGGTTTTGATTTCTTCCGCCGTAGGGCGCAAGAAGAGGTCGTTGCAAAAGAGATTGGCCCAAGGGGTTTCGTTGACCACGCGGATGTTGAGGCGGAACTTAGGGTCGGCACAGGCATAGCTGTCGCGCACCCACACTTCTTTACCCTTGAAGTAGTCGCAAACATCGAGGTAGAGCTTGTCGAAGTCAGCAGGTTCGAAGGGAATGTTGATATCTCCCCAGTCCACACTATGCTCGGTAATCGCATCCTTCACGGTGAACTTGTCCTTAGGCGAGCGGCCGGTGAACTTACCGGTGCTGACGCTCAGCGCGCCCGTGTCGTTCAGTACACCCTGGCCCAGTTCCAGTGCCTTTTGAGTCAGCACCTCGGGGGCAAGATTCCAATGAGCAATGGCTACATCTAATCCCAGATCAGTCAGGCTAGCTGCCGGGTTTTTCGTCCCTGTCTCCTGCATATTAGGTTTTGTTTAAAAATTGGTTCGAATGAGGGCGCAAAAATACATAGCGCAGGGAAACGGCTGCGAAGGGGAAGGGGATAATTTCCTTAATTCATTCTTAATCAAGTTCAGGAGCCCCCAGTCAGGCGCCAGTGAATTTCCTGAATAAACCTTGATTTCAGCATGTTACCCGCTTGATTGGACTTAAACACCCCGCTTAGGGTTCATGATTTTCCTGTGGTTAGCTCTTCAAAATAGCCTTCCAGCCTTGTGGTAATGGCATCCCAACCAAAGCGCTCACGCATGACTTCGATTCCCTGTCTGCCGGTATCGCAACGCAGCGATTCACTTTCCAGCAAGTCGAGTACCGATTGAGCAAAATCTTCGGGATTGTTTTGCCTGAATGCTCCTTGCCCCTGTGCGATGCCCAGGCCCGCAAAGCCGATTTCGGAACATACGACGGGGATGCCCATCGCCATTGCCTCCAGCACTTTGTTTTGCGTACCGGCACCAAAGCGCAGCGGTGCTACCACTACACTAGCAGCATTGTATTGCTCTGCCAGGTCTTTTACAAAGCCGGTCACTTCAACCCCTTTCCCAGCCAAAGCCAGCACAGAAGGCAGGGGATGCTGGCCCGCTATCACAAACCGGATTTGCGGATGATATCGCCGGATCAGGGGCAGGATTTCAGCGTGGAAATAGAGAACGGCATCCACATTGGGCGCATAGTCCATATTGCCGGTAAAAAGCAAAGTATGATGATGGCTATAGTCATGTGCCCGGGGCGCAAAATGCGTTAAGTCCACCCCATTGGGCAACAGGCGTAGCTTATCTGCATGGTGGGTCTTGCGCAGGTATTGAATGTCTTCGTCAGAACAGGCGAGGGTCATATCGTAAGCCTGTATCACGGGTTCGTAGTGTAGTACCCTCCGGTATTCTGCCTGCTGAAATAAGCGCTTAAAAAAGTTTCTTTCTGATGCTGCCCGGCGTTGCCAGTAAAGCGAAAAGGCATCCGGCAAGTCTAATATCCTGGGTATGGAATGCTGCCCGGCGAGGTAGGGTGCCATGCGCAGATGCTGCACATGGATGGCATCGAAGTGATGCTCTTCCAGCAAGCGCAACAAGGCTTTTCGGAAGGCAGCATCCTGGAAGTAGAGTACTTGCAGGGGTTTTGGGTCCCATAATGCAGAAAGGCAATGCAGGGCTGACTTCCAGGGGGGTAATTGAATCAGGTTTACGGAAGCAAATATGCGCTCCAGCTCCGCTTGGGCTTCCCTATCGGCAGCGCATTGTGCGAAGCTGAGCAGGTGCAGCTCGTGGCCTTTTGCTGCAAGTCTTTTCGCCAGATGAAAAATCTTGAGCTTATCTCCGCGATAAGGCGGATAGGGCGTACGGTTGGCAAGGAAGAGTAGCTTCAAGGGCAGGATAAGCTCACTTTAAAATCTCATGGCCCATTTTATCCCGCTTGGTCTTGAGGTAAAATTCATTGAAAGGGTTGGGCGCAATTTCAATAGGCACCGTTTCCACGATTTCAATCCCATAACCCAATAGCCCTGCCCGTTTCCTTGGATTATTACTCATCAAACGCAGCTTCGTTGCACCGAGGTATCGGAGAATTTGCGCCCCCACGCCATAGTCGCGCTGGTCGGTCTTAAAGCCCAGAGCCAGATTCGCCTCCACGGTGTCTTTACCTTCTTCCTGCAGCTTGTAGGCTTTCAGTTTATTCAGCAGTCCTATGCCCCGGCCTTCCTGATTCATGTAAAGGATAATGCCCTTGCCTTCCCGCTCCACCATCTCCATAGAGCGGGCCAATTGCTCCCCACAATCGCAGCGAAGTGAATGCAGGATATCGCCTGTAAAGCAGGATGAATGCACCCGCACCAGTATTGGCTCGTCCTGTTCCCACTGCCCTTTAATCAATGCCAGGTGATGCTCACCGGTATTGATTTGCCGAAACGCCACCAGCTCAAACATGCCGTGTTTAGTAGGCATATGCACACGCACTTCCTCTTCGATCAGGCTCTCCTTTTGCAGGCGATAGGCTATCAGGTCTTTGATCGAAATAATCTTCAGCTCAAACTGCTTCGCTATCTCCTGGAGCTGGGGCAGTCGGGCCATCGTTCCATCGTCATTCATGATTTCCACCAGCACCCCGGCAGGCTCAAAACCCGCAAGCCGCGCCAGATCCACCGTAGCTTCTGTATGACCCGAACGACGCAACACTCCCTCACTACGCGCTCGCAAAGGGAAGATATGGCCGGGCCTGCCAAGGTCATCCGGCTTCGTGGCAGGGTCTATCAGCGCCTGTACGGTCTTGGCACGGTCAGCAGCCGAAATGCCCGTGGTGCAACCATGCCCTTTCAGGTCCACCGACACGGTGAAGGGGGTCTGATGCAATACTGTATTATGCTCCACCATCAGCTTCAGGCCCAGTTGCTCACAGCGCTCTTCCGTCACTGGTGCGCAAATCAGCCCGCGGCCATGCTTGCTCATGAAATTGATTACCTCTGGTGTCACATTCCGCGCCGCCGTGATGAAGTCACCCTCGTTCTCACGGTCTTCATCATCCACAACTATCACCAGTTTGCCCGAGCGGATATCAGCCAATGCGGCCTCTATAGTGTCTAACATATCAGGTGCAAAGGTATTGCCTGAACGCCGCTCCAATACGGAACTCAGCTTATCGAAAGCCTAAGAAACAGCAATGAAAATTTTTATGTTACCTGATTCAGGAAGCCTGTGAATCTTCTGTTGCAGCTTGCCCTGAACGAGTTTAAGGATCATTGCCTTCAGCCGGATCTCAGCATCGGCTTTCCATGTAAAAACCAGATGACGAAATACCCTCAGGACTGCAAGGCGGGCAAGAAAGCCTGCATAATCTTCCTCGCATCGTAGCGCTCCCGCAGAAACTCCGCTGCCGATCCTGAAATGCGGATAACTTCCTCCGTATGTGCCGCCGCCCAGGCTATCTGCGCCATAAATTCTTCCGAAGTGTTCGCCCGCAGGTACTGCCGCCCTGCCTCCGCATCAATGCCTTGCATCCCCACGTCCGTGCTGATCACCAGCTTGCCGGCAGCCATACCTTCCAGCGTCTTAACGCGGATGCCGCTACCCGAACGCAAGGGGACAACCAGAAGATGTTTGTCAGAAATGAAGGAAGCAGCATCCCCCACTTCGCCCGCACAAAAGGCCCCGGCAGGCAATCTTTCCTTTAGCACATCGGGCATGGCGCGGCCCGCAAAATGGAAGCTCAGTTCCGGCAATTGGGCATATAGTTTGGGCCATACTTCCTGCAAAAACCATTGCAGGGCCTCCCGGTTGGGCAGCCAGTCCATAGCACCAATGTGGTAAAGCCTCAGGGGCAAGGGCGGGAATTGAAAGGTTTGTTCCGGGGCGGCAATTCCAAAAGGAACAACCACTACTGGCGTAGCCAGATGCTGCGCCTGCATCACCCGGGCATCTGCCTCGGTAATCGCTGCAATCAGGTCGGCCTCTTGCCAGAGTTTTTGCTCAAAGACGGTCATGCGACGGGCGAGGTTGCGGAGGTATGCCGCACGGGGGCCGGCAGCAGCCTGGGCCAGGCGCAGCCAAATCTGGCTCTCAATATTGTGTGCACGGTACACCACCTTGCAGGGCACCACCTGACGGATGAGTGGGATATAACCCGCCAGAAAAGGGCTTTCAAGCTGCACCACTTGGGGCTGAATCTTTGTGAGCAGGCTGGATAATTTTTCTGCAAACAAATCACTTCGGAAACGGCTGGCATGTTCTGGTTCGCGGCTGAAGAGCAGGTTTTTCAGCAGGGCGGCAGGGCGAATGTTGTTATCCATCGCCACAGTGTGGAAGCCGGCAATCTGCGGGTAGAGTGTGGATAGTTTGTCGGCGGCTACCGGGTGGCGGCTGGTGTTCATGGCCAGCACGTGCACTTGCCAGCCGGCCTGGTGGTAGCCCCGGATCAGGGCATCCATAGCCAGGGCACCCCCATCATGCAGGGGATAGGGAACGCGGTTGGTCAGGATGAGGATGCGGGATGGCATGAGTCAATATTGCGCATGTGCCCTGCCGCAACGAAAGCTGGGAATAGCGTTGTGGAAATGACGGAGCAAAAGTTCAGCAAAATCCTGAGCTGTAGCTTACCGGAATTTCGAGCCTTCCTACGGTGCCCATACAGATGCCACGAGAAAAGCCAAATAGCAGCACTGGCCCCTCAGCGTGCGACGCAACGGATGCTTCATCGGCTTCCGAATGCTGACTCAAAAAAAAAAGAAAGTTGCCTCGGTGAAGCAACTTCCTGGTGTCATGAATGGAATCCTGGTTTAATGAATAACGATGAGTTTTGCTGTTTGGGTTTGCTTCCCATCCAGTTTCAAGACGACCATGTATATGCCGGCGGATAGTCTGCTCAGCCCGAAGCTGTGGGTCACGATGCCGCTGGCTGTGCCTGAATACAGGTCGGCTACGCGTTGGCCCATCATGTTTTGCAATTGCAGGCTGAAGGCTGAGCGGCGCATCAGGTTGATGCGTAGGCTGGCATGGTCCGATGCAGGATTTGGGAAGACTATTAGTGAGGCACCTGTGGCAGCCAGGGCTTTGAATTCGATTCCCATTGGCATCGTCACACTGTATTCGGCAAGGGGTGTCTTTTGCTCCTGATTGCCCACCTGATCAATAGCAGTAACGTAGAAGCGGTAGCTGGAATCATACTGCCCCTGAATGATGACGCTATCAGCGCTGCATTGGCCAATGCGATGCCAGGGGCCTGAGTTGGTGGAGCAATAAATCTGGTAGCTGCGGATGCCGGATGAAGCATCTGTGCCGGAAAGATTCAACCTGATGACGGTATCGGCACTCACAGCACCTGAAACAATGCTGCTGGAAGGCGGTGCTATGTCCAGTTTATTGAGCCAGGCGGCTGTAGTGATGGCTGCGTTTTCATCGAACCAGATACTGGCTTTGCTGCTCAGCAGGCTGCCATCGGCGAGGCTATTTCGTGGCGTGATGGTGTAGCTCACGGAGGCTTCTCCCTGAGGCTTGTTTTGGTTGGGAGGCAGGAATCCATTGAATACCGGGCGGCCCATTGTTGCTGTGTCTATCGAGGAGAAGTGCCAGGAAACAATGCCCGTGGCGGTGTCTGTATGGGCGATGATGCGCAGCTTCATGCCCGGTATGCTGTCCAGCAGTTGCTCCAGGACGAAGTTGTTCCGCCCGATGGGTGCACGAAATTGTTGGGTGCCCACCCAGACATCTCCCAGGCTGATGCTCGTCAGGTCGAAGCTTGCTTTATCAATCGTATCCCGGACGATTACTTCCTGGGCATCTGCGCCAGCGCTGTCCAGGTTTTCGAAATGAATGATAAAGGGCTGGGGCTGGAAATTGTTCAGGTATCGGGGCGAGTCAATGCCGGTGGGGCCGGTGATGCTGTTGGGGTCAAAAGAGTTTCTGGAATAAGTTAACATTTGGTTCGGGTCGCGGTGGTTTAGCTCCTGGTTCAGCAAGTCGCGCAGGGATTGTTCTTGTTCTTTGAGTTCCGGACAGTCTTTGAGGAGTTCTTCCAGCTTTTTCATTTTTTCATTCAGGTCATAGAAGTTTTTAGTATCGTCGAAAAGTTCTGTAAGCAGTTTGAGGCGGTCATAGTTGATGTTGGGCGTGTTTTTCCCCAGCCGGTTCAGGATCTTGATGGTCGCTTCATAATTCTTCGCGCTCAGGTTTGGGTTTTTGGCCAGCATACGGTTGATGGCTAAGATTTGTTCATTGTTCGATACTGCTTTGGCAATCCCTTGTTTGAAAAGTAGTCCGGCAATTTCCTTCGCAGCAACCTCCCGGGCATATTCGTTATTGGCACCCGTCTCCCGGATCCAATCGGCGAGGTTGGCTTCATGGTCGGTTTCGTAGCCATCATACCAGGCCCAGAATTCCTTACCCAGATAGGAGGAAGCAGACTGCATATGCTTCTGTCCGATTTTGGCAGATTTGGTGAATGCCTGGAACAAGGGGATTTTGGTTTGGTCTGCAAACATGTCGGCACCGTCTAACAATTCTGAAGAGATGCCATCCGCATAGTCTTCATAGTTTCCGGTGGGGCAGGAGCCTAAGAAATTGGGTTGATGGGTGTAGCAATGAAAGCGCAGATCTGCCTGGGTTGAAGCTCGGACCGTAAAGGGGATTTCGATAGTACCCTTTGCGGGCAAATGGGCGATCTGTAGATACCGGATATAACCATCGAAAGGCTGCCCGTTGAAGCTGTCAATGGGTACAGTCGTGTTGGTGCTGTCATAGATATACCGATAGGCTTCGTTAGGAAAGATGTAGGTAGCAGTATCCGTAACCAGCGTATCGTCCTTGCTGAAATCCGGCTGATGAAATTTCGCCTTCCAGGTCACCTGAGCGGCTTTGGGCCAGGCCACGGCCACTACTACGCCACTGGCCGTCACATTTCCCCGGTTGCCTACCACCAGGCTGAAGACATTGTCCACATTCGTGCGGATGCGCCAGGGTGCTTTCACGGTGGCCCAGGCATAGGGGTATTCAAAAGCATCCACCTGGAACCCGTTGGTGTATGTGATCGGTGCCTGGCCGGGCACCTGAATGACGACATCATACAGGCCTGTGTTCACCAGGTGCAGGTCGAAATCGGCAGTCAGGTGATTCAATCTGCGGTTGATGTATTTCACACGCGGCGTAAGGGTTGTTCCACCCTGCACCAGCTTCACCACGGTGCCGGTATCCAATGCACCGCCAAACACTTCGAGGATGGCATCACCGCCTTTCCCGGCCCGCTTGGGCGTATAATATTCGATGCCTGCAACGGTGATGTTGCGCATCGCAGTGTCGCGGTAGTTGCAGGTATTATCAATAGCGATCAGCTTCACGTCATAGTTGCCGGGGACATAGGTTGTGACGGGAGCATGGAAACTGGAAAACTGCTGGCCGTTGCCCATGAGCCAGAGGTAGCTTTTTGCGTTCAGTGCTTCATTGGCAAAGCCAAAATCATTGCCCACCCGGGCATAGCTCAGATGCGATTTTGCAGGAGGCAAGTATTCATAACTGAATTCATAGGCAGCCGACCATCCTCCATACTGAAAATTGAAATAGTTCTGCAGCCGCAAGTACATCGTATCGCTGCTGACGCATTCGATGAGCATGGTGTCGGATACGGTCGCTCCATAAGGCACATAATAATTATTGTGCACCCGCATCCCACTTCCGGATACTGCGCCCGTGGCACTTTTCACAAGCAGCGCATTGCCCTGCTTATTAAATGCCCAAACACCCGGCGACCAGGAGGTGCCTGCATAGCCCCAGTTGTTGCGGGCGCGGATGTACAGACGGATTGCACCTTCCTTAGGTTTCACGATGCGGTAGTAGTCGTCAATATCAGTTGCACCGCTGCCGTTGATATACGTCACATGGCCCCGGATGGTGTCACCTTCTCGTAGGGCCTGAGCCGTGTTCAAGGCATCATTGGGTTCTGATTCATTTGATGCTGCGGTGTCTGTGAGCTGATAGCGTAAGGAATACGATGCCGCCCAGGCCCAGCCCATACCAGAATGGTAATTGTACACGCGGATATAAAAGGTGTCTTTGGCGCGGCCAAACACATGCATCGTGTCGCTGACCGAGCCCAAAAAAGGAACTGCAGACGCATTTGCCACGCGTAATGAGCCACTTTGTGCACCCGCATTATCAGCCACAGTAAGCCCATTCCCTCCTTTATCCAGAACATAAATTGTGGGAGCGGGATTTGCCTGCCGGTTCCAGGTGTTTTTTGCCGTAGCAAACAGCGTAATGGTAGCATCCTTTGCCAGTACGATTTTGTAGTAATCATCCACATCAGCCCCATTCGAGTTGACATAAGAAATATGGCCATGAACCGTAGAATCTTCCGGCAACAAGGGTGCTTGAGCAATAGTTTCATTGGGGCTGGGTTCATCGTTGATGGCGGTGTCGGTAAGCTCCCAGCGCAGGCTGTACGAAGCACTGAATGCAAGCCCCAGTCCCGAGTGGTAATCATAAACACGCAAAAAGAAAGTGTCGGCTGACCGGGCATAGATGCTGATGGTGTCGTATGCATGTGTGAAAGCAGGGCCATAAGCACCACCAATTGAAGCGTAGCCTACTCCTGTTCCTGTGGCCTGGAAATAACTTATTGCAGTGCCAAAGCGGTTGTAGAAATAGAGTACCGGTGCCGGCGCAGAACCATTCGGGTACAAGATGGTGGCATCGGTATAGAGCCTGAATGTGCCTTCACGGGGAAAGACAATCTTGTAGTAATCGTCCACATCGGGCCCGCTGATGGTAGCGAATGAAATATGACCGTTGCGCTGCACCCCCATGGGCAACAGCTCTGCACTGGCCTGGGTTTCGTTGGCCTGGGTTTCATTGTTGGGCGCCTGCCCCAGGATATCGCAGCGCAGGCTGTAATTCAAGGACTGGCCTCCATAATAATTATCGAGCAGGATGTAGATGCTGTCCGTCTGAAGGCAGCCCACTAGAAAGGTATCAGAGCCACTGGATGAAGCATTTCGGGCCACATTATAGTAGGTGATGGCTGTCTGATTTTTCCAGAAAACTTTGTACTGAATGGCACCCAGCGCCGTACCGCTGTTTGTCGTGGTGGTGACCAGCCGCATCAGACCATTTCCCGGAATGGCCATCTTGTAATAATGCTGCGGGCTTAAGCCTGTCAGCGTACCGGTCTTCTGCACGGAGGCCGTCATGGTGTCTGCGGTAGCGAAGCTGGTCTGTGCCCGAAGACCTGTGGTCAGGCATAGAAAAACCAGGAGGATGCTGAGCTGTTTCATTCGAAAAAAGGCTTTGGGTCAAATGAACTCCAGCGGTATAGCGCCTGCAATTACTAATCTTATGTAGTGCCGGATTCATTCCCTACGCTCATGTCAAATTCTAATTGCGACTGATATTTTTGAAGGCTTCATCATTCCATGAAACGCCTCTGCATCCTCACCTTGCTGCTGTTATCCTGCTTGCCTCTATGTGCGCAGACAAAACAGATTGCCCGCCTTCGCCTGCAGGAAACGGAAGCCCGGGACGCAAGGGCTAAGCTCACAGCCCAGTTGCTCCTGCTCCGGGAACACGAAAGCCTGTTTAAAGACAGCCTGCTACCGCTGGCACTACACAGCCTGTCAGCAGCCCAGGCCTTAAACGACAAAACCGCAGAAGGCTATGCCTATCTCGGCATCATCAACGCGAGGCTCCGAAACGATCAGGTTCGCGAAGCGGATTCAATCATTCGCCTCAAGCTCCCGCATTATTCAGTCCGTCAGGGGCCGGATGCTGATATCGCGCTGCGGCTAGGTCTGGCACAGGCCGGTATTATGGCCGCCAAAGCCGAATATGAAGGAGCCGTAGCAGCCTTGCTGAACATCGCCAAGAATGCTGAAAACATGGGCAAT
The DNA here is from genome assembly GCA_018267625.1 of Bacteroidota bacterium. Lineage (GTDB taxonomy): Bacteria > Bacteroidota > Bacteroidia > Chitinophagales > Chitinophagaceae > UBA1952. The sequence goes on from JAFDYC010000023.1 coordinate 70,789, forward strand.
TTGCCCATCCTCTGCCGCTGCTACAATGAACTGGGTGTTATCTCGTACAACCTGAACGAGCTGCCACAGGCATTGGATTATTTCCGGCGGGCGCTTTCGTTCAGCGAACAGAACCCCGAAGCGCTACAGACGCAAGCTTACTCCTGGATCAATATGGCCATGGTGTATGCCTGGCAGGAGCAATTCGATACCGCACTGCAACTGCTCGCCCAGGCCATTCCCGCCTGTAAACGATTGGACAATCTCTATTATCTCGCCAATGCCTACGCAGTGCAGGCAAACGTGTATAAATGGTCTGGGAGATTGCCACAGGCAGAGACGGCTATGTTGCACATGGTGGCGCTGCGCGAAAAGACGGAAGGCAACCTGAATTTCTCCAATGAACAATTAGGCCTCAGCAATTTTTATGTCTATGCAAAAGACTACCCGAAGGCTATTGCCACCTACCAGGCAGGCCTCGCCTACCACGAGGCAAGAAGGGCCGCCGGCATGCCGCCCAATTACGAACTCTTGCTGCGCTATTATGAAGGGCTGAGCAAGGCTTATGCTTCCACGGCAGACAACAAAGCCTATTTATTGGCCCTGAAACAAATCATCGCTCTCAAAGATTCGGTGGCAGCCAAAAGCTCTACAGAAGCCATCGCAGAGATGCAGGCAAAGTATGAGGTACAGAAAAAAGAGACGACCATCATCGCACAGAAGCTGGCGCTGACGCGGAAAAATTTCCTGTTCTATGGTTCGCTGATACTGTCTCTGCTGTTTGTCTTAATTGGCTGGCTCCTGTTCCGTGCCTACCGGAGGAAAAGCCGGCTGCGCCTCGAAGAAGAAAAACGCCTGGCAGCCACTGCCGTGAAGGATGCGGAAGAAGCAGAACGCCGCCGCATCGCAGCCGACCTGCACGACAACCTGGGTAGCTACGCAGCCGGCATCAAGAGCCATGCAGACGAATTGAAACGAAGCGCAGGAGTACCGTCACCGGCCCTGCAACTGCTTCAGGAAAACGCTCAGCAGATGGTCTCTTTACTCAGTGACACCATCTGGGCCATGCGCCGGCCTTCTATGAACCTCAGCGAACTCAGCGACCGCATCAAACTGTTTTTGCAACGTCAGCAGAACAATTACCCGCAAATCAACATGCAGGTTTCAGAAGACATTTCCGAAACGTTCGCGTTTTCGCCCACGCAATCCTACCACCTGCTGATGATGGTGCAGGAGGCAGTAAACAATGCACTTCGCCATAGCCGCTGCCGCCAGCTCCTGCTCCTCATCCATAGCAGCCAGGATTGGTTCATTACCATCCATGATGATGGTATCGGAATGGATGCCGAAGCGCTGCAGCAAGAAGGCGGAAACGGACTCTCCAATATGAAACTTCGTGCCGGTAATATCCCTTGCCAAATAGAATGGCAGACAGGCACCGAAGGCACCGAAATCCAAATACGGTCCCGCTGAACCTGACTAATCAATATTGGTCATTGCAGGCTCTAAAACCCTATTCAATCTTTGAACTCATGGAACGGAAAATCAGAATAGCCCTTGCAGAGGATGGCGCTGTGAACCGCCAGAGCTTTCTGCGTAAGCTGCCTGCCATGCCACAATGCGAGCTGGTATTCGTTGCCACCAATGGCCATGATTGCCTGGAACAACTCAAAGGCTTACCCCAAAGCCTGCGCCCGGATGTCTTGTTTATGGACATTGAGATGCCCCGCATGAATGGCATTGAAACCATTGCCCGCGCCAGGCCCCTATACCCCTCTGTCCATTTCCTGGTGCTGACCGTGTTCGATGATGATGATAAAGTCTTCGCCGCCATCCGGGCGGGCGCCGAAGGCTACCTCCTCAAACATGAAAGCGCAGAAGCCCTGCAGGAAGCCGCCCTCAACGTGATGGAATTTGGCGGCGCCCCCATGAGCCCGGCCATAGCCCGCAAAGCACTGGCATTGCTGCGTCAATCTACCCCGGCAGCAACGATACCGGCACCCGAAGTACCCCAGGAAATCAGCGCTCGGGAGTTGGAGGTTCTGCAATTGATGGTCTCCGGACAGGATGCAAAGAGCATTGCCTCTTCATTACACATCAGCGTGTTTACCGTCCGCAAGCATATCGCCAATGTGTACGAAAAACTGCACGTCAATTCCAAGGCTCAGATCATGGCCCTGGCGCACCAGAGCGGTTGGTTTTAGCAATCCGAATCCTCGTCTTCTGGCCACAAGGCATCACGATTCAATTTGGGGAAAGGATCCATTTTTTTACCCCCTTCCTCTCTATTTCTCTGCCGGCTTTCCCCGGAACGGGCTACCAGAATAAGGAAGTCCGTGGCTTGTGGATTTCATTCCTTCCCGCAGCGATGTAAACGCCGTCCACATCGCTGAGGGCTATGTGTGCG
>JAFDYC010000024.1 GCA_018267625.1 Bacteroidota bacterium
TGGCAATAGCTGTTATCTAAATATGAGCCGCAGCAAACCTAAAGGACGCAACGGCAGCTCCATCTGGGCACTGAAGCTGACATAAAAAAAATCCACGAAACCCTTCGCTAAGAAGCGTGGTCAGAGGAGGCTATCCGTTTTCATCAGGGCTTGATGCCCGCTGCACTTAGGCTTGCCGGATAATCGCGGAAACTCCATTTGCCTTCGATGACGCAGCCATGCAGCAGCATCAGGCCCGGGTCCGTGCGCATCGCGGTTTTGCTGGCGGTTTGGTCAAAGCTGTACATCTCTGAGCTGCGCAAAGCGGCCATCTTTTGCCATGCATCATTGGCCTCGCGGCTACCGGAGGAAAGCACATAAATTGGGATGCCTTTTGCGGAAGCTTCGGCTGAAAGCGCACGCAACTTGTCCAGATTATCCTGGCGGGCATGAGCAGGGTCTCTCAGGAAGATCAGGAATTTATAGCCCGGGTCTTGAAGCATGGCCTGGGTCTGGTCGTTGCCGTTGTAGTCGTTCACCACGAAGTCTTTGATGGAAGGGTCGCAGAGGCCATTGCCCTTGCGTACCACTTTGTCTTTTCGGTCCACAAATTCCCAGGTGCTATCCAGGCTGGCCAACTGATCCATGCCCACATCTTCCAGCTTGCCGTTGTGTTTGTACACAAACACCATGGCCACACTGTCTGGAATGCAACCTTTGGGCTGTTGCATGCCTTCACAAATGTTTTTACCTACTGCATAGGGCATGCAGTCGTAGAAAGGCAGATGCTCCAAAGCCCACCACTGGATACCCAGGGCAAAGAATACGGAAAGGATAAAGACAGAGGTATTGGGATACTTAGGCATCACCGGGCGGATGCGGCTGCGGTAGATAAACAGCAGGATGGCAATCGCCAGCAGCACCACATCTTTCCAGAATGTCTCTGAGTTAGAAATTTTGATGCAGTCGCCGAAGCAGCCGCACTCGCGCACCTTGGCTGAATGGCGGATGATATCCCAGTAATAGATATAGGCTGTCAGGAAGGTGAAGAAGATATTCAGGCCCAGCATCAGCCAGGCGAAGAAGCGCCAGGCAAAGCCCAGCAAGAGGGCCACTCCAAAGATGATTTCGCAGGCAATCATGATCACGGAGAACGTGAGCGCATGCGGAATCAGGCTGGGCAAGTTGAGCACGGTAGGCTCAAAGAATTCAGCCATCTTGTTGGCCAGCCCACTGGGGTCATTGGCTTTGACGACACCGGAAAAAATAAACAGCAAGCCCATCAGCACTCGAAGCACTTGCAGGAAAATATTTAGAGCACTGAATTTTTTTGCAGGAAGAGTATGATTAGCCATGATAGAAAGCTGTGCCTGCAAAGAAGCTTAAAATACCAATAGCCCGCGTCGGATGATGATTAGGCTTTAAGACAAGTTTAGGTTACCGCCCGGCTGAAGCTTACGGAGTTCAGGGCTGTTGCCGGCCCAGCATGATGAGGGCAAACACAGCATAGTTGATGATGTCGCGGAAGTTGGCATCCGCGCCTTCGCTCACTTGGGTGGCGCCTTCGTTGGCGATGATTTGCCGGATGCGCAACAGCTTCACTAAGATGAGGTCGGCCAGGCTCTCCTGGCTCATTTGGCGCCATGCCTCGCCATAGTCATGGTTTTTCTCCATCATCAGGGTTTCTACCTGCTGCAATTCCGAGTCGTAAGCCTGTTGTACTCGTTCCATCGGCCATTCCCAGTCTGGGTCATCTATAGCTCGTTGCTGCACCAGGGCAATGATGCCATAGTTAATGATGCCGACAAACTCGCTGGCAATAGAGTCTGAAATACGCTGTACCCCTTTCTCCTGAATCTGACGGATGCGCCAGGCCTTGATGTAAATCTGATCCACGATGGAGATGGGTCGCAGTACGCGCCAGCTTGTGCCGTAATCAGCCGCTTTCTGGAGGAAAAGTTTGCGACAGGCAGCTGTTACTTCGCGATATTGACTCAGGGTATCAGGCCTTGCAGAAGCGGAATTGGCCGTGCCGGTGTCGTGCATTTTCTTTGAAAAAGGATGGCCTTCAAAAATACATTATTGCCCGTCGCAGCTTCCCTGAGCAGCCAGGGCCACTTGCTTTCTCTGGAACGCCCGATTGTGATGGGCATCCTCAATGCAAGCCCGGACAGTTTTTACACCGGCTCAGCCGAACCGGACCGCCTGCTGGCATTGGCAGAAAAAATGTTGCAGGAGGGCGCTGCAATTCTGGATGTGGGCGGTGTTTCTACACGATCGGGAGCAGAAGAAGTTTCTGAGTCGGAAGAGTTGCAGCGGGTGTTGCCCTTGATCACTTCAATAGTGCAACGGTTTCCAGAGGCCTGGCTGTCGGTAGATACGTTTCGGGCGAGAGTTGCGGAAGCCTGTGTGGCAGCGGGTGCCCGTATCATCAATGATGTCTGTGCCGGTAGCGATGAAGGGATGCTGCCCACCGTTGCCCGGTTGAAGGTGCCCTACATCGCAATGCACATGCAAGGCACGCCCCGCACGATGCAGGATAATCCCCAGTATGAACATGTGGTGCAAGAGGTGTTCGACTTTTTGAAAGACACGGCCCTCCGTTGCCGCCATGCAGGCATTCAGGATTTGATTCTAGACCCCGGCTTTGGCTTTGGAAAAACGAAAGCACACAACTATGCCTTGCTCAATGAACTGAGTGCCTTTCGGGCCATTGGCCATCCCATACTTGCCGGCATTTCCAGGAAGCGGATGATTTACGAAACGCTGGGACTGAAGCCTGCTGATGCCCTCAACGGAAGTACCGCACTTCATATGGTTGCTTTGTGTGAAGGAGCATCCATCCTGCGGGTTCATGATGTGAAAGAAGCCATGGAATGCATCCGTTTGTATGAACAATTTCAGTGAATCTCCTGCTGGAATATTCCTGAATTGCACTTGCTCATTGAGCCGTTCGGGCACTTCCTGGATTTTTCCTTTTAGGAAAGGTATTTCCCCACAATAGGCACTCGCCGGCCTACACCAAATGCCTTTGGCGACACCCGGATAATGGGACAGAACTGGGCACGCTTGTATTCGTTGATGTTGACCATGCGCAGGATGCGGGCCACCAATGATGCATCAAAACCCATAGCCGAAATTTCCTTTGGCCCCTGCCGCCGCTCTATGTATTGATAAAGGATTGGGTCCATCACCGAATAATCCGGAAGGCTGTCGCTGTCTTTTTGTCCCGGGCGCAATTCCGCACTGGGTGCCTTTTCCAGGATATTTCGCGGAATGATTTCCTGCTCCCGATTGATAAAAGCAGCAAGCTGATACACCTGCCTCTTATATAAATCACCCAGTACGCCCAGGCCTCCTGCCATGTCGCCATACAGGGTGCCATAGCCGGTGGACAGCTCGCTCTTATTGGAAGTATTGAGTAGGATGTAGCCAAACTTATTGGCCATTGCCATCACCAGATTGCCCCGGATTCTTGATTGAAGATTTTCTTCGGCCAGCGAAAAGGGCAGGTCGCCAAACTGTGGTTTCAGGCTCGCCAACAGGGCTTCATAGGCTGGGGCAATGGGCACAATGTCGTAGGGGTTGCCCAGGTTTTTAGAAAGCTGAACCGCATCCTCCACGGAATGAGCTGAAGAAAAAGGAGAAGGCATCAGCAAAGCCCGTACATGCCCGGCGCCCAAAGCTTTGCAGGCTAATGCCAGCACCACAGCACTGTCAATGCCGCCGCTGCTGGCCACAATCGCTTCCCGGAAGCCCATCTTCCCGAAATAATCCCGGATGCCTAATAGCAAAGCCTCATGAATCAACGCTATGTTCCGAGCTTCTTCAAAATGTTGCGGGATTTCTACGGCATCAAGCCGGGGCTGCTTTTGCGGTAAGGGCAATTGATTGGGTTTCCCGTCTGCATTCAGCTCCAGACAGCCCCAGGCCTCTTGGAAATAGGGTAGTTCCAGCATGCTTTCTCCCTGTGCATTCATCGCCATCGAGCCGCCATCAAAGATGATTTCTGTCTGGGCGCCCACGGCATTGCAGTAGAGCATCGGCAAGCCATAATGCAGCACATTTTCACGCACTACTTCCCGGCGCTCTTCGCCATGCACATAGTCGAAAGGGGAGGCGCTCAGGTTAATCATCAGGCTGGGAGCCTGCGCCATCAGCTTGTCCATTGGGTTGAAACGATAGAGCGGGTCGGCATCGAGGTTCCATATGTCTTCGCAAATCGTGACAGCTAAGCGATGGCCTTTGAAAGGAATCACCTGCCAGTCAAAAGCAGGTTCGAAATAGCGGTACTCATCGAAGATGTCATAGGTAGGAAGCAGCGTTTTATGGACGACCGATTTGATGCTTTTTTCATGAAGAAAAAAGGCTGCATTAAACAAGTCTTTGCCTTCCGGGCGCGGGTTTCGGGTCGGCCCACCCACCAATACGGCAATACCATCGGCTGCTTCGCAGATACGCTCCAGGGCTGCTTCGCACTGAGCAATAAAATCTTCAAACTCCAAAAAATCGCGGGGTGGATAGCCACAAATACTTAGCTCCGGAAACACGATTAGGTCGCCGCCACCAGCCCGTGCCTCCTGGATGGCAGTAAGAATTTTTTGGGTGTTAGCCTCGAAATTTCCGATGTGGTAGTTCTGTTGTGCGAGATAGATTTTTATAGGCTCAGGCATATATCGCGGATTCAGAATTTAAACTGCAAAATTCAAGGTTGTAAGTGAGGCTTGGCAAAGCTTGTACACTTCTTTCTTGAGGTGCCGGTCATGGGCAACACCGAGTTTTTTAAAAAGAAAATTTTTTGAAAGCGGGTAAAACTATGCCCGCACCATTGAGGCACGGGCATAGGGGTAGGAACATCAAAATCAGATTAGAAAAACAATCCCAGTCGCAGGGCAAAATTGTTGAGCCGGGTTTTAGCGTCATCGAATTTTCCGGAATAGCCCAGGTTGCCATTGTCGAACAGATCGGGGCGGGTAGCATCTGGCGTGAAGCCATTATTGAAAAAGAGGCCGGCATAAAAGCGGAGTTTGTCGCTCACTGGCTTCTCAACGCCGATGCCCAGATTCATCTCAAACAAAATGGGGGCAATGATTCCAAAAGAACCCGTCAGCTTGGCTTTTGTGTCGGAAGCTGGGGGCGCTTCTTTTGTAGTATCGGAGCCATAATAGTTGACAGTATAATCCGCCTTCTTACCAATGTTGATAGCAGCAGTGATGCCTGCCTGGCCGAAGAAACGGAAGCCATAAATCTCATCCGTGCGCAGTTTCAGGGCAAGTGGAATGTTGAGGTATTGGAGACGATAGTTGAAATCGGCTTTGAGCACTTTGTTGGCTGCTGCACTTTGATCACGGGCCTTTGCCAGGATTTTTCCACCGGTACTTGTGACGCTCAGCCCACTGACGAGGCCATAATTATCAGCGAAGAAATAATCCACCATGATTCCATAGGTGAAGCCCATCTTCAGCCCTTCATTGCTCACATCATATTGCTTGGCATCATCCGTGGCAGCGGTAGGTTTCATCCAACTGATGTTTGGGGCGATAAAAGCGCCAAAACGTAGTCGGTTCACGTCAATCCGGGAATGTTGTTTGGGAGCGTCGCTCTGCTGCGCATAGGAGCAAAGGCTGGAAAATAAGAGCAGGCTGGCGCAGATAAGGTGTCTTTTCATGGTTCTGGTTTGGGCTTAGAAGATGCTGCAACAAACATAAGGCCATGAGCGTAGCCTTAATTTCGCCGGCCATGTTTTCTTGCTCAAACCGCCGACTGAGATCTTTATTCTTCCAGGTTCTGGTACCCTTTTCTCTACTGATGCTGGCTGCCTGCGGGCAAGATGGATCGGCGCCCAAGGTGTCAGACAGTAAGATTTCGCTCAACACCCGCCGCTTCGACCGCGACCTGGCGGCCATAGACACGAATCACATTGCCGCCGGGCTGCGGCAGCTTCAGCAGAAATACCCCGACTTCCTCGATTTCTGGCTCGACAACCTGATGCAGTTCAATATCAACGGGCAGTATGCCGATACCACTTCGGGCATCTGCCGTGACCTGCACACCTTCCTGACCTATGGCGATTACCGCGGTTTGTTTGACACAGTTGCCCGTCATTATCCCAACACCGAAATGATTGACGAACCGTTGCGCCAGGGCTTCGCTTACTATCAGCATTATTTTCCCGGGCGCAGCATTCCACGGATTGTCTATTTCATTTCCGGCCTGAACAATTGGAGTGCCGTCACGGTAGATACCAGCTTGCTGGGAATCGGGCTCGATATGTTTTTGGGGGAACATTATCCCTTCTATCGTTCAGTTGGGATTCCCGATTATATGCTGCCACAGCTACGCCCGGAAGCCGTGCCGGTATTTGCTTTTCGCGCACTCTATGAAAACCTGCATCCCTTTACGGCAGAAGGGCGCAGCCTGCTGGATATGATGATTCAGCGGGGCAAAGAGCAATATTTCCTTTCCAAAGTGTTGCCCTTCTTGCCTGAAGAGTTGCGCCTGGGATTCAGCAAGGTTCAGCTCGACTGGTGTCAGAAAAATGAAGCAGGAGTCTATAATTTTTTTGTGAAAGGGAATATGCTTTATGAAACGAACTGGGGGAAGATTTTGCGCTATGTGCAAGACGGGCCTACCGCAGCCGGTATGCCGCCGCAAAGCCCGGGGAATGTAGGCTCCTGGCTGGGTTTTCAAATCGTGCAGAAGTATGCTGAAAGCCATTCAGACCAGGATATTCAAGCCATCCTTTCTCAAAAGGATGCGGCTGCCCTGCTGCAACAGAGCGGCTACCGGCCCCGGTAAAAAAACTCCTGTTTTTCTATGTCGGATGACGGATGTGCATTTTTTATTGAAGATTTTTTCCTTCCGGGTCATAAAGAGGCCAAGCAGTATAATCTGACTTATGTTTTTTTGCGCCCGAAATCCTGTTTCCATTTCCGCAGGCACATGATACTATGAAGCGTATTTTTTTAGCAGGGCTATGCCTGGCTCATGCCGGCACTTCAATGGCCCAATTACCCAATGCAGATAAGCTGCAAAAAGCATTCAGCTATGATGATAAAGACACCGTAGCCTGGCTGCACAGCGGGGTGACTAAACTGGGCATTAATCAGGGCTACCTGCATAATTGGGCAGCCGGCGGCGAACTGGTTTCGCTGGCTATTGATGGGTTGTTCAGCGCCCGGCTCACCCGGCTGTATCACCGTCAGGTATGGAGCAACAGCCTGGATGCCTCTTATAGCTTGTTTTATGCTTATTCCAACCACTTCGTGCCCCGGAAAGTAGATGACCGGATAGACCTGACTTCTAAGTATGGTGTCCGGGTGCATGATAAGCGGAAGCTTTATCTGATGGGCTTGTTCAATTTCAAAAGCCAGTTTACGCCCGGTTATGATTATGGCCTCCCGGATTGGCCTTCACAGCCCACCTCCTCCTTTCTTTCTCCGGGCTATTTCACACTGGCAGCGGGTATGGAATACCGCGGTGGAAACAACTTTACCGTCTTCCTTTCGCCGGTTGCCCTGCGCCTGATCCTTGCGGATAAGAAGTACACCTCCCGCATGCCGGCAGGGGCTTTTGGTATTGATTATGGCAAGACCAGCCGACTGGAGCTCGGCGCCTATTTCACCGCACGCTATGAGACGAAGCTGAGCAATAACCTGAGCTGGAAAACCCAGTTGGACCTGTATTCAAATTACCTGGCAAAAGACAAAAAAGACAGCCTCGGAAATGTGGTCGTTCACGACAACCCAGGCAATATTGACGTGTTCTGGGATAACCTCATCAGCTATAAACTGAGTAAATTCTTCAGCCTGAATTTCGCCCTGACAGCCACTTACGATAACGACATCCCTTACAGCAAGCAATACCTTGACCCGACCAGCGGGACGATGATGGAGAAGGATGAGCCCGATGCGGGCCTGGGCTGGTGGCAAATCAAAGAAGTGATGAGCTTCGGCTTTTCCTACAATTTCTAAAGTCTGCTCTCATCCATAGAAAAGCCAATTGTATGCGCCGCCTGAGCCTTCTTGTCCCGGCTTTACTTTTGCCGCTCTATGTTGCGTATCGGAAAGCTAGTAGCCACACATGGCGTCCAGGGTGATTTGATTCTGACTCATATCACCGGTAAAACGGGCTGGCTCAAGGCCGGCGATGTGCTTTTTGTTGCCTTGCGTAAAGGCAGCCATATTCCATATTTCATTTCGAAAATCAAACGGGATCAGGAAGAAGAAATCATCCTGCACCTGGAAGACACAGACCTCCCGGAAACGGCAAAGATGTTGGTTGGGAAGGAGGTTTTTGTAGAAGAAAAAGTGCTGGCAACAATCGGGCAGGATTCGCCCTTGCTGTGGATTGGATTCGAAGCCATAGACGAACAAGCCGGCTCTTTGGGGCCTGTGGAAGATGTGTATCAAACAGCGCAACAATGGCTCGCGACCGTGCATTTTCGGGGTAAAGAAGCCTTGTTGCCGCTCATTGACCAGACCTTACTTAAGATTGACATCCCCAACCGGAAACTCTACCTGAGCATACCCGAAGGGCTATTAGAGGTGTACGCATAAACCCAACTGTTTCTCCTGTGTTACGCGTTGATATTATTTCTGTAGTTCCTGATCTGCTGCTCTCGCCGCTGGGTCATTCCATCTTGAAACGAGCACAGGAACGCAGCTTGATTGAAATACAGGTACATAACCTCCGCGACCATACACCCTATAGGCATGGCCAGGTGGACGATTACCCTTTTGGCGGTGGTGCCGGCATGGTGATGATGCCCGAACCGTTGGCTGTCCTGATTGAAAAGTTGCAAGAAGAGCGGCGCTATGATGAGATTATCTACATGACGCCGGATGGTGCCCTCTTCCAGCAACAGACAGCCAACAGGCTATCAATGAAAGAAGCCATTATTATCATTTGCGGTCATTACAAAGGCATAGATGAACGCATCAGGGAACGCTATGTGACGATGGAAATTTCGATTGGCGATTATGTGCTCAGTGGGGGGGAATTAGCGGCTGCAGTGGTGGTGGATGCCGTGGGACGGCTCATCCCGGGCGTTCTCAACGATGAGACGTCCGCCCTCTTCGATTCTTTCCAGGATGGATTGCTGGCGCCACCAGTTTATACCCGCCCTGCAGAATGGCGGGGTGCTTCAGTGCCTGCCGTCTTACTTTCCGGAGACCCACTGAAGGTGGATTCCTGGCGGCATGATGAAGCCCTAAAGCGCACGGAGCAACGTCGCCCGGACCTGCTGGATGATGAATTTTTTGGGAAGACTTGAACCACTGGGAAGCGTTAGCTCGGGAAGTTCCAGGCTGGCATCCGTTTTTTTAAAAAATAATGCTTCCATAATGCTGCGAAGCCCTTATTTTTGCCGCCCAAAATGAATTGACCATGGACGCCGCAGCATTTATCCACCAGCAAATGAGCCCCGCCCGCGAGTTCCCCGCTTTCAAAGCAGGCGATAACGTTACTGTTAACTACAAGATCGTAGAAGGCAACAAAGAGCGTATCCAAAGCTTCAAGGGCGACGTAATCAAACGTCAGGGCAGCGGTGCTACCCAAACCTTTACCGTACGCAAAATCAGTGATGGAATCGGTGTAGAACGCTTATTCCCTCTTTTTTCCCCCAACATTGACTCGATTGAACTGAACAAGAGTGGTCGGGTGCGCCGGGCCAAGCTTTACTACCTGCGTGCACGCAGCGGAAAGAGTGCCCGCATTAAGGAAAAGCGCCGCTCAACCGAAAAGGTCGCTAAGAAAGCAACTGCCGGGGCTTAATCTCCGAAAGAAAATGATAAATCAGGCTGTCACTAAAGAGGCAGCCTTTTTTAATGCTATATGGCTGGTGATGAAGAGCAAAAAGCCGCCTCCAATACGTGGGGGCGGCATTCCAAAATGAATTCTTGAATTTAGCCTACTCTACACTCAGCCTTCGGATGAATGACGCTCCATCCGCCGTGATGCGGACAAAGTAGATTCCAGGCGAAGCCCCACCCAGATTGATTTCTTCAAACATGCTTTTGCCGGGCTGACTGTATTGTCTGCTCAGCACTTGCCGGCCCGTTACATCGCTGATGCGGATGCCCACGTCTTTCATGGGCTGTTTGGCATCTAAAGAGATATTGAAACGGCCATTATGGGCCGGATTGGGATACAGACTTAGATACTCAAGAATACCTGTATGGCCGCCTATGCCCAGGTTCGACAGGTTGTAAGAAGCGCTGTCCTGGCATTCGGCTGCGCGTATCGACACCCGGATGGTATATCGCCCGTTGCTCGTAGCCGTGTAGGTACTGGACGTGGCACCGGCTATCAGCACCCCGCCTTTGAACCACTGGTAAGAAGCATACACCGCCGGCACGCTCAGGACGCTGCCCGATAGGGTAATCACGGGTGTCATCTTGGGCACTACCCGCACATAAACCGAGCCTTGGCCCCGGCAGCCGCTGGCACTATCGTAACTCATCACCTGATACCAGCCGCTGTCTTTGGCCCAGATGCTGCTGCCTTTATAGGCCCCGCCGCCTATGCTGCCCCGCCCGAGCCAGGTGTATGTGCCAGTGCCGCCACCGCCCGAGGCCGTGAGCAATACCGAATCCTGGCTAGAGAGGCAGATAGTGACCGGCATAGGGGTAATCCGCACGTTGGGCAAGGTGCAATAGCTCTGCTCATAGGCGCCCAGGTCGGGTGCCGGGCCGTAGGTGCGGGCGTTTTTATCCAGGTCGGTGGTGTTCATGCCTAAGGGCGCCACAATATTGGTCAGTCCCAGGTCTATGGCTGGAGAGGGTGCCATGAGGTGATAATCATAGCTGGCCGAGGCGGGAAAGGGTGCCGCGCTGCTGGAGCCGGGCGTCACGAAGAGCGGATTGAAGGTATAGGTGCCGGTGCTGCCCGATCCCCCCCACTGGATGATATTCGTGTTGATATAGGAGCCGGGGCCAGGATTTATTTGCTGGCCAGAGCCGGTGGTATTATCCCATATAATGCAGTTGCGGATACTGTCTTTGCTATTCAGGATGATAGCATAATCAGATGCGGCGCTGGAGCTGCTCTTATTGTTGGCTATGGTGCAATGGACGAGATTGAGCGGTTTATTTGGAATAAGGCCCGGTGTTGCTGACATGCGGTGCCATACACAGCTTTTAGCTGCGCTATTGCCCACAATCAAAGAATTATAAACATTTGTCTTGCTAAGCACACTGTCATAAAGTGCTCCACCGGCTACCGTGGCTGTATTGCCTTTGAATGTGCAGCGCGTAATATCGAGCGTGACGGTGGAATCCATATTGGCAATAGCACCTCCAAATGCCGCACTATTGTTGCTGAATACACAATCGCTAATACTAACCCTAAAGTCATTATACCAAGGGGCATTATCAGGGAATTTTGCACATGCTATTGCCCCGCCATATAAGTCTGCTGAATTATTCTCGAAGCGACAATTATATATCTTACAAGCTCCGCTATTTGTGTTAGATGAATTCGCATTTTCGTAAAATATCGCAGCGCCTGAAAGGTCTGAACTATTCTGGGTGAACAGACAATTGGCTACCTGGAATGTATCTCTAATTCCACGAGAGTACCAAATTGCATACCTCGAGGAATTAATAAACTTAATGCCATCAATATGACAAACTGAAATCACATGAGTATTGCTTCCATGAAATAAGCTACGACCAGCTATCTTCATTAAAAATAAAGAATGATAATACAGAGAAGTTTGACCGTCCAGAATAGTTTGAAAAGTTGACCAGTTACGTTGTGATACTGCAGTTTCAGTACCCGAAAAGCCTCCATATATCACTATAGGAGGCATGTCTGCAGAGTTATAGTAATTATTTGCTGGCTTATATGTTCCATTTGCGACCCAGGCTGTATCTAGGATACTAGTGTCGAAAACTATTGTGTTCAGTGAATAAATCGAAGTAAATGCATTCGCCCATGAAGTGCCATTGTTTAGACCGGTAGCATTTTGTTTTACATACCATATGCGGGCGGAAGCAGGTAACGTGCTGGCAGAAAGCAGCAATATGAGTAGGAAAATATAAGACTTGCGCATAGTTGTATAAAAACCCCACAGCCCGGAGGGCTGTGGGATATGATGAAAAGGTTATTGTTGGATGCTTAGCTTAATGGTTTGGGCAGACATGCCATTTATCGTGAATGTGGCCATATACAGGCCCGGGGCCAGGCGGGGCAGGCTGTAGCGAACGCTATTGCCAACAGGATGAGCTGTTGCCGCATACACGGCCCTGCCCGTCATGTCCAAAAGACGCAGGCTTGTAAAGTCTTCACTATTAAGCGTTCCACCCCAGGTGGCCACTATATAATCGCTTGCCGGGTTGGGCTGTACCTGCCATGCATCGGCTTGCAGATTCGCATTGGGCTTGTTGTGCGTCAGGCGGTATGGGTCCCCGTTATTGCAGGAATAAATGGTATGGGGCCGGTCATTGATTTCGGCTTGTGGGTTATCCACCATTAGTGTGCCGGGTGAATTAGTCATCCCGCCGCTAACACTTCTGAAGTTAATACCCGGAGCAGACACCCCATTATTAATCCAGGCGGCACATCTTGAACCGGAGGACACATATTCGCCATCTGCTCCGCCCTGGATAAAACGGGGTTGTGATAGACCTACTGACTTAAAAGAATAATCCATCAGTCCGAGATAATCCGGATTGCTGCCGGCACCGTATGGGGCTGCCATATCGGGCAGGCTCCAAAGATTCAGGTCGCTGCTGAGCCAGAAATCGGGATTGACCACACCCATAGAGCCTCCGGATGTAGAGGAATACCACCACCAGGCCGGGTTCGTGAATGAAATCCCGGAAGGTGAAAATGAAACATCGAAAGACATGGCCGTCATCCAGGGTAGCATAATGCCATACATGGTGATTCTCGAAGGTTGCTTTTTATCCGTGTGCCGCACCGCACCCAGCATCTTACCTGTAAAATATGTCGTGTCAAACAGCGTGTTTGGGTTGCTGCCGACGTTAGTAGGTAGCAAAGACGTAGGCGACCCAAGGCTGTCAATATGGGTCAGATACCAGCCGGGTAGGAAATTATTACGGGCACCGGTTACTCTGTTCTGCACCACGTAGTAATCGCCGTTGCTGCTCATTTTATCCTCCATGATGTCTAAGCCATAGGTTCCTTCTCCGTTTTCCGGCGTGGTATATTCCGGTGCCTGCTGTGTACCAAATTTGCTTTGGCTTGTAATGTTTAGGCTGCTCATGTCAATATTGGCGACCCAGGTTTCTGAATAATTGACCTGACGGTATAATATTACGCTTCCTGCACCATGATACAAGGTGGTTGCGGTACCATTGGCGCTACCCACTACCATCAGGTTGCCATTGATAATGCGCATGCGCAGGGCTGCATCATAATCGTTGAAATTACCGCCCCAGGGTGCTATTGGAAGCGGGAAAGTCGTATTCACCATGGAGCTGTAGGTCATGAAGTTAGTAGTGCCGTTTGTGAGGTCTAAAGAGGCCACAAAAGCTTCCTTACTATCGGCCAGAGTCGGTTCATTGGGATAAGGGCTGGTGGTGGTGTAGATGCCACAGATGAACAGCGTTTGGTTGCCGTCAAAGACAGCGCTGGTAGGATACAGATTGCCACCCGCCTGATCAACTAGCCTGTATGCGTTGTAAATCATGGGGACTGCTCCGGGGTCCGAAGCATCGGTCAAAAGCACATCTATATGATCTGGTGGAATGTTTTGGTCGCCTCTTGCCTGGAGCACTAGGGCATTTGCCGGATTGCCGCCAGCGCTTGTTCCTGCGGGCGTAATGGCTACGGCACGAAGATCCGTAGCATTCATCACGTCAATGTTGTAGCCGGTTACGGCAATTCCGGTAGAGGCATCGGGGATACACAAGAGATGCACCTGATCCCGGGAAGAACCTGCGGTTCGGTTGCCGATTGCAAGATATCCATCCTTGGTGCCTGTTGGGGGCATGTTTACGAATAGATGGGGCGTCATAATGTGCCCCCGGTATTCGGCACCATCGTTAATAATAAAACTCCTCAAATCGGATGTCTGTGCACGAAGCACATTGGGGAGCAGCGCAGCAATCAACATTATAGTGATGATTGTGCTAACGCATAAACGCCTAAGCTGTGTGTGTGTGTGTGTGTGTAGGAACCCTTAAGAACCTACTGTTGCCAGCCGCGTTGGCAGCTTCATAAGCGTTGTTTTTTTGGCTCATGATTTTGTGTTTTAAAGGATGAAAAATGGATTTGGGATGTAAAAAATGGAAGGCATATCAAAAGTGGGTAATTTTTTGAAAAAGCTTGGCAGCCAGGAATGTTAATGGGCGGGGTTATTTTGTAATGCATACATTTTCAATATGCAGTTAAGAAAATAGCTTCCCGAAAAATCAATTTTCAGGGAAAAAGGAACGGGATGGACCATTCCTTTTTCCAAGAACTCCCCCAAGCCACCGCCCAAGAGGAGGAAAGCCCAGTAGCGAACATCCCGATGAACGGAGCGTCGCAACGGATGCAACATAGCGAACCTAAAGCCGGTAAAAAAAATCTTTGTTTTGTCAGTGGGTACTGCCCCTACATTTGCCCCGCAAAACGGTTCCCCGCCTTCAGGGCTGGGATGAAAAGGGAATGAGGTGAAAGTCCTCGACATTACCCGATGCTGTAAGCTTCAAAAACCACTCTTTGCAAACCGCCACTGTCGGGATGGAACGACGGGAAGGCGCAAAGAGCGAAGCAAAGTCAGAAGACCTGCCGACTTGCAAAAAACCTTCTTGGCCCTCGGGAATAAGGGCTGGAGTGGAAATGGCTTTTGCTGGCTATTTCGATTCCTACCCATTCCGGTACCGGCTTAGAGGCAACCATGTTTACTCTTAGCACCCATACACCATGCGCTCATTGCTCCTCTTTTTTTTGGCTGCCCTGCCTATTTCAGGGTTTTGCCAAACCGTTTCTGACTTTGAAAGCCCCGTGCTGCCCCAGCCGGACACGTTTTATCTAAACTATGGCCCAATCGGTACAGACCGCGGCTTCGATAACGGCCTGGCCCATTTCCCGTTCTACACGGATAGCTTCGGAACTACAGCCTTTTGGCGCAGTGGATTTGCCTACTCTAATGTTCAGGATAGCGTGAGCAGCGGACGAGGCAACATGTATGCCGCCCGCACGGGAGTTGGTTTTGGCGGTTCTGCCCAATATGCCGTAGGGCAATTCAATGCGGCTTACAACGATTCTCTTCGAATCAGTTTGCTGCCGGCTGCACAAGGCAAGGGGGCTCTGGGCTTTTATGCTACCAACTCTTCTTACGCTTACTACAGCATGCGGGTGGGGGATGCTTTCTCTAGAAAGTTTGGTGACACCACGGGCACGCACAGTGGTCTGCCGCAAGGAGGATATCCTGATTTCCTTCGCCTGATTATTCAAGCCTATTCCGGTGGCGTTCTCAAGCCAGACACTGTGGCCTTTTACCTCGCTGATTTTCGGGATCCGGACTCAACTAAAGATTATATCCTCAATAGCTGGACTTGGGTCAGCCTGGCCAAGTTGGGTGCTGCGGATAGTTTCAAGTTGTGCATACAGGGCAGCGATACGGCTTCCTTTGGCGGCCCAATCCCGTACCTGAATACGCCTTCCTTTTTCTGCATAGACAACTTCACCACGGCAGATACACCCAGCAATTCGGTGCCTTCCACAAGCCAATGGGCGGCCAAAGTCTATCCCAACCCGGCACAGCAATATCTGATTGTGGAATTGCCGGCACATCAACGCACGACCCTTATACTTACAGACCTTCAGGGACGCATCTTGCGGCAGGCAACAACCGATAGCAACCGAAAGGAGTTAGACATTCGTGATTTAGCCGCAGGCTACTATATCCTCAGCCTCGAGAATGAACGGGGGCAACGCCTGAGCCAAAAAATCCTCAAGCAATAATCCGTTTCATTGTGTTTCAAATGTGCCTGCCTTCATCCAGATTTTGCGTGGTATGAAACGTACTTTTCTCATGGCACTGCTGCTGCTGAACAGCTCTTGCCTGTTTGCGCAATATGCCCCTCAAGTTGGACTTAGCGGCAGTTCAGCTCTTTCAAAAAGCAGCCCCTTATTTGTGGGCTGGGCCAACGCCTGTGCCGTGCAACGGGGCTTGCAGCAGGCGGGCAATCCGGGCCTGGGACTTGCGAGCATGGGCAATAATTCACTGGCTTTAGGCCCTGCCAATGGAACAGTAGTAAGCCTGGGCGACAGCGGTGTGGCCCTGCTACAATTTGCAAGTCCTATTTCGGATGGGCCGGGAGCCGACTTTGCAGTGTTTGAAAATGGATTTTTTCAAGCAGGAGATTCAGTAAATGCTTTCCTGGAATTAGCCTTTGTTGAAGTAAGCTCAGATGGGAATCACTTTGTCCGGTTTCCGGCCAGCAGCCTCACTCAAGACACGCTCCAGCTCTCGCCTTCCGGGTCGCCCAGCCTGATTGATGCCCGCCAGATCGACAACCTGGCCGGGAAATACATTGCAGGTTGGGGGACACCCTTTGACCTGGCAGAGCTGGCCGATTCACCCGGTCTGGACATCCATGCCATCACACATGTTCGGCTTGTGGATGTGGTAGGCAGTATTGGTATGTATGCCAGCCACGACCATGCAGGCCATATCATCAATGACCCATTCCCATCGCCGTTTCCCAGCAGTGGTTTCGACCTCGATGCCGTGGGCGTCATTCATCAATTACCCCTGCTGGTGCCAGAGCCCATCAGGCGGGACGCGATTCGTTGCCTGCCTCAACCGGCGGGTGCTTTCGTTCAGTTGCAATGGCCCTTTGCGTCAGCCCATCTCCAGGTTTTCGATGCATCAGGCAGGCAACTAAAAGAACTGTCTGTAACATCAAACATGACCCGGCTTAGCTTGGAAGGCATGACTTCTGGTGTGTATTTCATTACTGCTACTTCAAATGATGGACGAACATGTCGCGCTCGCTTGTTGCACTATTGATTGGGGCTGTATGGGGACTGATTTCCTGCAAAAGCAAACCGGCAGAAATGCCTTTGCCGCAGGCTTCAGGTGCACGTGTGTTTGTAGTTTGTGAAGGTGCTTATGGCAATGGAAACAGCGCCCTGACCGTTTATTATCCGGATTCCGGAATCGTAGTGGCGGATGCATTTGCTCAGGCAAACGGACGCAGCCTGGGCGATGTTTTTCAGAGTATGACCTCCTTGCCCGGTAGCGACCAGTTTCTGCTTTGCATCAACAACAGCGACCGCCTTTTAGTTCTTGAAAAATCGTCGCTGCAGGAACGGGCAGAGCTGCTTGTGCCTAAACCCCGATATGCCGTGCCAGCCAGTAGCAGTAAGGTGTATGTCTCTTCGCTGTTTGGACCGTATGTGTATGTCGTGAACCCGCAAAGCCAGAGCATTAGTACCCGCATCACGATGCCCTATAAAAACCCCGAAGGACTATTGCTGGCTCAGGGGAAGCTTTGGGTTGCCCCCTGGGATACTGCGGCTACACATATATACGCCTTGGACACGGCAAGCAATGAGGTGGTGGACAGCATGCACCTTTCAGGGCGTGGCCCACAGGAAATACTGGAAGATGCTCAAGGCATGTTCTGGGTGCTATCCGGCAATGACGCGCAAGGTGTGGCTTCGAAGCTGACTCGCCTGAATCCGAATACCGGCATGGTGATTCGTAGTTATGATTTCTCACCTGCAGTAGCCATAAAGCCGACGATGAATGCGGCCCGGGATACGCTCTATTTTCTGGAAATAGATTACCAGGGTGGCAGCCTGCACAATGGGGTTTACCGAATGAACATTCAGGATGTCCGGTTGCCCCAGCAAGCGTTCATTCCGGCACAGGGATTACAATATTTCTGGGGGCTGGGTGTGCATCCTCGCAACGGAACTATCTATGTGGCCGACCCAAAAGGATTCACACAAAAAGGGCGGGTGAAGGTGTATCAGCCGGATGGGCATATCCTTGATTCATTCTCTACCGGAGTCGGCCCGGGGTATTTTTATTTTGAGCCCTAGCGGATGCGTGCGCTCTACTTGTTTGTTCTATTCATGGGCATCTGCCCCATGCTTCATGCCCAGCTTCAGGCAGACACTTTGCTGGGTGCGGAAGTGCATGCCCGGCGAGATGCCCCCCCAATAAAGGATGCATATTCAGTCGGTGCCAAACGGGTAGTGGTGGATTCAGCAACACTCGACCTGTTCCGGCAGCAAAGCCTGGGCGCCTTGCTGGCTGCCCGTTCTACTGCGTTTGTGAAGTCAACAGGGCTAAACACCTTTTCGACGCTCAGCCTCAGGGGGGCCTCCGCGGCACAATCGGCGGTGTACTGGGAAGGGGTGCCGCTGATGAATAGTGCTTCTGGCCTGGTGGATGTCTCGCTATTATCCCTGGCATATGCGGGCAAGATGTGGATTGATTATGGAAGCAGCGCAGCACTTAGGGGCAGCGGCAATGTGGGTGGAGCCATTATGCTAGCCGATGAAAAACCATTCTTTCGGGCAAAGCAGGAATGGCAGGGGAGGGTAGGCATACAGGCGGGTTCCTTTTCGCAATACGGAATAGGGGGGCATGTGGGGTTCAGCAGTGCGAGATGGTTTGCAAGCATAGGCTTGGGCATTTCCGATGCGGCCAATGATTACCCTGCAGAAGACGAACGAGGCCACAGCTTCCGGATGCCTCATGCTTACCAACGGCAATGGAATAGCGCCGTGTTGCTGGCTTATCAAGCCAATGAACGGACGGTATTTAGCCTGCACGGCCAATGGGCCAGCAGCCAACGAGAAATACCACCTGCACTATTTGAAGCCTTTTCTTCCCGGCAGCAGGAAGACCAGGATGGGCGTTGGCTCCTTCAATGGCAGCAAAGTAGCCGCCGCCACCCCAAGCTGAAACATTACGCCAAGCTGGCTTTTCTGGATCATGCACTGAGCTATCAAGACAGCAGCATTGGCTTACAAACCGCCCTGAGTTCTCGCCAGCTCTTTGGAGAAGCCGGTTGGGAACTGAATTTTTTTAAAAAAGGAAAACTGCTCGTCTTCGCTCCGGTACAATATTCCTGGTTGAAAGAACGAACGGCTACCCAGTTTCGGGCAGCTCTGGCAACGGCACTCAGCGTCCCATTTTTTTTAAAAAAAGATCGGCAACAGTACGCTTTGCAAACGGCGCTCAACTTCAGGTTTGAATCGTTTAACGGAACCGGGATTCCCTTGCCGGGTGCAAACCTCAGCCTGCATCTTTCAGAAACCTGGCTACTTCGCGGAAATGTGCAATACACTTACCGGGCTCCTACGCTCAATGAATGGTACTTTCAGCCCGGCGGCAACGAGTCGCTCCGCCCGGAGCAGGGCTGGAGTTATGAAGCAGGTCTGGAATGGAACAGGAAGCCGGCAATGGACTGGCGCCAAAAGCACAGTTTATCTATTTACCAAAGGGACATCCGCGACTGGATTATCTGGTTAGGCGGGGCAATCTGGACGCCTCATAACCTGGCTTCGGTGCGCAGCAGAGGCCTTGAGAGCGATAATGAATGGAAGTGGAACCGCGGGAATTTATCCGCTATGCTTTCCATTCATGCAGCCTACATCAGCTCCATAGTTCAGGCTTCTGCACTGACAGATGATAGTAGTGTAGGAAAGCAATTACCCTATGTGCCGCCTTTTATGGCGAATACCACACTGAGTTTGGCCTGGAACGGACTGATGCTTCAGTGGAGTACGGCCTATGTAGGCTTTCGATATACCCTGAGCGATGAATCCAATTGGCTGGATGCATATACAACTTCCGACTTGGGACTTGTATATATCCTTCCCCTGAAACAACATCGCCTGAGGCTTCAACTCTTATTTCAAAATATCTTCAACAAGCGCTACCAGGTGGTTGCATTCCGGCCCATGCCAGGATTTAATTGGAACTTTGGAGCGGGTATTTACCTCTGAAATGGTGCCTAAAAGCCCATTTTTGAAAAAAGTTTCAGAATTAGCCAACCCTTTTTCAAAAAGTGCTGTCTAGTATTCTGAGAAATTGTTTAACAGCATTTAGTTGTCCATAGCATTGGCATATAGTTTACCTGGTCAGGCCGATGAGCTTCAGGAGCTGATACGAGGTTGCGTCCGTAATGAACGTGCGGCTCAGGAGAAGGTGTATCGTTTATTCTATGGCCGGATGATGGCATTGGTTCGTCGGTATATCGATCGGGATGAATTGGTGGAAGAAGTACTAAACAATGGCTTTTTGAGAGCGTTTCAGCGGGTAGATCAGTATGGTTTTCAAGGTTCTTTTGAAGGTTGGCTGCGGAAGGTGATTTTTCATGCTGTATGTGATTATGTGAAAAAGAATGTCCGGTATGAGAAAAATACCGTGCTCACAGACCGGGAAGAAGTGGTGCATCGGGATTTGGCCGACAGGCTCTACTACAATCAACTCCTGGAATTGGTCCAGCGCCTCCCCGGCCTGACCCGACCCGTATTCAATATGTACGTCATGGAGGGCCTAACGCATCTGGAGATTGCTAAGATTCTGAATATATCTGAAGGGACTTCAAAATGGCATATGAACCGCGGAAGAGAAATACTAAAAGAAAAAATTGAAAAGTTGGGATTGCATTTGAAACAATAGAAAAATTTATCCTCAGATGGATAACAACATGATTCGAATAGATGACCTGGTGCGGCAGCGCCTGTCTGGCGCTGAGGAACCGGAACGCGCCGGTGCCTGGCTGAACATGCGCGAGCTTCTGGACAAGGAGATGCCCCAGGCTGCCGGCCCCAATTGGCGCCGCATTATTGGCTATCTCAGTTTGCTGCTCTTTTTGGGAGCCGGTACGGTAGGTGGCTACAAATGGTACCAAAACGGAATCGGAACGGCCGGTGGCGCTGCTTCCGAAACGGGGGATCTTGCTGCTTCTTTCCCGAAGAATACGCCTGCTACAACGCCTGCCGCCCATCTTTCTTCTGCTACAAATGGAACGGCTGGAACCTCCCTTTCCGCTGCTCAAAATCCAAACAAAAATCTTCCTCAATCGCCACAAAAAGACAAGTCCAAAACTTCTGAACATAATTCAGTGCAGGGCCTGAATGCAAGCCGTCAGGCGCATCTTCCTCTTGCAATCGCCGGCAATAAATCCCGAGCAATGGCTACCGCTTCTAAGGGGATAGCACCGCGTAGCAACTTCCAAAAGAACCCGGGAACAAAGCCCTCATCAGTATTTGCCAGCTCGGAGAATCAGAATGCACATTCCAATTCCTCTGTATCGGATCCGCTGCCGGCAAGCCATCAAGAACATTCGGGTACTTTGACCAGGCCGCATAAAAATCAACAAACCGGGGCATCCCAATCGGATGATGTGGCACAGCTTCAATCGCAGTACCCGAATCGTAAGGCAATAAACATTCCCAAGTTGACACAGCCTCAAATGGCTCATATCCGCCATGACTCGGTACAGCGTTTGGAACTGGTGAGCCGCCGGGTGTTTGACGGGGTCGGGAAACGATATGTGGAGCGTGTAGATACCTTCCCATTAGGCAAGTTTGCCCGCAACATCATGCTGCCTTTAATGCCTGAAGAAAAGGGTGCATCAAGCGCTCGTTCACAACCCACTTCAAGCCCCGAAGTTGCTGCGATGGCTACCCGAAAAAATCGTTCCCAGAAGCAAACTGTAGCAGTGAAATCAACCCTTCCTGCAAGCAAATCTGAAGGGGCCCGGAATGAGCTGGATCTCGCCAGCAAGCAGGTATCGAGCACGACAAATAGTGTTGTGATTCCTTCCGCTAACGCTGCAGATGCGACAAAGTTTTCATCATTAAAATCGTCTTCCCGACATTTCAACTTCTTTGATTTTGAGCGGCTGGCAGCAGTGATGGATCAGGTGAAATCAAACCTGCAACGAATCGAGTTGTATCCGGGTGTAATGGCCGGCATCAATGCGAGCATGTTTACGCCCAATGCACTGGGCGGTGTGCAGGCAGGCATTACTTCCTTGTTTATCCTGAATGACTATTGGAGCCTGATGACTGAATTGAAATACTTCCAGCGCTACAATACGGGTAGTAGTTTACGCGATGACTATAAGCAGGTACGGAATGGGACGGTGGAATTTGTACAGTACAATGGCGTGGATTACAAACGATACCAATGGGAAGAAGGGAATATCCGGCATAGCTTCAACTATGATGTGATTCGAACCTTTGAATTGCCGGTTATGATGCGCAGAAATTGGGGCCGCGCTTACGCACAAGGAGGAGTAAACTTTGTGTTGAGTTCTGCCATTGCTACGGATGAAATTTCAGATTCGCTCAATGATTTTGTGCATCATTCAGAGGATCGTCCAGCTACGCACGACACAGAACCGTTTATTCCTAATGACCACCCCTTAGTACTACGCTCTGACTTTGGAAGCCGATTTGGAATTGGGTATGTATTGAGTGCCGGGTTTATGTTCTCCCCCAATATTTATGTGGATGGTCGCATAACCCAGAGTGTGTGGGATAATTCAAAGACTGACGGTGCCCGGCGCGTAGCTCAGGATTTACTCCGTACGCCTTCCATACAAATCTCCGTGGGCTATAAGTTTGGGCCCAAACAACATTGATGCCTGCATAGCTTACTCTTCATCTTTCCCCATTGCGGTCTGCTTCATCCGGTGTGTCAGTTCCGGCCCGAAGTAGGCCGCAATTCTGTTTTCGACCAGATAAATTAGCGGAGTGAGCACCAAAGCCATAGTGGCTTTGTAACTGTAATTGACTAAGCCGATGGCCAGAACCCGTTGCCAGCTCCAGCCTTTTCCAAGCCCAAAAGCGATTCCAAGCACCACGAAAGAATCCACCAATTGAGAAACAAACGTGCTGCCCGTTGCTCTAAGCCATACATTCCGCTCGCCGGTCACGCGCTTGATGCGGTGAAAGACATACACGTCCACGACCTGGCTTAGTAGGAACGCAGTAAGGCTTCCCAGAATAATCCATAATCCCTGGCCAAAGATGGCATTGAAAGCAGCCTGCATATCCGGCACCCCTTCGCCTTGCTGAGAGCCGGTCCAAAAGGAACGGTCGGCGGGGATATGAATGGCCATATAAAACATAAGGAAGGCATAGCCGATGAGCGAGGCCGCGATATAGGAAATACGCTTGATGGCCTTCGGGCCATAAAACTCATTGACGATGTCGGTTAGCACAAATTCCAGTGGCCAAAGCAAGACCCCGCAAGTGAGCACATAAGTCAGGCCCTTCTGCCCCAATAGGGTGAAAGGTTGGGGCGTAAATCCCAAGGTTGTTTCCAAAGAGAAGAGCTTTCCGCCTATGCATTCAGCAATTAGAGCATTTGCTACAAAAAATGCCGTGAGAGCCAGGAAGAGTTTCCCGGGTTTGTCTTTCAGAATGCGAAATACCATGCGTGTAAATCTATTTAATCCAATACCCGATTGATAAGCAGGAATGGGAATTAGGCCAATGAGTGCTTCTTAATTGGAAAGGAAGCAAAGTTGCCCAGAGGCTTGGCATAATATTTTCTTTTCTTCAAGAAAGAAGCAATCAATATTTCAAGTGACCTGTTTCATAAAGCGGGCTGTGAAAATGTAGCTTCCTGTAGTTTATGGCTTCAGACTATTACAGCTTGCTGGGCGTTACGAAAGATGCCGAAGCAGAAGAATTAAAAAAAGCATTTCGAAAATTAGCTATCCTGTATCATCCGGATAAGAATCCTGATGATAAAAATGCTGAGGAAAAGTTCAAGCAGATAAACGAAGCCTACGATGTGCTTTCAGACCCGGAGAAGCGCAAAAAGTATGATGCTTTGGGTGCGAATTGGAAGCTTTATGACACGGCACAGGCTGCTGGCAGTCGCCCATTTCAGCAAGGCAGTCAGTACGGAAATTTCAACCGAGAGGATTTTATGCAGGGTGCACAAGACGCTGATTTTTCTGAGTTTTTCAGCCACTATTTTAATGAGGGAAACAGGAGGAATAATAGGCCCGGAAAGGGGGCTGACCTGCAATCTGCTATCCGCATTTCCCTGAAAGAGGCATTTACCGGCGCTACAAAGACATTGAATATCCAGGGGCAGGTAGTAAATCTGAAATTGAAGCCAGGCATAGCAGATGGGCAAGTACTGCGTTTGAAAGGCAGGGGGCAACAGGGAAGGAACGGTGGCCCGACAGGTGATTTATTACTACAGATTCAGGTGGAAAATGATCCCCATATTGAGCGAAAGGGTGATGATTTGTATATAGAGCAGCAGATAGATTCTTTATTGGCACTTGTAGGAGGAAAACTGCTGGTACAGACTTTTCATAAAAAAATCAGTCTGGTTATTCCTGCTCTTACAGATTCAGGGCATGTGCTGCGGCTCAAAGGTCAGGGAATGCCCCGGTATGATAAGCCCGGCCAATATGGAGATACTTTTTTACGCCTTGTTTTAGTCAGTCCGAGAAACTTGAGTCATGAAGAGATAGAGGCTATTCAAAAGATTGTTCAAAAGAAAACATCTCAATGTAATGCCGATACAACGTGCCATCATAGTATATGAAAATGGAGAAGAAGCTTGGGAAAGCCCAGGACATAATCATTTACCGCATCGGGCCAGCAGTCTGTTGGAAGATGGTATTTACGATGAATCTGGCCTCAAGCAAGCGATGCTACGTGCCTTCTCAGTGTGTATGCAGGTTCAAATACCGATTCAGCAGCATTTCCGGAAGGTGCATGTACATAGCCTCAGCGAACAGGTAGCAGAAGATTGGGCGTTATCGGATTTTGCTTTTTATCTGTTGCTCATGAATGGCGATGTGACAAGGCCCGAATCGGCCTTTGCGCAGGCGTATGCAGTTTTTAAGGCTTTTGTACAAGCATGATTTTCCAATAGAAAAACAAGAAGGAATAGGCCTTTTATGAAGTTTTAAGTCTGGCGGCCTTTGCGCACGAAACGACCCGGATTCGAAGCTTCTGGTGCAGATGTAGTACTTTTAAAAAAAATTATCAAGTGGCAAACAAGGTTGAGGTGTTTTCAAAGATTAAAGAGGTGCATGGTCGGTCAAGCGCCGCAAATCCTCAAATTCTGGTAAGCGTCATCATGCGGGAACTGCATATTGACGCAGAAGAAGCCGACAGGCACCTGAGTACACTACAGACTTTAGGGCTGACAAAATTTAAGGGAGCAACCCGTGCAGCCGTTGAGCTGACCCGTAGTGGTCTGACAACGACTATGCGATTGGCTAATCCGCTGCCCGAAGAAGCAGAGCTTAAGAAGCCAGAACGCGTGTAGCTGTTCCATTCAATTACCAATTACAGACCGCAGATATTTCTGCTGCCCGGGATAGGTTATTTGTAATTCCAACATTGAGGCTATTGTCCGTTTGCCAATAAATGCTGGTGTTTTTCTTGGGTGATATTTTCAGATAATTCTGGTAGGTTGAAAGAAAACCCACATCTTCTGCGTGTAGCCTGCTGGGAATTGGACCCTTGCTCTACGATGGACAGGAAGTAGTCGTCAGGTGTAAGGTTCTGAAAAAACGAAGCCGTCCTTTTGGGACGGCCTGTTTTCATGAGCAAAATTTATTACTAGCGCAATAAGGTCAGATTGCCTGTGTAATGCTCGTGTGTGCCGTTTGTAAACTGGACATCCAGCATATAGACATACACACCTTGTGGTTGGTCAACACCGTTGAACTTACCATCCCAGCCACGGCCATCAGTTACTTCAGAATTGAAGATTTTCTGACCCCAGCGGTTGAAGATGTCCAATTTGAAACTGGCTACTGAATGGCTGAGGGTTTCCCGGGGCAGGAAATAATCATTGACACCATCCCCATTCGGAGTGAATGAATTAGGAATGTCCACGTAGCAGGCTTTTTTAATCAGGATACTGTCTGTGTTTTCGCAACCCGCTAAGCGAACACGAGCCCAATAAGTGCCAATAGTTCGGGCGGCGATAGAAGGTGTCGTTTCGCCGGTGTTCCAGACATATTGAGCGGCCGTATTGCCTAAATTCTTACGATCGGAAAGGATAATCGGTGAACCATTCGGGCAAAGGGCTGTATCCGGGCCGAGGTCAACGGAAGGGAATGGATTCACTTTCAAGGGCAGCGTCACGGTACCTGGAGGGCAATAGCGATAGTTTGCAGTGAGCACAACGAAATAAGTGCCTGGTTCGGTATAGGTGTAGGCAACGAGAACGGAGTCCTGGAAGATAGTGCCATCGCCCATATTGAAATTCAGGTCTGTAAAACCAACGCTGGAATAGTCTGCCTTAAGATGAGCTGTTTGCCCCTGGCAAATAGAAGAATCATCTGTGATGATGTTGACTACGGGTACTGGATCCGCTACCACTGTATGAGATTTTGAAGCGGTACAATGTAAGTAGCCATCCGTAAGGGTAAGTGTCACCACATATGTCCCTGGCTTGGAATACTTGTGCGTCGGCTTCGATAAAGTTGAAGTTGTCCCGTCTCCAAAATCATAGAGGTAAGTCACGCATTCCGGAAGGTTTCGCCAATATGGATTACTGCAAGGTAGGATAGACTTATCTGTAAACCGGAACAGGTGATCCAAACAAGCGGTGCTGTCATCAATATCAAAGTCTGGCAACAGAGGGTGACTCACGTTAATGAGTTTGTTGATGGTGTCTGTACAGTATTGATTTTTGACAAGCAGTACTACAGGGTAGAAGCCTTGCTCCTTGAAAATATGCGTGGGAGCAATGGCATCTGTGTAGTAGTAAGCGCCATTGTAGCCTACGCTGTCACGGAAATTCCAGGCAAAACTGTCAATGGCACTTACCGGATAGGAAGTGTTGAAGAACACAACAGTGTCTTCTGAACAGCCATAATAATACTGATATTCAAACGCGGCTTTTGGAGTAGAATCTACTACTTTGATGTTGACCGTATCATACCAATGGCATCCATTTAAGGTGTACACATCTAAAATAAACTGAGTGCTTTTTGAAATCTGGAATGTTGGTACCAGCGTTACATCGGTGCCTCCGAAAATGACTGCCTTGGGAGTCCAGTTATAACCATATAAGATGCTGCCGGATGTATCTGAAAGTACCGCGGTAATAGAGTCAGTTAATTGTTGCCCACAACTGATAATTGTTCGGTCGGGTCCTGCATTTACAGTTGCCCGGGCGATACGGAGTACGGTTGTGTCAGGAATCACATTGATGCCGCTGCAATTAGCATCTAAATGTGTGATTACTGAAGAGCTGCTGGCGTTGACAATAACGGAAGAGCCCGAACCGGTAATCGTTGCATTTCCACTGACTACAGTCCAGGTATAGGGGCCAGGGCCATTGGCCTTTAAAACCAGATTGCTGGCCGAATCGCAGATATTAATGGTGTCTGAGGTGCCCTGATTCCCCTGGTAACCAGAATAGCCACAACTAGCCATGTCTGATGCGGGAAATGAATTGAAAGGATTGGATGCAGATGCCGTAAAGGTGACCGTAGTGCCACTGATGATGCCTGAATACAGTTTGCCATTAGCACCGTCATAATAAACTTCATTACCATTTACAGCTAAACCACCCCCTCCGGTGCTATAAGTTCCTGCCAGGGTGTAGGTGGCAAGTAAAGAACCGGTAGGGTCAAATTTTTTAAGAATTGCCGGGCTGGCTCCCTGAAATATCACGTAATAGTTTCCGGAACAGTCGGCAGCAATGTCCGATGATTGATTGTTCAGAGATGCTCCGCCGGAAGCATTGCCTACAAACACAGGAGAACCTGTGCCGGTACTCCGGAATACAATTCCACTAGCAGGGTCATAAGAAAAAATATAGCCCCCGCCGCCAGCGATATTATCGGAGTTCAAAACCGCTCCGGTGGATATCCAGGACGTGCCATTCCAATAATGCAAAATCCGGGTTGTACCATTAAATACGGTGGTATAATAGGTCAGGCTCGGGCTACCTCCATTCAGGTTCGCGCTCACAGCCAGAGCGCTTGCTGTGGGGCCGCCGGCCACTGAAGCGCCGGGCATCGTAATCCCGGTGTAGGAAAAACCCGTTGGGTTTGATGGTGTCATCACAAATACAGAATCGTGAGACACAAAATATATTTTACCAGAACCGGTACCGCTACAAACGGGCAGCGTACTGACTTGTGCTGCAGCAGTAGCAATCGTTCCGGCTGCAAGTACGGTTAGGCTTAATCCCTTGAAAATTTGTGAAATTGGCTTCATGGATATAAATTTTGATTCCTGGTGGAAGCAGAATTCTTTTTTGAAAATCCCGCCCAAGATACAAGCTAAGACAGCCTGCCCTGAAAAATGGTTGGCGTAAAATGAACTCCAGCAAAAAATTTTTTTTATCATCAATTGTCATAGCAGTCCCATATACCTGCCTTTACCTTCGCGACAACTATACCAGAAAACGTGTCAAGAAAAAAGAAAAACCGGCTAGTTGAATTTGAGGATATACAAGTAACTGCCTATGCTGCAGAGGGAAAAAGCTTGGGGCACCTGCCCGATGGACGCATTGCATTTATTGAAGGTGCCGTGCCGGGCGATACGGTAAAACTCCGCCTCAACCGCAATAAAAAAAGTTTTGTCGAAGGCAAAGCCATTGCCATAACCATTGAATCTCCTGACCGGGTTCAGCCTTTCTGCCCGCACTTCGGCACTTGCGGAGGTTGTAAATGGCAAATGTTGCCTTACGAAAAACAAGTTCAGTATAAACAACAGCAGGTTCAGGACCAACTCAGCCGAATTTCAGGCATCCGCCTCCCCGAGTTCAGCCCCATCATAGCAGCACCTCCCGAAGGCACACGTTACTACCGCAACAAGCTGGAGTTTACATTCAGTGCTACCCGCTATTTTACTGCTCAGGAAATTGCAGCAGCACCTGAAGGCAGCCTACAGCCGGAACCCGCACTGGGCTTTCATGCGCCCGGGCTTTTCGATAAAGTAGTACCGATTCACACCTGCTTTTTACAACCAGAGCCAACGAATATCCTGCTGAAAGTCCTGCGGGAATATTCAGCCTCCAGACAGCTCAGCTACTACAATTTTCGCTTGCAGGAAGGCTGGCTGCGCAATGCCATCATTCGGGTGGCACGTAGTGGCGAAGTGATGCTAAACATCGTCTTTCAGCACGAAAACGAAACCGAACGGATAGCATTGCTCCATCACCTGCTCCGCGAGATTCCGGGAATCACCACCTTGCTGTATACAATTAATGGTAAGGTCAATGATACCCTTTACGACTTGCCGGTACATACCTTTTTTGGCCCGGGATATATCCGCGAAACCTTGGAAGATTTTGAATTCCGGATTTCGCCCAAATCTTTCTTTCAGACCAATACCTTCCAGGCTGAAAAGCTCTATCAGGTCGTTCGGGAATTTGCTGGCATGAAAGGGGATGAAATCCTTTATGACCTCTATTGCGGAACAGGAAGCATCGGGATTTTTTGCAGTAAAAATGCCCGGAAGGTTATTGGTATTGAAGCTGTGGCTGACGCTGTGAAGGATGCGCAACAAAATGCTCAGTTGAACGGGCTGCAGCATTGTCAATTTTTTACAGGGGATGTCAGTGCCATTTGCAACGATGACTTTTTCAAGGCACATGGTCGCCCGGATGTCTTAATTACGGACCCACCCCGCGCCGGGATGCACGCCCAACTGGTAGAAACACTCTTGCGCATCCGGGCGCCACGCCTGGTTTACGTGAGTTGCAACCCGGCCACGCAGGCCCGTGACTTAGCTTTGCTGGACGAAGCCTATGAGGTGCAGGCCTTGCAGCCAGTGGATATGTTTCCGCATACCCAGCATATCGAAAATGTAGCCCTACTTACACTGCGCTAGATACGGATGCTACCAGTCGGGCACGCGTTTCTGCAAGGCTTCTGCAGATTTTTCCTTGCAAAAATCCTCGATGGATTTTGCATCGTTTGAAACCCCAGGCAGCAAATTGCGTTGCAGGAGCCGATTGCCTTCCAGCTCAATGCTCAGGATACCATGCCGCACCAGCACCCTGTCAATTTCCGTCCAGGGCAGTAGTCGGATGATACCTCCTTTCGGGAGGCGAATACCTTGTTCGTTTATCAGGGCCTGTGGTGCAGCCGGCTTGCGTAATTCCCAAAGTGCAGCCACAAAAATGGCGAGGGCAATGATGCCAAATAGTACAGCAGGCTTGGCTTGGCCGGCAAAAGCAAAGGTGCCGCTGGCCCCCAGCACAGCGATAACTTCCAGGATACGCAGGCTCAGACTTCGCTTACCTTCCCGGAGCCAGTTTTTATAAAAAATAGCTGCTGCAAAAATGCCCAGACCCAGCAGAAAACTAAGTATGCCCAGCCAGATAAAAGGCTTGTAAGCATGCTTGAAATTGGGTGAGATTGTCGTGAACCAGTACAGCACAAAACTACCCGCCCCAATACCGCATAGCACTAAAGCAAGCATCAGGTGCAGGGTCGTCATTCGCCGGGTGGCGCCCGTTTCGAGGGGCAGAAGCGGCAGCACAAATTGCATGGCGGCAAAGATAAACTCAGGCCCCCCTGCTACTTACGAATCATCTTGTCTAAAATGGCTTGCGTCAACGGATGATAATTCTGGCGGTACTGGTCGTAAAGACGCTTCGCAACTTCCTGCTGCCCGGTTTCCATTAATGCTCCATACACTGGCTCCAGAAACTTTTGCCTTCCCACATGACTTAGAAATTTTTCCATCGCAGGATATGCTTCGGTGTAGCGGTGTTGCACGGACATCGCGTACCACAAATCTGCAATTTCACTATTGCCAGATTGGGTAAAGTGAAACTGCCCATCCAAAGCTTTCATCTGCCCGAGACTGATGTTTTCAGGCATGTTACGCAGGAAATGAAGCCACTCATAAGTCGTCCATGAACCGGTTTGAAGCTGCGCTGCTGGGCTGCCATTCAGGAAGCGGCTACGTTCCAGATTCACCATGCGGAACCGGGCACTGTCGGCGCGGGGGCAATTGGCAGGTATGCCCGGTTCATATACCCAGGCATGGATATCCAGCTTCTTTTCCAATGCAGTATCTCCCAGGATCAGATTTGCCCGCAAGTATTTTAGGAAGGCTTCGGTAGTAATGCTATGAAAGGCATGCTCTGAAAAGTATTTTTTCAGGAAGGCATCAAAGCGTTCGCGACCCACATTGCGCTCAATCAGCCAGAGGAAAGCGGCCCCTTTTTCGTAGGGAATGTCCGAGAGGCAATCATCCGGATTGCGGCCTTTCATATTTAGTTTCAGCCAGGTGTCCGGGCTGGTTTTTCCCAGGCGTGCCACTTCGTCTTCCAAATCCTGATAACCCAGCTCCCAGAGCATATCCACGTAGCTTTTGTCGGTCAAAGCTTCCGTAATCCTGCGTTCGATGTACACGGTAAACCCTTCGTTCATCCAGATGTCGTCCCAAGTGGCATTGGTCACCAGGTTGCCGCTCCAGCTATGTGCCAGTTCGTGAGCAATCAGGTTGACTAAGCTCCTGTCCCCGGCAATGACTGTAGGTGTGCAAAAGGTGAGCCTCGGGTTTTCCATGCCGCCCATGGGGAAGCCGGGAGGAGCTACCAAAACATCATAACGCCCCCAGCGATACGGGCCATAGAGGCTTTCTGCCGTTGAGATCATCTTGCCTACATCTGCAAACTCATACCGGGCTTTATCAATAATGCTGGGCTCGGCATAGACACCACTGCGCGGGTCAATCGGGCGGAATGAAATATCACCTACAGCCAGTGCCAGCAAGTAGGCGGGCACCGGGTTCTCCATCTTAAAGTGATACACGCCGCTGTCGTTGGGGGCTTGCGGGTTTTCGGCGCTCATCAGGGCAATCAGCCCTTGGGGCACACGAACCCGGGCATCGTAAGTGAAACGGATGCCAGGCCCATCAGCACAGGGCACCCAGGAACGTGCATTGATGCATTCATCTTGAGTGTAGAGAAACGGTTGTTTTTTTGATGCTGTCTGCTCCGGTGTCAGCCACTGCAGCGCTCGGGCGCTGTCGGATGTAGCATACCATATGCTCACGAGTTTGCTTTGAGTGGTGATGGGGATACGGAGCCTGTTGCCGAGGATTGGAACCGGCGCGTCCAGACTGAATGAGGTTTTCTTACCATCAACGGCCACGCTGTCAATATGCAACCCATAATCGTCTAAGTGCAGTTCAGGTGCTCCGGTCTTGTTTTCAATGCTCCAGTCTGCGCGGCCAGAGATTTGCTTCTTTTCAAAAGAGACAGCGATGTCTAAGGATAGATGGTTCATCTGGACACTGTCGGCATTACTTTGGGTATGATAGTCCTTGTAAGCTGATGTGGAGTCAGTAGCTGCATTGCTTTTTGAAACAGGGCCCTTGTTATGGCAAGAAGCAACAGACAGCAACGCCATTGCGAGTGGAGCAAGAATTTTCATTGAAAAAAGTAGAAACTGAAAAAAACCAGTCAGGCTGCAAGTTGCTTCAAAACCATTTGTATGCCGAGCCCGGTCATGATGGACAGCCCAAAACTGAGCAGGGTACCGATAAGCATATACTCAGTTTGCCCTTTGTCGCGGCCCTCACGCAGGTCGCCGAAACGAAACACACTTTTTGCGGCAATCAGGAAGCCAATGGCCGCCCATTGACCGATGAGTACGAAACTGAAGCAGAGCACCCGTTCGATGATACCAATCCAGCGACCGGCCTTGAAGAGCAGCTCACGTTCTTCGGGCATATCAAGGCGCCATTTCGCTGTGGAGAGCGCAATGAGCGTAGGGAAGAGCAGGCAGTTGAGTGCATAACCCACGGTGAGCCACCACAGTTTCGGTGCCTGCATGATGGCAGTCAATGACAGGGCGAATTCTCCGGCAGGAGCCGCCAGGCCACAGCATATAGCGATGACCAGAAGATGCAGTGCCTGGTCCATAAGAAAGGCAGAAACACCTTCTTTCTTTAGCAATGCTTTCATCCCATCAAAGAGCAAATGACCAGCGGCAATGATGAGGCCGATGAGCCAGGCATTTGGTTGAAAGGCCAAAGCAGTGGCGAGCGCAAAATGAATTAGAACATGGAGGTATAGCCTGGAGGAGCGGAAGTGGTATGCACGACGATGAGCTACCCAGGAGTCAGGCTGCAAGAGAAAATCGCCCAGGATGTGTGCCAGCAATAGCCGGGCGGGCAGGCTCCAGTCCATACGCTAAGGTTTTGGTTTGGGGTTGAGTCGCTGGCTCATGCTCTGGCGAAAATAGCTTTCCCAATGCCTGATGGCGGGCCAGCCAGCAGCCTGCAATCTTTTATGAATGGAAGACTGGGAAATGCCGATGTGTTCGGCTAATGCCTGCTGGGTTTTGCCCTGTAGCATTTGCTGGAAAATAGCCTCACCTGAGTTGGCCGTCCACCGGCTGATGATATGTTCGGCAAGAATACATTCAGCATTCAGTGCCTCGGTCCAGGCATCGTCTGATGTGTGAAAGGCGATGCGTTGTGTTTCGATAAATTTTAGGTTATCGAGGAGGCTGCCGGATTGCTGAAAAGCAGGCCCTCCGGATGCGGCCAGTGTTTTTGCGCGATGGCTGACTGGCCCAATGCCGATGGCAATTCGGGCATCCCATTGCATCCCATTGGTGACGGTCGCCTTCAAGGCTGCACGCCACAGCAAGGCGATATGGAGCACCTCCTCCGGTCGTTCCAACAATATCTGGAAGGAATCGCCCCGGAAGAGTTCAAAGCTTTTTTTACGCCGGAAGAGCTTCGCTTCTATAATTCTGGAGATTTCACCTAAGCGTTGTTCTACTGCAGCAGAGCCAAGCTTGCGGGAGCCGACTAGATCGGCAGTAAGCACAGCATATTGAGGTTTTTTTACTTGTGCTGCCATTGCCAGAATATAGCCTTTTAATGGAATAATCCACGAATATAGCCTTTTAAAGGAATAATCACCAATTATTCGCTTCTGATGGAATAATCTTCGATTATAGCCTTTTAATGGAATAATCACCAATTATTCGCTTCTGATGGAATAATCTTCAATTATAGCCTTTTAATGGAATAATCAGGCATCTGCCTTTACCGCTTCCCATTTGGTGTGCAGGTAGCTATCCCATACCAGCCAAAGCAAGATGGATGAAAGTGTGAGATAGAGCAGCTTCAGCCAAAGCAGATGCATAGCCAGATAATGCCCAATGCCCAATGCTGCCGGAATGGACATGCCGAGGAGCACACGAAGGAATTTAGAACCGCCGGTTGCGGTATGGTCAATCTGAGAAAATGGAAAACGGCGGTAGGAAATGCGGGCTACACTGGCAGCAAACAGCGTAATGTTTACCAATGCAAGAGCCACATCAACCCAGGCAGAGGGCCCCCAGACTAAGAGCACAAAAACAGTAACGGCCGCAAAGAAGGGTAGAAAATATTTTATCCAAACCACTTTGAAGGCTCCGGCGAAAAGGGCGCCCGGCTCTTCCAGGGGCACAGCATAGTAGATCCAGGCTGCTTTGTATTGCTCTGAAATACCGAGGAAGGAAAAAGCCTGTAACATGACTACCGAACACATGTAGAGCAAAATGAGGTGGCTGCTGGTTTCGGGTAAGTGCTGCCACTGAGCAGCCAGCGAATGCTTGCTCTGCAACATCAGATACACAAAATAGATGGGTACGTAGGCAAACATGGGGTAAACTTTCATTTTGAAGCTGCGGCTGCGTGCCGTATGCAGCCACACCATGATGAACCCTGCCTGAGCCGCTGGCTGCCGGTTGAGCAAGCGAGCCAACATCATGTATGGCTTCCGGCCACCTGGGCGTATTTCAGTTCCGGATGGCGGTACATGGGTTTCTGAGGATTCAATAGTATCCAGCCGGTTGAGGCGTGCGGCAAATTGTGGGGCCAGATACCGCAGGCTGAGCCATAAGAGCAATAGCGGGAAGATGACGGCCAGAGCGCCCAGCAGCAGGATGTGTTTTATGCCAGGATCCAGCACCCGCACCCAGCTAAAGGTGGCGCTCAGCCAGTAGCTGGGTGTAAACGGTGCCCAGCTCATTTGTGCTACCCGGAAATGTTGTGCGGCAGCGGCATCCATCGCGCGGGGAACGAGGTAATAGGTGCCGAATATGATGACTGAAAAAGCAATTTGGAAATAGCTGAGTAACTCCTTGAATTTCTCGCCGGAGGCGACCCGTAGCATCAGCAGGTAGATGCCCATTACTGCAAACAATGCCGTAATGACCAGCAGCAGCAAGGGCAGGGGGAAAAACACGGCTGCCTTCCATCCATACATAATCCCCAGCACGACCCAGCCCGAAATAGACATAGGCAGTACGATGCGGGTCAGATAGATAAACACATGTAGCAGCCGCGACAGAAACAGTGTTTGGTCCGAAACAGGGCGAGGATGGATGATGTACTTGTCCCGGGTATCAAACAGCACACTGGAAAAATCGGATATCAGCGTGAAGGTGAGCAGGAACAAAAACATGGTGAAAAAAAGCCAGAGTGCACTGAGTCGGTCTTCCACCAGCAGCAAGGGAAAGACATAGATAAGCCCCGTAAAAAATGAAATCAGCACTCCCAATAGGCTGGAGAAGCGGCGGTTTTTCTTTTGCTTTTGCCCACGCCCAATTTGGATCGGCTTTCGATCATCAAGCTTCAGCTTCACATCCAGCAATGCCCGAAGTTGCTCCGTATCGGCACCGAGTTTTTGATACAAGCCTTTCGGCAGCATCACCAGAAATAGGAACAACTTGTTCATATAAGAATCAGTAGCTGAAAGCCCCGGGTAATCAGAGGCTTGTTTTTTTTGAAAAATCTTTTGAAGGGTATGTGTATCGCTGCAGCTTGCTGCTTCATCAAATATTTTGCAGTTTGGATTAGCCTTGCAAGGCTGCGGCGATGTCGGAGGCCCGGTTGCTGATATCTCCTCCCGAAGTGAGCCTTGAGAAAATCTCTTCGAGTGAACCCTGACCTTCACCCCGCAGGTTCTGGATGGTGTCATCGGCAATAATTCTGCCTCCGTCAATGAGTACAATTCGGTCGCTCACTTTTTCAACCACATCCATCATGTGCGAACAGTAAAAGATGGTCTTCCCTTCGCCTTTTAAGGCCTGTAATAACTCCTTAACCATAATGACGGCATTGGCATCCAGGCCTGATAAGGGTTCGTCCAGAATGACGATTTCCGGATTGTGCAGCAGCCCGGAAGTGAGCAATACCTTTTGCCGCATGCCTTTTGAAAAGGAGTCCATCCGCTGATGGATATGCGATGCCAGGCCAAATGATTCCAGCATCCTGCGGGAGCGTTCTTCGATTTGCGCTTCACTCAGATGATGCAGCTTGCCGATAAAGCTGAGGTATTCAGAAGGTGTGAGCAGGTCGTAGAGCTCGGCCATTTCCGGAACATAACCGGTAATGCTTTTGATATAAAGCACATTATCTCGAAGTGCTTTGCCCGCGATGGTAATTTCGCCCTCAAAGTCAGTGATGATACCGGTGAGAATTTTTACGGTCGTACTCTTGCCGGCGCCATTGGGGCCAATATATCCGATGATTTGCCCGCGGAAGATGTCTAAGTTGATATCGTGCAGCACTTGCTTTTCTCCATATTGCTTGCTCAGGCCGCGAATCGTGATGATTGGTTCCATTTAGGCTAAAATTACAGTCGCAAAACCTGCAAGTTATCCGATACTCTTTCGATGGATTCTGAACAATCTTTCCCGCAGCCAGAAAGCAAGCCACCAGGCCGCGAGCGCCCGGTATTATCTGCGAAGCTGGATGCAGCCTTTACATCTGTTTACCGCGTCTTTGCCTTCCTGGGTCGCTTTTTTAAAGAATTGTTTCGCCCGCCTTATGAGTTCAACGAAATCATCAGGCAATGCTATGATGTGGGCTATAAATCCCTCTTTCTGATTTGCATGACGGCCTTCATCACCGGTCTTGTTTTCACGAAGCAATCCCGCCCCTCTTTATCCAATTTTGGCGCTACGAGTTGGTTGCCCTCATTAGTAGCAATTGCCATCATCAGGGCCTTGGCACCTTTAGTAACGGCGCTTATTTGTGCAGGTAAAGTAGGTTCTCAGATTGGAGCCGAACTGGGCTCTATGAAGGTGACTGAGCAGATTGATGCGATGGAAGTTTCCGCTACAAACCCATTCAAATTCCTCGTCGTTTCGCGCATCCTGGCCACCACCATTATGATTCCCGTTCTCATGTGCTTCTTTGCTGGCTTCGGGCTTTGGGGTTCTTATGTGGATGTCCATTCCAATGAAAGCACTTCTTTCACTTTTTTCATTGAGAAGGCCTTTGAGAAAATCAATTTCATGGACATCTGGACTTCGGTGGTAAAGGCGTTGGTATATGGCTTCACTATCGGTGCCGTGGGCTGTATCCGGGGCTACAATGCCAAGCAGGGTACGATGGGTGTGGGACGTGCTGCCAATTCCGCAGTTGTGATTTCCATGTTTCTGATTTTTATTGAAGAAATGCTTATTGTTCAAATTGCAAATGTGTTTCGATGATGAAAGCAGCTAGCCAAAGACCCTTGCCCGGGCAGGCTGCCCAACCGGTTATTGCACTGCACCATGTCCACAAGGCATTTGGTGAAAATGTGGTGCTCCGGGGGGTCAGCCTCGATTTGTTTCCTGGAGAAAATGTGGTGGTTTTGGGCCGCAGCGGCACGGGCAAATCAGTGTTGATAAAAATTATTTCAGGCATGCTGCAACCCGATTCCGGAGGGGTACGGGTTTTAGGGGACGAAGTCACCATGCTGAACGATAAACAACTTCAGCAATTAAGACTCAAGATTGGTTTTTCCTTTCAGCACAGCGCGCTCTATGATAGTATGAGTGTAAAAGAAAATCTGGAATTCCCGCTCGTCCGAAACAAGCGCCATCTCACACGAAGAGAACGACGCATGGCCGTAGATCGTGTGCTTGATGCTGTAGGGCTTTCGCAAACCATACATCAATATCCCTCGGAGCTGAGTGGGGGGCAGCGCAAGCGGATTGGTATTGCCCGTACCCTCATTCTGCAACCCGAGATTATGCTCTACGATGAGCCTACTGCGGGCCTTGACCCGATTACCAGCACCGAAATCAATAACCTGATTCGAGAGGTGCAGCAACGATTTAATACCAGTGCTATTATTATTACTCATGACCTCACTTGCGCCAAGACCACTGGCGACCGTGTAGCCATCCTTTTAGATGGGCATTTTTTTCGAGAGGGAAGCTTTGAAGAGGTTTTTGCTGACCGCGATGAGCGCGTGCGCGCGTTTTACGACTATAACTTTACCGGCTAGTCTTGTTTGATTTTTCGGGTCATAATCCCATGCAACGCTTGCCTGCAGGCGTTTTTTATGAGCCGCCTATCCTTTTATGAGAAGTACAAAGAACCGAAGGGCCGTAGTAGTGGGCATCGTGCTGGTGCTGGGGCTGCTGATTTTTGCTGTAGGCATTTTAACCCTGGGTGGTCAAAAGCATAGTTTCAGTAGCAGCTTCACACTACAAGCAATTTTCAAAGACGTAAACGGCCTCCAGAAAGGCAACAACATTTGGTATTCCGGTGTCAAAGTCGGCACCATCCGTTCCGTAGGCTTTTCCCCTGCTGCCGAGGTCGTCGTTACCATGAGTGTGGATGAAACGGTTCAGCGTTTTATCCATCGCGATGCATTGGCTAAAGTGGGCACTGACGGGCTAATTGGTAACCGGATTATCGTCCTGTTTGGTGGCAGCCCCACTGCACCCTTAGTGGCAGATGGCGATACATTAATGGTTGAATCTGCTTCCGGCTTAGACGGTATGATGGATACCCTGAAACAAAACAACCGCAACCTTCTTGCCATCACTACTTCTTTCCGGAAACTCAGCGATGATTTGGTAATGGGCAAGGGTACGGTCGGGAAATTGCTCACCCAGGACGATTTGGCCAATACGCTTCAGGATGCCCTGACTGCTTTGCAACACGCCGCCAAAAGTGCCGAATCGCTCACGGCCCATCTCGACCGGTTTAGCCAGCGTCTCAGCACGCCCGGCTCATTTTCTAACGACTTGGTCAGCGATACGCTGGTATTTCATAAACTGCGCGAATCGGCTACAGACGTGAAAGCTGCTGCTGCCAACATCCAGGCCGCAACCGAAAAACTCAACGACCCCAACAGCCCACTGGGCCTTCTGCTGCGCGACAGTGCTGCGGCCGCAAACCTGCGCAGTACACTCCACAACCTAAACAGTGGTACCGACAAGTTTGATGAAGACATGGAAGCGATGCAGCATAACTTCCTGCTTCGTGGTTTTTTTAAAAAGAAAAAACAACAAGGAGCAACCCTTCCTGCAAGCAAATGATTCCTCATGCAGTAGCTTAAGGCGAGCTACTCAGAAATAGTATCTTCACGAGCCTAAAAAAGGACGCAAGACACGCGGAACCGCAAGCATCAATGAAAAAAGTAGAACTGGAAATAGTCGCCCTTTCTCATAGCATTACGCAAACGCATTCCTACGCAGTCGTGTTGGGGGAGATTTCGGGATTACGCCGGCTGCCCATCGTCATTGGCGGCTTCGAAGCGCAAGCAATCGCGGTAGCTCTGGAACGAATGGAGCCCAGCCGCCCACTGACGCATGACCTCTTCGCCAACTTCATGGAAACGTTTAATATCGAGCTCCGTGAAGTGCTTATTTACAAGCTGGAGGAAGGTATCTTTTTTGCCCAGCTCATCTGCCAGGGGCCTGATAATGAAATCGTGGAAATAGATGCCCGCACTTCCGATGCCCTGGCATTGGCTGTGCGTGCCGGTTGCCGCATTTATACTTATGAAAACATCCTTGATGCTGCCGGCCTTCATCTAGATCAGAGTGAAGCCGCTACCGGCGCTTTGGACAAGCCCGAATTAGAAGGCCGCACCGGAGCTAAGGTGACGAATCCAGGCAGCGACAAGGATTTGAAAAATATGAGTGTGGAAGACCTGAACTCCTTACTGCAGCAAGTGCTGGAGCAGGAAGATTATGTACGCGCCATTCCCATCCGCGATGAAATCAACAGCCGGAAGAGCAATGAAAAGTGAATTCAGCTTTTGTATTTGACAATTTAACCGCAAGCTGCCAGAAGCTTCGCAAAGGCTCCTCGTAACTTGCCACTACTTTTTCAGGCTACTTATGAAAAAAACAAGTTTTTTGCTGGTCTTTCTCTCCGGAATCCTGCTCTCACAGCCTGTCTGGGCGCAACAGCACAGGTGCGGCAATACCATCATTTTGCAAAATATGGAGCAGCAGGCGCCGCAGCGTCTTGCCCAGCTTCGCCAATTGCAGGATCAGATTGTGACCCGTGCTTTGGCTACCCCTCAGGCACAGGCAAAAACCAGTGTCTTGGCTCCGATTCCGTTGGTCTTCCACTTTGTGCTCACTCAGGATAAATACTACCTCCTGGGCGGGGATACCGGTATTCAACGCCGCGTCCGAACAGAGTTGGCGCATCTAAACAAAGATTTCTCGGCTACCAACACCGACCTCAACAAAGTGCCGGCACCCTTTGCCAGCCTCATTGGGAATGCAGGTGCCGTATTCGGCCTGGCAAAAGCCACTTCTGCCAACACCATATCAGCAGGCATTGAAGTGCGCATCGTGAATAACCCTCCGGCTTATGATGTAAACGACGGCTGCTCCATTGCCAAACACAGCACCTGGGGCCTGCCTGCCTGGGACAATACCCGTTACCTC
The DNA here is from genome assembly GCA_018267625.1 of Bacteroidota bacterium. Lineage (GTDB taxonomy): Bacteria > Bacteroidota > Bacteroidia > Chitinophagales > Chitinophagaceae > UBA1952. The sequence goes on from JAFDYC010000024.1 coordinate 40,578, forward strand.
AATATCTGGGTCACCAATATTTTTGGAGGCGGAGGTACGGGTGGTATCATTCTGGGGGTTACCGTGCCGCCTTCTTTTACCGACATCTCAGTAGGTTTCCCGGTGGATGAAATGGGCATTGTGCTGAACTATGGTGCCATCGGGGTACGGGACTTTCCCAATCAATATTTCATCCCGGAAATTGACCAGGGACGAACCCTCACCCACGAAATGGGCCACTACTTCGAGCTGCGCCATATCTGGGGAGACGATGATGGGAAATGCCCAGGCAACGGGGGCCAGGATGATGGCATCAGTGATACACCCCCCCAGGCAGATGCTACATTTTGCACGGCTGGTGTTTGTCCTACGTTTCCAAAATTCGATGCCTGCAGCCCTTCGGGAAACGGCATCATGTTCATGAACTTCATGGACTATGTGGATGATGCCTCCATGTATCTGTTTACCCGGCAGCAAGCCCAGGTAATGAACGATCAGTTTGCTGCTTCAACAGGCGAATCGTATTCGCTGACGCAAAATCCGGGTCTGGCAGCAGTAGGCGTGGATGATGCCCGATTGACTCAGCTACCCGGATGGAATATTTCCCCCAACCCGGCTCAAGATAGGGTGCTGCTCACCCTCGACCCGTCTTCAGGTTTTCGGGGTCTTGAAATCACAAGCCTTACGGGGCAGGTGTTGTTGCATATAGGGCCAAAAGCCGGAGCTTTGCAATATCAGTTAGACCTTTCAACGCTGCCTCGCGGATTTTACATCGTTCGTTGTGTGTTTGAAGCAGGCGTGCAGAGCAGGAAGTTAGTTTTAGAATAAATGGAAATTACCGGATTGAAGCTGCCGCAGGATGCAGCATTACGCAACATTGCTGAGAAAGTATATCATCGCGAACGCCTTACCGAAGAGGAGGGCGTTTTGCTTTTTGAAAAAGGAACCTTAGGCTTTGTGGGGGCCCTGGCTGACTGGGTAGCCAAAGGCCTGCACGGAAATAAAGTGTATTTCAACCGAAACTTCCACATCGAGCCCACCAATGTCTGTGTGTTTAGTTGCAATTTCTGCTCCTATTCCCGCAAATACCAACACCGCGATGAAGGCTGGGAGCTCACCCAGGACCAGATGCTGGACATAGTCAAAAAATACGATGGTCAGCCCGTCACAGAGGTGCACATCGTAGGCGGCGTACACCCGAAAATGAACCTTGAATTCTTCTGTGAAGTCATTCGGAAGATTCATACGCACCGCCCCGAACTGCACATTAAAGGATTCACCGCCGTGGAGCTGGACTATATGTTTCGTAAGGCAAAGCTGAGTGTAGAGGCAGGGATGAAATTGCTTCAGGAGGCGGGCCTTCAAAGCCTGCCTGGTGGAGGCGCTGAAATTTTTGCACCTGAAGTGCGAGACCAGATTTGTGCCGATAAGGTGGACGCTGAAGGCTGGCTCCACATTCACGAAACTGCGCACCGAATTGGGATGCACACCAATGCAACGATGCTCTATGGCCATATTGAGCAATATGCGCACCGCGTAGACCACATGAGTCGCCTGCGTCAGCTTCAGGACAAAACGGGTGGTTTCAATTGCTTCATTCCGCTCAAATTCCGAAACAAAGACAACGATATGAGCCATGTGCCGGAAGCTTCCATTGTGGAAGACCTGCGCCTCTATGCCATCTCGCGCCTCTTTATGGACAACTTCCGGAACTTAAAGGCTTATTGGCCGATGCTTGGCAGGCAAAGTGCCCAGCTCACACTCAGCTTCGGCGTCAATGACCTGGACGGCACCATTGACGATACGACCCGGATTTACAGTATGGCAGGCGCAGAAGAACAAAGCCCCGCCATGAGCACAGAAGATATTTGCGACTTAATTACGGCTGTTGGAAAAACACCGGTAGAACGAGATACGCTCTACCATGAGCTGCGGGTTTATGAGCCTATTTCTGCCTGAGCAGAAGTTTAGGAAATGTCTTCAGCAACCGGTTGAGAAGCCGGTTTTTTCTTGCCGAAAAACATCTTAAATAGTACCGGGCCGGTGGTAATCAACACCAGGGCAATGACTATTTTCTCAAAATTATCCTTCACCCACTGGAACTCACCCAGCAAATAACCAGCGGCAATCATACTGGCAGACCAAGCGAATGAGCCGATCACATTGTAGAGGAAAAATTGCTTACGGTCCATTTTTACAACGCCAGCAACAATTGGGGCAAAGGTGCGCACGATAGGCAGGAAACGGGCTATAATGATAGCTGCTCCGCCCCTCTTATCATAAAACTCATGAGCCTGTGTGATGTGCTTCCGCTTGAATAACCAGGTGTCGCGGCGCTCAAACAATAGAGGCCCCGTTTTGCGGCCAAACCAATATCCCACCCAGTTGCCCAGAATGCCGGCAAATGAAATCAGAATGACCCAGTAAAGCAGGTTCAGCGGGCCTTCTTCAAAAGGTGCAGGCTTGTTGGCAATGATGAGACCGGAGACAAACAGGAGTGAATCACCCGGTAAAAAGAAGCCGGCGAAGAGGCCGGTTTCCGCAAAAATGATCAGGGCTACGAGGTAGAGGCCGCCATACATCATTACAGTATTGGCCAGCCACTCAGCATTCATCAGGTGCTTCAGGAGCTCGAGTGCATCATGCATAGGCCGTGAAGGTAAGCTGGCTTTTCATGCAACTACCTGCTTACAAAAGCCTAAATCTGAGCAGGGAAAAAACCGGTTGAATAAGTGGTGTATGAATAAGCGCTTATTTATTCTAATTGGCGCTCCCATTTGCTTACGACCATCGTGGCCACGCTGTTGCCGACCACATTGGTTGCGCTGCGGCCCATGTCCAGGATGGGGTCTATGCCGAGCAGCAGGGCGAGTCCTGCTTCTGGAATATTGAAGGTGGCTAATGTGCCGGCAATAACTACTAAGGATGCCCTTGGTACACCGGCAATACCCTTGCTGGTCAGCATCAGCACGAGCAACATGCTAAACTGAGTGGCCAGGTCCAGATGGATACCGTATGACTGCGCAATAAAGAGCGTGGCAAAGGTCATGTACATCATAGAGCCATCCAGATTGAATGAATAACCCAAGGGCAGCACAAAGGAGACAATCTTACCGGGGCAACCCGCACGTTCCAATTCCAACATGGTTTTGGGGAATGCAGCTTCGCTGCTGGAGGTGGAAAAGGCCAGCAGCAAAGGTTCTTTGAGCCGGATTACCAACCGGATCACACGTTTACGGGCTACGATATAACCTGCAAAAATGAGCAGGAGCCAAAGCAAAAACAGGCCTAAATAAAACTCTCCGATGAAGAGCGAGTATGATTTCAACACACCCAATCCTTGTTTCGCGACTACTGCAGCAATTGCCCCAAAAACCGCTACAGGCGCCGTGTTCATCACATAGCCGGTCACCTTCAGGATGACATGGGCAATGGCATCTAAGGCATGAATGACGGGTGCTGCTTTCTCGCCCAGGGAAGCTGCTGCTATCCCGAAAAACAGGGAGAATACCACCACCTGCAGAATCTCATTTTTTGCCAAAGCCTCAAAGACACTGGTCGGTACTAAGTGCGTGATGAATTCTTTCAGGCCCAGTGAGGCTTTGGGCAAGGCGGCTGCTTCTTTTGGTAAGGGAAGATGCAGATGTGCTCCTGGTTGAAACAAATTGACCAGCAACATGCCCAGCAAGAGGCTGAGCATAGATGCCGAGACAAACCACAGTAAGGTTTTTCCACCAATTCGCCCCACTGATTTCAAGTCGCCGACACGGGCAACACCTACTATGAGCGTGGTAAGCACCAAAGGCCCCACTATCATTTTGATGAGCCGCAGAAAGATGTCGGGCAGGATGCTGAGGGGCAGCAAGGCTTCATCTATTTCTTCGTGGCTGAGGCCTTCGAGGCGGAGGTTAAGAAAATAACCCAAAGCCAAGCCTGCAAAGAGTGCAAGGATGATATAGAATATGAGCCTGTTTCGCCTGGTAGGCGGGGCGTGATGTTCATGCTGCATGTGCCCGCAAGGATACGTCAAAGGCTGACTTTGCGCAGCAGAATCCAGCCTTTTTTAAAAGGCACAAAAAGATCGGGAAGTGACAGCCGATTAAAAGCTTTCCAACTGCAGCTTGTGCTGGATTTCCTGTACCTGTTGCTTGTAGTCCGGGTCGGTATCCATCAGGTTTTCGACGGTTTGGCAGGAGTGGATGACCGTGGTATGGTCGAAGCCTCCGAAGTGTTGGCCGATGTTCTTGAGCGATGACTTGGTGAATTTTTTGGCCAGGTACATGGTAATCTGGCGGGCCTGCACCACTTCACGGCGGCGGGTCTTTGCCAGAAGCCTGTCATAAGGCATGGAGAAAAATTCAGCGACCAGCTTCTGAATGTTTTCAATGGTCACTTCGCGGGCCGCCGACTTGACGAAGTTTTTCATCACCCGGCGGGCTAAATCCAGGTCTATCTCTTTTTTTGCCAGGGTGCTTTGGGCCAAGATGGCAATGAGGGCGCCTTCCAATTCGCGCACATTCGTCTGCACATTATAGGCGATGTATTCTACGACCTCATCGGGCATTTCGAGGCCTTCGTGTTTCATCTTCAGGCGCAGGATTGATTGACGGGTTTCGAATTCCGGCGTTTGGATATCGGCATTCAGGCCCCAGCGGAAGCGGCTCAGCAGGCGTTCTTGCATGCCTTGCAGGTCTTTGGGTGCCGTGTCTGAGGTGAGGATTATTTGCTTGCCACTTTGATGTAAGTGGTTAAAGATGGCAAAGAAGACATCCTGCGTTTTTGCCGCAGGCACCATAAACTGAATATCGTCCACAATCAGCACATCTATGAGCTGGTAGAAGTGGATGAAATCATTGACTTCGTTGTTGCGGGAATGGTCAATGAATTGATTGATGAACTTTTCAGCACTCACATAAAGTACGCTGCGGTTGGGATGCTGGCGGCGTACTTCATTGCCGATAGCCTGAGCCAGGTGGGTTTTTCCGCAACCTACTCCACCGAAGACTACGAGCGGGTTGAAGGCGGTAGTGCCAGGCTTTTGAGCAACGTGTATTCCGGCACTTCTGGCGACCCGATTGCTTTCACCTTCCACAAAATTTTCAAAGGTGTAAGCGGGGTTGAGTTGTGGGTCAATAGCCACTCGTTTCAAGCCGGGAATCGAGTAGGGGTTTTTGATTTGAAAGGGGTCTTTCACATGAAAGGGCAGTTCCACGAGGTTGCTGTCGGCCGGTGGCTTTGCCTGTGTGCTGGCAGGCATATTAACGCTCGCGGGATTTTGATGTTGGCGGCCTTCCATCATGATGCGGTATTCCAGGCGTCCTTCTTTTCCCAGCACTCGTTTTATGGTCTTACCGAGGAGCTCTACATAGTGTTCTTCCAGCCATTCATAGAAAAACTGTGAGGGCACCTGAAGGGTAAGCACATTACCCACCAGAGCAACCGCCTTGATGGGTTCGAACCAGGTTTGGAAGGTCCGCCAAGCTACATTGTCCCTGATGATTTCCAGGCAACGCCCCCAGGCGGCTTCCCAGTCTTGCCGAGGTTCCATGGGCGTAATGTAGCTTTCTGTCATTTTTCGAATAAATATTTGAATATCAAACTTTTCCCTAACCAAATAACGCAATAGAAACAACATTCCAGCCGGACTCCCTGCGTTGAAAGTGTCCAGCCAAACCTCCGAAATCAGTCCGCCTTTTTAGGGTGTGCTTTGTCGGTCAATCCTCTTTTTCTGTGCTCCTCGGTGGCACCTCTTTGAGAAGGCAAAATTTCTCTTAGAGACAGGGCGAAGTTGCTCCCATGCTGTTGAAAAAAAAAATCTTCAGCCTATTGTTTGTTTCCCTATAACCACAGAATGGGCATCGGCAAAACTGGCATTTTTTTTATGGTCAAACAGGAAATCAATTCGTCCCAAACGCAGTCCCGCCCAGCCCACCTGATTGATAATTACTTCCTGTCCGTTTTTGTTTTTCAGGATGGTGGGCCGCTCCAGAAAGGTGTGCGTGTGCCCCCCGATAATCAGGTCTATGCCGGTGGTTTCTTTGGCCAACACCTGGTCGCTCACCTTGCGTGAATCATAACGGTAACCGAGGTGAGAAAGGCAGATTACCAGATCGCATTGTTCTTTTTGCCGCAGCTTGTCGGCCATGTTTTGAGCAATACGCAAGGGTTCCAGGTACTGAGTATTCCCGTAGGCGTCATCCGGCACGAGCCCTTTCAGTTGTATGCCTAAGCCGAAGATGCCGATTTTGATATCGCCCTTGCGGATGACGGTGTAAGGAATTGTCTTGCCTTCGAGTGCCGTCCGGGTAAAATCATAGTTGGCGATGATGATTGGGAAGCGGGCATGTGGGAGCTGTTTGGCAAAACCTTCCACTCCGGCATCAAAATCATGGTTGCCCATCGTGGAGGCATCATAGCCCATGGCGCTCATCGCTTTGATATCGGGTTCACCTTTGTAGAGGTTGAAATAGGGCGTGCCTTGAAAAATATCGCCTGCGTCGAGCAACAGCACATGTTCTTCCTGAGCACGGATTGCCTGAATCAAGGCTGCCCGTTGCGCCACACCTCCTTCGCCTGCATACTTGCCGCTATCGGAGCCAAACGGTTCCAGATGACTGTGCACATCATTGGTGTGCAAAACAGTCAGTTTCCTCGTTTTGTTTGGGCCTGCAAAGGCATCAAAGGGGAAGGCTCCTGCCAGCAACAAGCCACTGCCCATAGCAGCTTGTTTCAGAAAGTTTCTTCTATTCTGCATAGCGGATTCTATTGTCAAGTGGTGGATGCAATGGCTTGCCCTGATGCTCCAGATCTTCCGCATAGTGGATGAGTGCGTCTCGGACAAACACGGAGCTGAAACGGGTGGGGAGCTTTCTAAGAAAATCACAATTGTCGCCGCCCCGGGCGATGTAGTCGTTGATGGCTATCTTATAGATACGTCCACCATTCAATGGTTGCCCAGCGATAAGAATATCCTTTGCCTTCTTGCCATCGATGACGAAACGGATGCCGCTGACCGGCCAGCCCCGATAGTGAGCGATGACTTCGCAAAACTTCTGAAGCGTGTCTCCTGGGATTTCAACAATCGTAAGCATATTATCAAAAGGCATCAGCTCATACAGCTTGCCCCTGGTGATGGGGCCGGGCGCGATATAAGGCACCCGGATACCGCCATAGTTGGAGATGGCAGCGACCACTTTTGGATCCATTTTTTGAGCAGAAAGGAGCATCGCATCCGCCATGAAATTGCCCAGCCTGCATTCAGGTTGCGCCTTGGTGAGCGGGATGTCTGTATGCGCAATAATGACATCCATCTGCGTATCTACACCCTGGCGGTAGGGGCGCAGAAGCTGAGTCAGGCTGCTGTCTGCTGGCTGTGCCTGGTTGATCGGATACCATTGTTCCGAATGGCTTGAGACATGCAGTGGGCTTTGCGCGCATCCTGCCAGGAGCAGGAGCAATACAGCAAGGCATTTAAGAACAGAATGCCGAATCATAGAACCGGGGAGGAGTGGCACAAAAGGTAGGAAAAGTTTAGTACGCGCTGGTTTTATAAAGGGCATCTTTATGATTCGGAAATGCAAGAGAGGTTAAAAATTGCCGGGTGCCTTCAGCCTGTTCCCGGCTATGCTACTTTTGAAAGAAGCAGCTCAAAAAGCCTTCTTTCTTTTCTCTAAGAAATGATTCTTTCGGAAGGGCTGCAGTTGGCTGGCAATAGTTCCTGTAGCTTCTAACCTAATAAATTCCTCCCCTGAACGTCCTGCATGAGAGTTCAACGTGCCACGCCTGCCCATGAGCTTTTAGCCAAGCTGATTTTCCTCATCCTGCCTACGGCTCTGGTAGCCTGGTTTCTGCTTTTCAACCTCAACAATTATTTCTCGTTTCTTCAAAACAGCGGCTTGCACTGGACCATCATCTTCAGTGCCGGCATGTTTCTCAGTGCCCTCTTTCATGGTTTTCGTTTTCGGGCCTTATTACCCTTCATCGGCCTGATCGTGTTGTTGCGCCTGGGTTATGCCGGGATTGATGCACTGGCCCTTGGTGAGTTTGACCAGCCTGTGTTGGAAGCAGGCTACAAAATCTTTTCGGCACTGTTTGTTGCCGGCTGGATCGTGGGCTGGGGGTTTGTTCGCCTGCGTTTCTGGTCTATCGGGATGAGTGCCGCCCTGTTGCTGGCCTGCATCTACATCATTGCCAAGTTCAACACGGATACAGTAGCACACCTGGCCCAGGCGTTTGCGCCCGCAGCACTCTATGCGGTGTATATCATTTTCGCTGCAGAGCAGATATATGGCTATGGTGACAAGAATCAAAAGTTCTGGTGGTTCCTGACCCGTAGGCTGGTTGGTTTTGGGCTGCTGGCGGTGCTGATGCTTTTGGGAGTTTTTTTTCTAATGCGCACGGAAATCAAGGCTACTGTAGCACAATACGGAGCCGGTGGGCAAAAAGGGAAGAATTCGATGATGAAGCAGAATAAGGATGGCACGTTTGACCTGAAAAATTATTCCCGGCTTCGTTCTTCTTTAGGCCGCAGCAATGAGTTTTTGTTTTGTGCGCATATTGACAACTTCTTCGAGGGTACAGATATTCCGAATCCGCTTTACCTGACGGCCTTTTACTACACCAAATTCGACACCAGCACGGAGACCTTTGAACGGGATTCCCTGATACCACGCAACGACCTTTTTGAACCGGACCCTTCCAGTATTTCTTTGTTTTCTACTCGTCGAGACTCTTCTGTAATTAAAAACAGCGGCACCCTTCGCGGCGGCAAAACAGTGGAAGTGCAGGTGTACAGCAAGCGGCTTTCCCCACATACCTACCTCGCACCCCATACGGGTTATTTTGTACAGCCAATTACGATTGAAAAAGATTTCCGGGATTCATTCAAAACGGCTTTCCGTGCTAAAAGCTATGTGAGCGAGCTCAACAGTGCCTACTTCGTCTATAATGCCAAAGACCCCGAGATAAAGAAGTTTCAGGAAAAAAGGTTCGAAATCTTACGTCAGGCACCCGGCTATGAAGCGGAATACCCGGCATTCATGCGCTATTACACCTACATGCCGAAGGATGAGAAATTTCAAAAAATCGCTGCTCTTGCTCATCAGCTCACGGCTCAGGCACGGACTCCTGTGGACAAGATTATTGCCCTTCGCGATTGGTTTCTGAGTAAAGATGCAGCCGGCAAGCCTTTGTTTCGTTACACCGATAATCCAGGCATCCCGGATATCCCCAACGCCAGTAAGCTGATGTATTTCCTGTTTGAAAACCGGAAAGGGTATTGTGCTTACTATGCAGGGGCCACCTTATTTATGCTTCGTTCGCTGGGTATTCCATCCCGCATCGCCGTAGGCTTCCTGACGATAGACCGAAGCGGCGGAAAAAACAAAGGCTGGTACTGGTATTATGAAGATCAGGCCCACGCCTGGGTGCAGGTTTATTTTCCGGGGTTTGGCTGGCTCGATTTCGATACTACCGTGGGCAATGATGAGGCGCAGCAATCGCCACAGCCTGATGGAACGCCGCCCATGTCGCCTCCGCAAGCTTACCTCGCTGCGGATGGTGTGGTGGCAGAGGTGGATACGGCTAAAAAACTCATTCGCTACAAAGTGCACCACTTTTCGCTGCACGATAAAGAATTTCACCTGTCCCCGCAGGAGGCCTTGCTGGACGTGCATATTGCAGCCATCCGCAGGGATAGTGTGGATATACCCTTGTATGCCGTAAAGCCAGGAGATTCCATCACGGCTGTCAGCTATGCAGAAGCCTTTAAAAATCGCTTCGCCCGTGCAGGAGAAAGTGCGGAAGCATTATTAAAACGTCTTCCATCTCCCGAACCCATTGATGAAGTTTACCTGCGCCGGAAGCCCGGTGACCATACGGAGCCGCCACCTCAGGTACCCAGGCAAACAACCGGTCCGAATTACCGGAAGATGCTGGTGGTGGCCGTAGGCTTCCTGGTAGGTTTGTTGCTGCTGTTCCTGGCATTACCCATGTTGTTGCTGGCCTATTTCAGGCTGAGGGCCCGGAGTTCAGACCTGGCGAAGAAGGCTTACTGGAGCTATCGGGCTGCCGGATTTTATCTTCATCAGCTTGGCTACCCTCGTGGCCGCCGAACGCCCATGCAATACGCAGAATCAGAAATTGATCCGGCATTCGGCACGTCCTTCGCTCCTTTTATGACGGTCTATCTGAAACAGAAATATGCCAGCCAAGCCCTGAGGGATGAGGAAGCTTCCATAGTGCGTTCTTTCCTGGGCGTTTTCCTGAAGCAGGTACGCAGCCGTATTAAAGCGGGCAACCGTTTTGCATCATTCCTGAAGCCGATGCGCAGCCTGTCTTTTTTCATGAACAACCCCGATGAACTGTCGCCGCAAGACTAATTCAGTTATTCATTCTAATGATTCGCCGCAAGGCCAATCGCTACTTTTGAGCACCCATGAAAAAATCGGTTCGTTTACTCTGGACGGTCTTTCTGAGCGTTGTGGGCTTATTCCTGATCATCACTTCTGGATTCTGGTTTGGATGGTGGGGGGATATGCCTTCGATGTATGAATTGGAGAACCCGAGTAGTGCGGTTTCTTCAGAAATATTGGCCAATGATGGCAGTGTGATGGGGCGCTATTTCGTTCAGGATCGCTCGACGAGCAAGTATGCTGAAATCAGCCAGAACGTGTTCAATGCTTTGATTGCAACGGAAGATGCACGATTCAATGACCATTCAGGTATTGATGGAATTGCCGTGATGCGGGCCATCGTATTGCTGGGGCACGAAGGAGGGGGTTCAACCATCACCCAGCAACTTGCCTTCAACTTGTTTAATGGCGAGCGGGCTCAAAACAAAATGCTCCGTGCCTGGCAAAAACTGAAAGAATGGGTGCTGGCAGTGAAGCTGGAGCGCAACCTCACCAAGCACGAAATCATTACGCTGTACCTCAATACCGTTCCTTTTCCGGACAATATCTACGGCATCAAGAATGCCTCGATGACCTTTTTCAACAAGACACCAGATAAACTAACTGTGGATGAAGCTGCCGTGCTGATCGGCACCCTGAAAGGGAATACGATTTACAATCCCCGCCTGCATCCTGAGCGTTCTTTATCGCGCAGGAATACCGTTATTGACCAGATGCTGAAGTACCGTTTCCTCAGCCAGGCAGAGGCTACTCAATACAAGGCAAAGCCCATCGTACTCGATTACCACAAGCTCGACTACCACGAAGGCATGGCTCCCTACTTCCGGCAGGTGCTGGAGCAGCAGGTGAAAAAAGTGCTTAAGACCCTGCACAAGCCGGGTAGTAATGCACCCTACGACCTATACCGGGATGGGTTGAAGATCTATACCACCATTGACCCACTCATGCAGAAATATGCGGAACAGGCTGTGGAACAACAGATGGCGGACCTGCAAAAGCAGTTTATGGCCCAGCACAATTATGGCAACTACGCCATTTGGAAGAATCACATGGATGTGGTGAAGGCTGCCATGAAACAGAGTGACCGGTATCAGATGATGAAGGAAGAAAATGAAGACCTGAGCGATGAACAAGCCCTTAAAGAGTTTTCAAAACCCGTCAAGATGCGGGTATTTGCCTGGAACCGCAAGCACTATGTGGACACCGTGATGTCGCCCCTGGATTCCATCATGTATATCCGTTCCTTCCTGCAGGCCGGCTTCATGGCCATGGATCCCTTCACCGGCGAAGTGAAAGCCTGGGTTGGCGGAATAGATCACGACTATTACCAATTTGACCACGTCAACGAAGGCACCAAAAGGCAGGTAGGTTCCACCATCAAGCCCTTATTATACTGCCTCGCTGTAGATAATGGAATCTCTCCCTGCGGTATGCTCAGCACCAGCGGCCAGGTGTTTAATGGAAAAGTGTACAACGCGGGTGGCTCCAAGTTTGGCGAGGTGACGATGAAAAAAGCATTGGCGCTGTCCATCAATAATGCGGCCCTGTATCTGATAAAACAAGTCGGCATTCCCGCTTTTGTAGATTTTGTGCATAAGAGTGGAGTGAACAGCGACATCCCGCCGTACCCTTCTGCAGCTTTGGGCGTTTCCAGTGTTTCCTTGTTTGAAATGCTGCATGCCTACACAATGTTTCCCGCCGGGGGCATGAGCACCGAACCCTATTTCATCTCCCGGATCGAAGACAAAAACGGTATCGTGATTAAAAGCTTTGCACCGAAACAGAAAGAAATTATCAGTGCAAATACGGCTTTTAAGATGGTGAAGCTGATGCGTGGGGTTGTGGATTACGGCACAGGTAAAAGACTCCGTTATCGTTACGGAATTCAGGCCGATATCGCCGGGAAAACCGGCACCACCAACAATCAGGCGGATGCCTGGTTTATCGGTTATTCCCCCCAAATTCTTGCCGGAGCCTGGGTAGGTGCCGATGATATGTTCCTGCATTTCGAAAGCGAATACCTCGGCCAGGGTGCTGCGGCTGCCTTACCTATCTGGGCCCTTTTTTATAAAAAAATTGCTGCCGACCGGAACCTGGATATCCGCTCCGATGCCCATTTTGAACAACCTAAGAATTTTGACGATTGCGACGTGACCGACCCCAACAGCCTCCTGCGAGCCGACCTGAATGACGGTAGTGTAAACGCCGCTGATGAAGATGAAAACAACGTGAATAATGATGCCACTTCCCCCGTGGACTGGGGCGATGGTACGCAGCCGGCTCAGACGGGTCATGATAAACCAGGAGGTAACGAACAGTAAGCATATTCAGAGATTCATCAAAGCCTGCATCATTACGGCAACAGGACAGGTTCACTTAATTCCCCGGCATTCTTGAAGGTCAAAATCATCAACGATCCCGTCTATGGCTTCTTGCGCTTTCCGGAACCGGAAGTGATGCAGGTTATTGCGCATCCCTGGTTTCAACGCTTGCGGCATATCAAGCAGATGGGTATGGCGCAATTAGTGTATCCCGGTGCCGTGCATACCCGTCTGCATCATTCGCTGGGAGCCTGCCACCTCATGCACGAAGCCCTGAATGTGCTGCGCACAAAAGGAGTTCATTTTACAGAAGAGGAATGCACCGGCGCCCGGCTGGCTATGTTGTTACACGATGTGGGCCATGGGCCTTATTCGCACGCACTGGAACATGCATTGGTGACGGATATCCGACATGAGCAAATCAGCAGCCTCATCATGCAGCGCATCAATGCAGAAACCGGCGGCATGTTGGAGGAAGCGATCCGCATCTTCAATCCCGACTGCCCGAAGCACTACCTGCATCAACTCGTCTCAAGCCAGCTCGATATGGACCGGATGGATTACCTCAACCGGGATTCCTTCTTCACAGGGGTCAGCGAGGGCGTGATTGGATATGACCGGATTTTGCAAATGCTGATGGTGAAAAATGGGGAACTCATGGTGGAGCAAAAGGCGGTGCACAGCGTAGAGAAATTCATCATTGCCCGCAGGTTGATGTATTGGCAGGTCTATCTACATAAAACCGTGCTGGGTGCGGAAATGCTGATAGTAAACATCCTGCGCCGTGCCCGGGAATTGGCTCTTTCCGGAGCCAGCCTGTTTGCTACGCCCTCCTTGCAGCATTTTCTCTATAAAAACATCCGGGCAGCTCAATTTTTAGAAGAAAAATGCCACCTGGAAGCCTTTTGCAGCCTGGACGATTCCGACATAAGCTCTGCCATTAAGGTATGGCAAAGCCATTCGGATGCTGTGCTGAGCCTGCTCTGCCAGATGTTGGTTGAACGTAGGCTGTATAAAGTGCAACTTAGCGCTGCCCCATTGGATGAGGCCCTGGGCCAGGCGCGGGAACGTGTCCAAAAAACTACTGGATTCGGCGACCCCGAACTTCAATATTTCGCATTTACAGGCAGCACCAGCAACAGCACCTATGATACTTCAGATGAACGTATTTGTATTGCCATGAAAGACGGTAGTGTTAGAGATATTTCAGAAGTAGATGACCCCTTGGTTTCTCTTGCTCTTGCCCGACCCGTTTTGAAAAATTACATTTGCTCTTTCCACGAATGAGGGTCTTGTGACGTTAACGGAATACCACTGAAAACGCATAAGACTGACTGCCCAAATTCGATACATGTACTTTACCGCCCAGCAAATTGCCGCCTTTCTGAACGGCCAAATCGAAGGGAATCCCGATGCCCGCGTCAATATGGTAGCCAAGATTGAAGAAGCTGGAGAAAGCCAGCTCTCCTTCGTGGCGAACCCCAAATACGAAGACTATCTCTACTCAACCCACGCGAGTATCATCATCGTCAATGAAGACCTGCAGTTGCATGGCAGCGTAGCACCCACGCTCATCCGTGTGAAGAATGCCTACGATGGTTTTGCCTCTCTGCTGCAGCTCTACAACGAAATGAAGAGCCGCAACAAGAAACAGGGTATCGAGCAGCCGGCACACGTGTCTGAAACAGCACAACTGGGCAAAGATGTTTATATAGGTGCCTTCAGCTATATCGGTGAGCATGTGGAGTTGGGAGAAGGGGTGCAGATATTCCCCGGATGTTATGTGGGGGATGGTGTGAAGATTGGTGCCGGTTCACGCGTATTTGCAGGCGTGAAAATCTATGATGCATGCAGCCTGGGTGCCCGGGTGACGGTTCATTCCGGTGCCGTGATTGGCGGGGATGGTTTTGGCTTTGCCCCCCAGGCCGATGGCACTTATAAAAAAGTACCTCAGATTGGTAATGTAGTGGTGGAAGATGATGTAGAAATTGGAGCCAACACCACACTTGACCGCGCTACAATGGGCTCAACCATTATCCGCAAGGGTGTGAAGATGGATAACCTGATTCAGATTGCCCACAACGTAGAAGTGGGCGAGCATACCGTCATCGCTGCTCAGGCAGGTATTTCTGGTTCTACAAAGCTCGGTAAGGGTTGTATGATTGGCGGCCAGGTAGGCATGGTGGGGCACATCCAAATTGCCGATGGCACCCGCATCAACGCACAAAGCGGTATTTCAAAATCTGTGGAGACGGCCCATCAGGCCTTGAATGGCTCACCCGCTTTCGACTACCGTACTTCACTGAAAAGTCAGGCCATTTATCGAAATTTGCCTGAATTACAACAGCGTGTGACCCGGCTCGAAGAGGAGTTAAAAACCCTTACCGAGCTGCTGAAAAGTACTGCTTCATCTCCCCAGACCCTGTGACGACAACTACCTCCTCCTCCGAGCATTCGACCTATCGTTCGAAAGCCTCAAAGCAACCTGAAAATCAGCAAACCCTGCGTGGAGCTGTTAGCTTGCCCGGCGTAGGCCTGCATACCGGCCATGAAGTGCATATGACCATGCGCCCCGCTAATCCAGGCCATGGGATTCGCTTCCAAAGGATAGACCTGCCCGAGAAACCCATTGTGAAAGCGGATGTTGATTATGTTGTGGACACCAGCCGTGGTACCACCCTCGAACATAATGGCGCCCGCGTCAGTACGGTCGAACACCTGCTGGCTGCCTTGGTAGGCATGGGCGTGGACAATGCACTCATCGAGCTGGATGGCCCGGAAATCCCCATCCTCGATGGCAGCGCCCGCTTGATTATCGAAGCCATCGAAAGCGTGGGCGTGCAGGAACAAGATGCCCGCCGCGTAGTGTATAGTATTGACGAGAATATTCATTTCTACGACCCGGTTAAGAATGTGGATATGCTCGCCGTGCCGGCCACGGATTACAACATCACTACGCTGATTGATTTCAACTCTAAAATCCTCGGCACCCAACATGCCGCTTTGAAGCACATCAGTGAATTCAAAGAAGAAATTGCCCCATGCCGCACTTTCTGTTTTCTGCATGAATTAGAATACCTGCTGCAGCATAACCTCATTAAAGGCGGAGACCTCAGCAATGCCATCGTGGTGGTGGATAAGGCCGTCAACCAGGATGAGCTAAACCACTTAGCCAAGGTGCTCAATAAGCCAGCCATCGAGGTGAAACATGAAGGCATCCTCAACAATGTGCAGCTTCATTACCCAAATGAGCCAGCCCGCCACAAGCTCCTTGATGTGGTTGGTGACCTGGCATTGGTGGGGCATCCCATCCGTGCACACATCATTGCCAACCGCCCCGGCCATAGCAGCAATGTGGAATTTGCGAAGCGCATCAAGCAGTATATCAAAAAGAATAAAAATCAGAGTGACGCGCCGGTGTATGACCCCAATTTGCCGGCGGTGTACGACATCACACGCATCGAAAAATCCCTGCCACATAAGTATCCCTTCCTGCTCGTAGATAAGATTATTGAACTGAGTGATACCCATGTGGTAGGCCTTAAAAACGTCACCTTCAATGAGCAATTTTTCCAGGGTCACTTCCCCGGAAACCCGGTGATGCCAGGAGTATTGCAAATTGAAGCGCTGGCACAGGCAGGCGGTATTCTTGCCCTCAACAACTACAGCGACCCGGAGAATTACGACACCTATTTTATCAAAATTGACAAAGCGAGATTCAAACAAAAGGTGGTGCCCGGTGATACCCTGCTGCTGAAGCTGGAACTGATGAATCCGATACGCAGGGGCATCTGCGAAATGCGGGGTACCGCATATGTGGGCAACCGATTAGCAACGGAAGCCGAACTGGTCGCACAAATCGTTAGACGCAACAAATAGGAGGCATTCAGTTCCTTAGTGTCCACCCTTCATCCTTTTTTATAAGAAATTCGGACAGTCCTGACATCCCGGGCTGCATTTCAAAAAATCCAAAAGCAGGCACTCTCTTTCTTTTGAAGAATACTTGCTTTCATTGCAACGACTAAACCGGCTAACATTGCGCAGCCCTTCTCCAGCACCTCAGGCCCCCGATTCAAGCACGCACCGCATGATCCACCCGCTTACCTATGTGCACCCCGACGCCAAGATTGGCGCCCATGTGAAGATTGACCCCTTTTCGATGATTCATCGGAATGTTGAAATAGGTGACGGCACCTGGATTGGTTCCAATGTGACCATTATGGAAGGGGCCCGGATCGGTAAGAACTGCCGCATCTTCCCTTCAACGGTTATTTCCGCAATCCCTCAGGATTTAAAATTTCGGGGAGAAGATACCCTCACCATCATCGGAGATAACTGCACCATTCGCGAATGTGTCACCATCAATCGGGGGACAGCCGACCGAAACAGTACACGCATTGGGAATAACTGCCTCATCATGGCTTATTCGCACATCGCGCATGATTGTGAAATCGGCAACTACTGCATCTTTTCCAACAATACTACCCTCGCCGGACATATTTTGGTTGGCGACAACGTAGTCTTAGCAGGGCTCACAGCCGTACAGCAATTCGTTCGTATCGGTTCTCATGCGTTTGTGACCGGAGGCTCACTGGTTCGTAAGGACGTGCCGCCCTATGTGAAAGCCGCCCGCGAGCCGCTATCCTATGTGGGCGTGAACAGCATCGGTCTGAAACGTCGCGGTTACAGCACAGAAAAGATCAACCATATTCTGGACATCTATCGCATTCTTTATGTCCGCGGATATAATGTGAGTAAGGCATTAGGCATCATTGAAGCGGATATCCCCGTCAGTGATGAACGAGATGAAATCATTTCTTTCATCCGCGACACTGGTAGGGGCATCATGAGGGGCTACACACGCCGCGCCAACGAAGACATGCCTTAGCTTGCCCTGCCTGCTTCTGCAGGAGTGCCGCATACATACCATGTATATTCAAACCGAAAATCTCGGCAAACGCTACCAGCGATACTGGGTCTTTCGAAATCGCAGCCTCAGGTTTCTACCGGGAAGCAGCAGTGCACTTTTAGGACATAACGGCAGCGGGAAAAGTACCCTATTACGCATCCTTGCTGGCATGCAGTCCGCTTCGGAAGGGAGTATCTCTTGGACGAATGCGCAAGGGAACAAGCTCCAGCCGGAGCGGCTTTATGAGCAAATCAGTTTTTGCGCCCCCGGTATGGAATTGCCGGAAGAACTCAGCATGACGGAGCTATTGAACTTTCATTTCCGGTTTAAAAAGCCCTTACCGGGCTTGGATATTCCTTCCATAATTGCCCTAACCGGACTGGAATCGGCTGCCCGTAAGCCGCTTGTTGATTTTTCTTCCGGCATGAAGCAGCGGGTGAAGCTGGCACAGGCTCTTTTTTCCAACACCCCTTTACTTCTGCTCGATGAGCCCTGCAGTAACCTCGATGATGCCGGCGTGCAGCAATACCAGGGCTGGATGGATGCCTACTCGAAGGGGCGCACCGTTATTGTGGCATCAAATGATGAACGGGAATATCGCTTTTGTTCGCAGCAAGTTTGGATGAAGCCCGAAGTCTGAACATAGTATGCTTGCGCCGAAATAGGAAAGAAATAGGGGGTATCGGGACCTACTTTCAATCTTTCATTTGCTTCAGTCATAGACAACGCAGATTCAGGGTACCGGGGTGCAGCAGGCGGCCAGCCAGATGCAGCCCCGGCACGTGCCCGACAATGCCATCATGCAACCGGTGGCCGCAAAACCAGCATTTGACCGGCTGAACTATGACAGCAAACGGATGTGGGACATTGATGCCAATGGCTTTTTCACCCAGGGAGCCGCAGGCAAATACATCCCCGCAGCGCAGCGCCGCGAAAAACCCTTGCTGAAGCCTGAAGTGTATGAAAAGCTGTGTAAGTGGAACGGAAAGGAGAAAGTGGACAGGATTTTCAACGTGTAACAACAAGCAATCAATGATAAAAATCAACACGGAGCATCTGTTGGGAAAAAGCAATCCCGAACTGCGAAAAATAATAGCCCGCAAAGTGGATGGTCTGCGTGGTAAACGCGTTTACAATCGAAACTCAGGCATCATCATTGTGTTCGTTTCTGATAGCGTTAAAAAATCCGCCTATGGAGGTGCACTCTATAAAGACAAAGTAGCTCTCATTGAAAGGCTGGAAAAAGTGCTGGAAAACATGCGCTTTAAGAATCTAAAGCCGCGAAAAGAAAAAGATAAGGTAACGGTATTAGGCTACATGAACTTCACCGATACCGTAGATGTTGATGGGAGAAAAAAGATTGTTATGGTTGCCATTCAAATCCGCAAAGGCGGAAAGTATTACTACAATCTTGATGCGGTTGATAAGGCATAAAAAAACACGCTGCTTTCGGTACAGGAGTTACCCTGCGGCAACGTGTTTCTAAGAAACCCGCAGCATTACGGACAGTGCGGGTTTTCCGGAAAGGCTGACACAGCTACCCTTTCCAACTTCATCCAAAGTTACAAAATATCCATGCAGGAATCCCAGTTTAACCTAATTGTAGGCAGCCCCGGCGCCGGCAAAAGCACCTTTGTGGCCGGCTACGTGAAACGATACAACCAGAGCGCCATCGTGTATAAGCACCTGGCCAATATTGACGACCAGGCCTTTGCCTTCCTGACTACCAAAACCAAAGAGGCTTGGCGCCAGGGCGCGGCCCCCGGGCAGGCTGTGAAATGCAAGATTGCGGGCCGCCAGGAAGAATACCCAGGGTTTTTGCAATGGGTTATGGCGGGCGGCTTTCGCAATGGCCTGCTGGTGGTGGACGATGCCACCATCTTTGAGCGCGACCGCCTCACCAAAGAAATGAATGAGCTGGTGGCCATGCGCCGCCACTACGGCATCAGCATCTGGCTGGTATATCATGGCCTTTCCCTGCTGCCCATTGAGCAGTTTATTTTTTGCAACCGGATTGTGCTGTTCAACACCAACGACAACATAAAATACAAGGCCGCCAAGATGCCGCGCTTCGTCGAATTGCAGCAAGGTATAGCCCAGGTCCGGGCTCACTTCCAGGGCGGCAACCCCCGCCTGAAGCACACGCCCGTGGTGGTGAAGCTGGCTTAAACGGGACGTATCTTTGAAAGCATGGGACTATTCACCGAAACAACCGCCGAAAAGATTTTTAAAGCGGCTAAAAAACTGCCTAAGCCCCGCCAGGAAGCTTTTCTTGAACGAATCGAATTAGCCCTGGTGGATGCCAGCGTGAGACCAAACCGCATTTCATGGGCTGAAATAGTGGCCGAAACAAAGGCGATGCGCGCAGACAGAAAAAGGAAAAATGCCTCCAAAAAGTAAGCCGCACGCCTATGTGCTCGATGTCAACATTTGGCTGAGCATTATTATTGGCGGCCACTTGGAGCTGATGCAATCTTACTTAGAGGCAAATGCTATAAGCCTTATCGCAAGCCCGCTGCTTATTGAGTTGTGATTTGCTTTCAATCTTGCTGTAGCTTAGGTCTTTGACAACGCATTAGGCGCAGCATCTATGATACCGCGTGGTTGTGATTTGCTTTCAATCTTGCTGTAGCTTAGGTCTTTGACAACGAATGCCAACAAGAGAGCAATTGGTTATGTGTTGTGATTTGCTTTCAATCTTGCTGTAGCTTAGGTCTTTGACAACAGAACTGAGGCGAATTACCGGAATGTGCCGGTTGTGATTTGCTTTCAATCTTGCTGTAGCTTAGGTCTTTGACAACTAAGCGGGAGTATATACACAGAAGTTCAGAGTTGTGATTTGCTTTCAATCTTGCTGTAGCTTAGGTCTTTGACAACACTCAGCTTCGTCTTCCGGCGTTTCACCGGGTTGTGATTTGCTTTCAATCTTGCTGTAGCTTAGGTCTTTGACAACTAATTAACACCTCATTGGATGGGCGCTACGGTTGTGATTTGCTTTCAATCTTGCTGTAGCTTAGGTCTTTGACAACAACAGCCCGATGAGCAAGGGCAGAACCTTTGTTGTGATTTGCTTTCAATCTTGCTGTAGCTTAGGTCTTTGACAACTCTCCAACGGGAAATCAATCAGTCCGCGCTGTTGTGATTTGCTTTCAATCTTGCTGTAGCTTAGGTCTTTGACAACTTCATGCTGCGGGTGATGATAAGCACCACCGTTGTGATTTGCTTTCAATCTTGCTGTAGCTTAGGTCTTTGACAACTTTAACGCGCTTTTTAGCGCTGTGAGCATTGTTGTGATTTGCTTTCAATCTTGCTGTAGCTTAGGTCTTTGACAACTAAGAAGTACGCGGAGACCTATCTGAACGGTTGTGATTTGCTTTCAATCTTGCTGTAGCTTAGGTCTTTGACAACGTCCGTCCTGTGCCGTCGGTGGAATGAAGCGTTGTGATTTGCTTTCAATCTTGCTGTAGCTTAGGTCTTTGACAACTCTGTTAGGCTTGATGGGCCTCTGGATAGCGTTGTGATTTGCTTTCAATCTTGCTGTAGCTTAGGTCTTTGACAACCCGAACAACACGTCAGCCCGATCCCGCCTGGTTGTGATTTGCTTTCAATCTTGCTGTAGCTTAGGTCTTTGACAACGGTATTGGGAACCCTGCAGTGTTCATGTCGTTGTGATTTGCTTTCAATCTTGCTGTAGCTTAGGTCTTTGACAACAAGTAGTAAGGACGTGCAAAGAGGCCCCTTGTTGTGATTTGCTTTCAATCTTGCTGTAGCTTAGGTCTTTGACAACCTTCTTCATCTTCTTCTTCATCTTCTTCAGGTTGTGATTTGCTTTCAATCTTGCTGTAGCTTAGGTCTTTGACAACAGATGCCAGCCGAACGCCCATCATCAAGGCGTTGTGATTTGCTTTCAATCTTGCTGTAGCTTAGGTCTTTGACAACAGCAGATACACAGCGATGCGGCAACGATAGGTTGTGATTTGCTTTCAATCTTGCTGTAGCTTAGGTCTTTGACAACATTGGCGTAGGGCATTTGATTCGCCAAGGCGTTGTGATTTGCTTTCAATCTTGCTGTAGCTTAGGTCTTTGACAACATGAACGAAGAAATGAGCGTGGTGGTGCTTGTTGTGATTTGCTTTCAATCTTGCTGTAGCTTAGGTCTTTGACAACAAGACGTATTTCACTTGCCGAAGAACTATAGTTGTGATTTGCTTTCAATCTTGCTGTAGCTTAGGTCTTTGACAACTAAACAAAGGGGAAGATTAAGAGATTGCCGTTGTGATTTGCTTTCAATCTTGCTGTAGCTTAGGTCTTTGACAACATCCGACATTATCGCCAACATGAAAGTGGGGTTGTGATTTGCTTTCAATCTTGCTGTAGCTTAGGTCTTTGACAACAAAGTACCCAGTTTTGCGTGTCGGAAGGCGGTTGTGATTTGCTTTCAATCTTGCTGTAGCTTAGGTCTTTGACAACCAGTTTAAG
>JAFDYC010000025.1 GCA_018267625.1 Bacteroidota bacterium
GTTTACAGCACCTTTTTGTCCCAAAAATCAAAAATGACTTTTTGAGGGACGACTAAATAGACAGAAAGGCCCTGAAGAGTGTGACGCAACGAAGCAGCAACCGGATTCTAAAGCTGGCAAACAAAAAAACACTCTGGACTCAGGGCATTACTGGGGTATTTTTTGTTCTTAGGTCCCTCTATCTTAGGGCATTCTACATACCCGCATACCTGTAGAGGATGCAGAAACTGGCAGAACGGAATTAACGCTTAAGAATGGATTTGAGATATGAAGAAGCTGATTGCTGCATGGGTTCGTTTCAGCCGTTCCGAGCGTATGGGGATTGCTTTTTTCGGGGTACTGCTCCTTGGGCTGATGTTTCTTCGCCTGGGCCTGCCGCACGGTCAGAAGTCCCGGTTCGAAAAACAGATAGCGGGGCGAAAACTACAGACAGACTATGAGGGCCTGAGCACACGATCCTATTCCCTGCCAGAACACAATGAAGCACCGATACCAAGCCCTGCAGAGTTATTCTACTTTGACCCGAACACGCTGGATAGTGTGGGTTTTATCCGCCTCGGAATGCCGCTCCGTGCCGTTCGTGGCCTGATGAACTGGCGGAGGAAAGGCAAGCATTTCTATAAGCCCGCAGATCTGAAACCTCTGTACAACCTTCCGGAAACAACGTATGTAAAGCTTGAGCCGTACATACGAATTGTGAGCCAAAATCATGATGCTGTGTGGCGTGTTCAGGAAGCATACCAAGGGCCACAGGAACTGGATTTGAATACGGCGGATTCCGCCAGCTTAGAGCGCTATGTATCCGGAATTGGGCCTGTATTGGCACATAAAATTGTGGAGCGCAGGAAGGCATTGGGTGGTTTTCTGAACCTGGAGCAATTACTGGAAGTGTATAAATTTCCGGACACCACATTTCAAAAGTTGAAACAGAAGTTGCGAATACACCCTGAATCCGTACACAAAATCAACCTAAACCAGGCATCGGCAAGCCAACTTGCAGCACACCCTTATATCGGCGAAAAGCTGGCTACGTATATCCTCCTCTATCGAGCTGGTATTGGCGGATATACGCAACTGGAACAGCTCCGGCAGGCACCGCTGATGAACGAAGAAATTTATCGTAAAATTGCGCCCTATTTGACGGTAGGATCCGGCCACCAAAATGGCTCCGGAGATATGTCCGGCGCAGACCCCGACACGGAATAAAGACATCGTTCCGGACATTGATGCCCGTCAGGTTTTTTTCAAAATCAGGGCGCTTTTTTTGGATGAATCAATATTTCAGAAAATTCCTTCCTCAAAAAATTTGAGCACACACATGGATTTCAAACAGACAGAAACACAGCAGGAGATTGCGGCGATGCTGCGTGATTTTACCAACAAACGCATCCGCCCCAACATGATGGAATGGGATGAACAACAAATCTTCCCCAAAGAGTTATTTCATGAGATGGGCGGCCTGGGCCTCATGGGTGTGCTGGTGCCGCAGGAATATGGTGGCAGCGGCCTGGGCTACTTTGAATATGTTACGGTCGTGTCTGAAATAGCAAAAGTCTGTGGCTCAATAGGCCTATCTGTTGCCGCGCACAACTCGCTCTGCACGGGTCATATACTCTATTTCGGCAGCAAGGAACAAAAGCAGAAATACCTGCCTAAGTTGGCTAGTGGTGAATGGATTGGCGCGTGGGGGCTGACGGAAGCCAACACCGGCTCCGATGCTGGAAACATGCGCTGCACCGCCACCCGCGATGGCGACAAGTGGGTACTGAACGGTACCAAAAACTGGATTACACACGGCAAAACCGGCAATGTGGCCGTAGTACTGGCCCGCACAGGAGATCCTCGTACGAAAGACAATGCAACTGCTTTTATTGTTGAACGGGGTACCCCTGGTTTTTCAGCAGGAAAGAAAGAGAACAAACTCGGCATGCGTGCCTCTGAAACTACTGAGCTGATTTTTGACAACTGTATCATTTCAGACGAGCAACGCATGGGCAAAGAAGGGGAAGGATTTCATCAGGCTATGAAGGTGCTCGATGGTGGACGTATCTCCATTGCTGCCCTGGCACTAGGCATCGCCAAGGGTGCTTATGAAGCAGCTCTGCAATACTCGAAAGAGCGCCATCAATTCGACCAGCCCATTTCAAATTTTCAGGCAATAGCCTTCAAGCTGGCTGATATGGCCACGAAGATTGAAGTGGCAGAAATGCTGATTTATCAGGCTGCCGACAAGAAAAACAGGGGCGAAAAAATGAGCAAGGAGAGCGCGATGGCTAAATATTATGCTTCTGAAATTGCCGTGCAAATAGCTACAGATGCCGTGCAAATCTTCGGGGGTTACGGCTACACCAAAGACTTCCCGGTTGAAAAATTCTACCGCGACTCCAAGCTCTGCACCATCGGAGAAGGAACCAGCGAAATTCAAAAACTGGTTATCAGCCGCGACATTCTAAGGGCTTGATTCGAGCAACGCTTTGGCGCTTCATTCTATGAATCATCCGGGCAACCGTTACCTTGTTTTTCAGGCTTATGGCCGGGAAGAAAACCTGAGGGAATGTGCCTTTGCAATGCTGAGCTGGTTGTACCAGCACCCACAGGGCATCCCGGGATTCCACATCCTGTTGTACACCGATAAGAAAGAATTTTTCAAGTCCCATACCGCTTTTTTGCCCATTGAGTTTCGGCAAATTGGCGAAGCGGATATCAAGCGCTGGCGGGGGAGTATTGACTTCGTTCATCGGGTAAAAATTGAAGTGTTACGGGATGCTTTGGCCCATTTTCAGGGTGCATTTCTTTATGCCGATACGGATATCTGTTTCCTACAATCCATCCGGCATATTTTCGAAGGAATAGAAGCAGGCCGGCGCTATATGCACGTTCAGGAATATCGTCTGAGCGATGAAGTAAACCCGGTGGGTGTCAAGTTTCGGAAGTTCTTAGAAAAGCAAGGAACGTTCACTTGGAGTGGAAAGACAGAACGGATAGCATCAGAAACGGCTATGTGGAATGCCGGTGTACTTGGCTTTTCAAATGCAGACCAACCCTTACTGGACGAAGTGCTCGCCTTTACGGATGCGGTGTATCCGCTTTTTCACAAGCATATCGTGGAGCAATTTGCTTTCTCGATGGTGTTTGCCCGGCAGGGTCAGATATACGCATCCTGTAGGGAGATTTTACATTATTGGAGCCTGAAGGAAATGAGGGCATATCTGGCTTCATTCTTCGAATATTTTAAGAAACGGCCCATCCCGGAGCAGGCGCGATGCTCGCAACTTATCCAGCTCCATGTACCCATGCAGGACAGAGGCTCCTTTTACCTGAACCGTAGTCCGATGGGGAAAATTCGCCGGCTGCCCTGGCAACCACTCATCCCCGACTGGGCCGAACTGGAACGGCAAATGCCGGAATAAGGCCCTTCAGATTTGCCTATATATGCAGTCGGTTTTCAAGTTCTGAAAACGAAATGGGCTTCTCAATAATCGTTACCTGTGCCCCTTCGGGAATGGGTGGTATTGGTGGATTATAAGCACTAATCAGGAAGATTTGCAACTTGGGGAAACTGTGTAAAATGGCCGGTAGCATAGACCATCCCAGACCATCAGCCAGATTATTGTCCAAAAACAACATATCAGGCGGGGCGCTATAAAGGGTATCTAAAGCCTTTGCTAATGTGTAAGCGCAGGTAGTTTCGTATCCTTTTCTGGTGAAAAAACTTTTTAAAAGCAGGCAAAGGTCAATTTCATCATCAACTATGAGCACTTTCATACTACTGGTTCAATAGGATTAGAGGTAGAAATGCTTTAGGCATTCTTGTTTCTAACCCTTAGAATTACAAAGACAGTGCCTGCACCCCGGTTCAGGCTTTCTGTTTCTGTTTCCAATAGCTTTTCAGCCCCGCCACTATTTTGAGTAACTGCTCATAATTGTTGGGTTTCGCCTGATAGGAGTGCGCCCCCAGCTCATAACAACGGCGCATTTCCATTTCATTATGCGTCGTACTGAACACCACAACAGGGATGTGCTTCCAGGCAGCATGCTGTTTGATTTCTTTCAGTGTCTCCCGCCCGTCTTTTCGGGGCATATTCAGGTCCATTAGAATCACTTTTGGGAAGGCCTTCTCTGCTTGGGCACCCTGGGGCAGAGATTGCAGGTAATCAATCAGATCAGAACCGTTTTCAACAATAAAATAGGGCTCTGTAAATCCATTTTCCTGAATAGCAGACTTCAATAAAAATTGATCATCGGCATCGTCTTCCGCAATCAGGATAATAGCATGCTTCATTTCTATGGTATTAAAATGACTTCTCGTAAAGGTAGCAGCCTGTCCTTTGCAACCCATTGATTTCAAAATCACAACTTCCAGTATCTCGATTCCTATGAACCATCTTGACGTAAACCGTGCCTTATGGAATGCACGTGTTCCCTTCCATGTGCAGTCTGAATTTTATGACCTACAGGGATTCCTGGCAGGGGCCTCTACCCTTACTGAAATTGAACTTCCTCTGTTGGGTAACATTTCCGGGAAGCATGTCTTGCATTTGCAATGTCATTTTGGGCTAGACACTCTCTCACTGGCGCGGCTGGGTGCCCGGGTGACAGGGCTTGATTTTTCAGAAACGGCTCTTTCAGAAGCCAGAAGAATTGCCACCCATGCTGGCCTCGATGCCCGGTTTGTCCTGGCAGATGTGTACGATGCAGCAGCTTCCATCCCGGAACCCGCAGACTGTGTCTTTACCAGTTATGGAGTTCTGGGCTGGTTGCCCGACTTGACAAGATGGGCGCGAGAAGTAGCCCATTGCCTGCACCCGGGAGGGGAACTGGTGCTGGCTGAGTTTCATCCGGTCATTTGGATGTATGATGATCAATTCTCGAAGCTCAGCTATTCTTATTTCAAGAAAGAACCCATCATAGAACAGTCTGTAGGAACCTACGCAGATACTACCGCCGACTTATCCCTTCCTTCTATGGATTGGAATTTTTCTCTGGGTGAATTACTAACAGCCTTACTGGAAGCGGGGTTTCGTATCACTCATTTCCAGGAATATGATTTCTCACCTTTCCCTTGTTTCCCGGGCAGTGTGGTTGCAGGGCAACACCGCTGGCAGATTTCCGGAAAGGAAGCTTTGCTGCCCATGTGTTTTTCCTTGAAGGCACAAAAGGAATGAACCCTTCCCCAGCTCAAAGCAGTCGGCAGGCGGCACGTACCTTTGCCCGCTATGTTGCAGGAAAATTTGGCAGTTACTCCAATAGTGAAGAAAATTGACGAGGCCCGTCAAGGTGAAGCTTTCTTGCCGGAATTGCCTGCCGGGCAAACCAGTGAAAACACTATGGGACAAGTCTCTGGTCCGAAGTTTTATATCGAGAGCTATGGTTGCCAGATGAATTTTTCAGACTCTGAAATTGTGGCATCCATCCTCCAGGGGGAAGGTTATTCCGCTACAAGGAATGTAGATGAAGCATCGCTTGTACTCATTAATACCTGTTCCATTCGGGAAAAAGCAGAACAAACGGTTCGCACCCGCTTGCAGAGTTTTAAGAAATCTAAAGTGCATCATCCGGGGATGCTGATTGGCGTGCTGGGTTGCATGGCCGAACGGCTGAAATCAAAATTCTTAGAAGAAGAAAAGCTGGTGGACCTGGTGGTAGGCCCCGATGCATACCGCAGCCTCCCGGCACTGATTGTGGAAGCGGAAGGAGGACAGAAGAGTGTGAATGTGCTGCTCAGCAGAGAAGAAACTTATGCCGACCTCGCCCCCGTCCGTTTAGATTCCAATGGTGTGACTGCCTTCGTGAGCATCATGCGGGGCTGCAACAATATGTGCACCTTTTGTGTGGTGCCCTTCACCCGCGGGCGCGAACGCAGCCGGGATGCCCATTCAATCCTGGCTGAATGTGAAGCCTTGTTTCTTGAAGGCTATCGCGAAGTGACCCTCCTGGGCCAGAATGTGGACTCTTATTACTGGATAGCAGAGGCGCATTCAAATCCCGACCAGGCAGCACATGAGCTGCAGCCCGTGGACTTTGCCGATTTGCTGAAGCAAGTCGCACAAATATCGCCCTTATTGCGCGTGCGTTTCTCCACCTCCCATCCAAAAGATATTACCGACAAGGTGCTACACAC
This sequence comes from Bacteroidota bacterium, assembly GCA_018267625.1. Classification (GTDB taxonomy): domain Bacteria; phylum Bacteroidota; class Bacteroidia; order Chitinophagales; family Chitinophagaceae; genus UBA1952. The sequence continues at coordinate 6,122 of JAFDYC010000025.1, forward strand.
GATGGCAGCATATCCGAATATCTGCAAATACATCCACCTGCCGGTGCAAAGCGGCAACACGCGCATCCTGCAACTGATGAACCGCACTTATACCCGAGAGTGGTATTTACAGAGGGTGCATCGCATCCGTGAAATCATGCCCGACTGCGGCCTTAGCACGGATGTAATCAGCGGATTTTGCACCGAAACGGAAGAAGACCACCGGGACACACTGGAGCTGATGGCCCAATGCCGTTTTGACTTTTCCTACATGTTCTCTTATAGCGAGCGCCCGGGTACGCTGGCCGAACGCCGTTATGAAGATGATGTGCCCTCCGATGTGAAGTCACGACGCCTGCAGGAAATTATCGAATGCCAAAACCGATGCAGCTATGATAGCTATCAGGCTGACCTCGGCAAAACGGTGGAAGTATTGATTGAAGGAGACAGCAAACGAAGCGACGGCCACTGGAGCGGCAGAAACTCCCAAAACAAAGTAGTTGTCTTCCCGAAAGGACAGGCAGGCTTGAAAAAAGCTGATTATGCTCAGGTCAAAATTGAACGGGCCACACAGGCTACACTCTTAGGAGTTCTGGTGTCCTGATGTTCCTTTTTTCTATAAATATCTCTCCAAAAACTTCCCTTTCTTAAGTTACAGAAGCGCGTCAATTAGCATTCAGGCAGGTAATGAATGTCCTGCGAACGATTCAATCACCTATGGATATACAAAGCATCAAAGCCCGCTTCGGCATCATCGGCAATGCACCTGCTCTCAACCATGCGTTGCATGTGGCCGGCCAGGTTGCCGCCACTGACCTCAGTGTCCTGATAGTTGGTGAGAGCGGTGTCGGGAAGGAAGCTTTTTCAAACATCATTCATAGCCTTTCTACCCGCAAGCATAATCCGTTCATTGCAGTCAACTGCGGTGCCATTCCCGAAGGGACAATAGATAGCGAACTCTTCGGGCATGAAAAAGGCTCCTTCACCGGTGCCGTGGACCATCGGAAAGGATATTTTGAAACGGTAAACGGAGGCACCATTTTCCTTGATGAAATCGGCGAGCTGCCCCTCGGCACTCAGGCTCGCCTATTGCGGGTGCTTGAAACCGGCGAGTTCATCCGGGTGGGCTCTTCCAAAGTGCAGAAAACAAACGTGCGCGTCATTGCCGCCACCAACAAAGAATTGCTGGAGCTGGCAGCACATCACAAGTTCCGCGAAGACCTGTATTACCGACTTTCCACTGTGCCCATCCGGGTACCAGCCTTGCGCGAAAGACAAGAAGATATCGGCCTGCTCTTCCGGAAGTTTGCCGGCGACTTCGCCGAGCGATACCGCAGCCAGTCCGTACAACTCGATTCCGGCGCACAACAACTCCTTTTGAATTATCCCTGGCCGGGGAATGTGCGCGAACTGAAAAACATTGCCGAACAGGTGTCTGTGCTGGCTACCGATAAATTGATCACAGCCGATGTGCTAGCCGATGTGTTGCCCCGACGACTGCCTACTACTACAGCGTCTTTATTGCCCACACTCAGCCATGCTCCAAACACGCACGGGGCTGATGCCGGCAGCACCGAACGCGACATCCTCTACAAGCTCTTTTTCGAATTGAAGAAAGACATGAACGACGTGAAGAGCCTGCTTTTCGAAATGACACACGGTAGTTTTCAGGCTGGGGCACAGTATGGCAGCGGCAGCGAAAACCTCTTGCCTTCCGTGAGTTTCCCGGAGAATACCGGGAACAACTTTGGGGGTGTAGCCCCTGTGGTGATGCAGTCTGTACGCCCTATGACCCAACATGAAGAAGTGGAAGAATCACTTTCGCTTACAGACCGTGAAAAAGAACTCATCATCAAAGCCCTGAAAAAACACCGGGGCCGCCGGCGGGATGCTGCCAGCGAGCTGGGCATTTCGGAACGGACGCTCTATCGTAAAATCAAGGAATACGACATAGACGAATGAGCCCTTCATTTTCTGATTCTCCCACACCCCCATTACCACATCCAAAAATCGGGATGACCGGAATGAAGCTCCCTGCACTTATTGCTGTACTTACATTTTTTCTGGCACTGACTTCTTGTGGGGTTTATTCGTTGAGCGGCGCTTCGGTGGAAGGCAAGACCATCCGGTTTTCCATGCTGGACAACAAAGCCCGTAATGTGGTGCCCACCCTGGCTCCCGCACTCACCGAGAAACTACGAAGCCGCATCCTGTCGCAAACGGGCCTGACCTCGCAAAACGGCCCTGCCGCAGAACCTGATTACGAACTCAGCGGCAGTATCATGGCTTACGAAGTGACGGTTTCGGCTGTACAAAACACCCAACAGGCATCTCAAAACAGACTCACTATTACGGTGCATATTTCATTTAAAAACAACATCAGCCCCAAAGCCAGCTTCGAACAGGATTTCAGTCGTTTTGCCGACTTTCCGGCCTCCCAATCTTTGCAAAGCGTACAATCCGGGCTGATGGATCAAATAGGCGACCAGCTTGCCGACGATATCTTCAACAAAGCATTCGTAAATTGGTAGTTTAGCCGCCCATGACTGCAGAGGCAATATCCGTCTGGCTCACCGATGCCACCCAACCCTATACTCAGGCACAAATAGACAAGGCCCTGAACGACTGGCCCTGGTTCGTTCCCATTAGGCTCATGGATGCCGTCTCGAAAGGCCAACTGGACGCCCCAGAGAAACTACAGCATACCCTGAATCTTTATTCCGACCATTGGCTGCCTACATTTTTCACGCTCAAGACGGCCGAAGTTTATGAATGGCTGCCGGAGGAGGACGAACCCGAAGAACAGGAACAAATTGCCGAACCAGAGCTTTCTCAACATGCCGCCCAAAGCCCCGACATTATTCCGGAACCCCTCGCTGCTGCTTCTGAAGATGAGGCTCCCATCCAGGCTACCGAAATGCCTGCTCCAGCAGAAACACTTGCTGAGCCACCCATCATCCAACCCTTATACACCGAAGATTACTTTCGGTTTGAAGGCGTACCGACTGACGACTCCCTGCCCGAACCGGTAATTCCTGATCAGCCACAAACGCTGATGGTAATGATGAGTTTTTCCGAATGGCTGAATCACTTCAAGAATAAGGCACATAAAGAACAGGAAGAGGCAAAGGAGAAAAGTGCCCTTCGCTCTATGTGGCAAAGAGAAAAATTAGCCTCCGCCCTGGAAGACGAACCAGAAGAAATACCCGAGGCTGTGTTTCAGATGGCCGTCAGCTCCATCACCCGCGAAGATGACCTGGTATCCGAACCCCTGGCCCAGATATACGAACGGCAGGAAAAATGGTCTGCCGCCGCTGAAATGTATCAGAAATTGGCGTTGAAATATCCATCGAAAAGCGCTTATTTTGCCAGCCGCTCAGAAGCGGCCAAGCAACAACTGAAATGATTACGCTGATTACAATCCTCATACTGCTGACCTGTGTAGTGCTCACCTTCTTCATCCTGGTGCAAAAACCCAAGGGCGGCGGTCTCACCGGAGGCTTTGGCACCCTCTCTACCCAAGTGATGGGCGTGAAACAAAGCACGGATGTAATGGAAAAAGGCACTTGGACTACGATGGGCATCATCGCCGGCCTCTGCCTGCTTTCGGTTATGTTCCTCTCAAAGCCCGCCAGTGTTGAGCAGCCCAAAAGCAGTAAAGGACAACCCACCGCTCCGGCTCCTACCCCTGGCCCAACAGCACCTACTCCGGCACCCACACCGGCACCGTAACACTATTCCAAATTTTTCAATTAGGCTGTCTCTGTTGGGCAGCCTTTTTTGTTTCTTATTTTTTATTCTCCAGCATGCAGCCCCGGATGCAAGAAATGATGAGCAGCAGAATGGAGCGAACAAAAAAAGCTGAGCCGAAAGCCGTTGCTGCATGCAACTTTGCCCTTCATGCCTACCCGTCGCCGAAAGAAAAAAGCTGGAAACAAGATGATCCTGGCCATCCTGTTGCTCACACTGGCACTGGGGCTGATTGCTTCGTTTTTTGTGTTTGGACCGAACACAGGAGCCTTAGGTGAAGGCGAATATTTTTATGTACATACCGGAGCCAATTATGAGCAAGTGAAGGAGGCCTTGCAGGAAGGCGGCTTTGTGCGCGACATGAAGAGCTTTGATTTTCTCGCCCGACGTGCGGATTACCCCTTGCATGTGCACCCTGGCCGCTACCACATTCCGCCAGGAATGAGCAATTGGAGCCTGATCCGGATGCTGCATTCAGGCCGCCAGTCGCCGGTGAACCTGGTGATTGGCAAACTGCGTACGAAGGAGGATTTCATCCGCCTGGTTTGCACTAAACTGGAAGCTGACTCAATCACCATGAAAAGCCTGCTACACGATGATGTGTACCTCGCACAATTCGGTTTGGACAGCAATTCGGCCCTCTGCGCAGTCCTGCCCAACACTTATCAGTTTTACTGGAACACGAATGCGGATAAAGTTTACCGTAAGCTCGAAAGGGGCTTTGTGGCATTCTGGACTCCCGCGCGCAAGGCAAAAGCGCAGCAGCTCGGGTTGAGCCCGGTGCAAACCATAATCCTGGCTTCTATCGTGGAGGAAGAAAGTAATATGCGCAAAGAACAACCGCTAATAGCCAGCGTTTATCTCAACCGCCTGAAGAAAGGGATGAAACTACAGGCAGACCCCACCGCACGCTTTGCCGCCGGCGACTTCAGCATCCGACGCATCGGTGCGGCTCAAACCTCATTGGCATCACCCTACAACACCTATGTGGTTTCCGGACTACCTCCGGGCCCTATCTGTACAGCTTCCCCAAAAACAATAGACGCCGTGCTGGCAGCGCCCCCCACAGACTACCTCTACTTCTGTGCCCGTGCTGATTTCAGCGGCTACCACAGCTTCAGCTCCAGCTACAACGAGCATCTGAAAAATGCTCAGGCCTACCAACAGGCACTGAATGCTCACGGCTATTAGGTTATTTTTTTGAGTCAGCAGGATATCGTTGCTCAGCTTCGTTGCGTCGCACCCTTCAGGGCTTGTACTACTATGAGCTTTTCTATTGGCATTTAAGCCTTGTTGCCAACTTCAATTTCACAGTTCCCAACTGCACATTTTGGGAATGGCGGAGCAGCGAAATCTTACTGAAAGCGCAATCCTGAAAACAAGTTTAGGACAAGCAGCAACGACAGTCAGACGTAGGCTGAAGTCGGTAAATGATCAAAACCACTGGCAGATTTGTGGCGTAAAAAAAACCCGGCAAAAGCCGGGCTGATTTAAGATTGATTGGCGTAGTGCCTAAGGACTAGAGAGTGCGTTTTACCTCTACTTCATCAAAGCCTTCAATGATATCTCCGATGCGGATGTCGTTGTAGTTTTTGATGCTCATACCACATTCGTAGCCCTGAGCTACCTCCTTAACATCGTCCTTGAAGCGCTTCAGAGAAGCCAACTCACCGGTGTAGATAACGATGCTGTCGCGGAGTAAGTTCACCTTGGTGTTGCGGGTGATTTTTCCATCCAGCACATAGCAACCGGCTACAGTACCAACGCCGGTAATCTTGTACACCTCGCGCACCTCCACATTGGCCACAATTTTCTTTTCTACAGTTGGCTCAAGGAGGCCTTCCATGGCGCTCTTGATTTCGTTGATAGCATCGTAGATGATGCTGTAGCTGCGGATTTCGATGTTCTCCTGCTCGGCGAGGCGGGAGGCCTGCGAAGTGGGCCGCACCTGGAAGCCGATGATGATAGCATCAGAAGCAGTAGCGAGGTTCACATCGCTTTCGGTGATGGCACCGACACCCTTCATGACCACATTCACGGCTACTTCTTCGGTAGAAAGCTTCTGGAGCGAATCCGACAGGGCTTCTACAGAACCATCCACATCGCCCTTGATGATGACGGGCAATTCCTTGAAGTTCCCGAGTGCGAGGCGGCGGCCAATTTCGTCGAGTGTGAGGTGCTTGCGGGCGCGAATGCCTTGCTCCCGTAGGATTTGGGCACGGCGGTTGGCCACCTCCTTGGCATCGTTTTCCGATTCGTACATCTTGAACTTCTCGCCAGCCTGAGGCGCTCCATTGAGGCCCAGTACCTGCACGGCAGAGGAAGGTCCAGCAGTCTGCACGCGTTGCCCACGTTCGTTGAGCATTGCCTTTACGCGGCCATAGTATTGGCCAGAGACGACCATGTCGCCCTGGCTCAGGGTACCATTTTGCACCAGGATGGTGGCCACATAGCCTCGGCCTTTGTCCAAAGAAGCTTCAATGACGGAGCCGGAAGCCTCGCGGTTGGGGTTAGCTTTCAGGTCGAGGAGTTCCGCTTCGAGTAATATTTTCTCCAGCAGGGCATCCACGTTCAGGCCTTTCTTGGCTGAAATTTCCTGGCTTTGGTATTTGCCGCCCCACTCTTCCACAAGGATATTCATACCGGCCAGTTGCTCACGAATTTTTTCAGGATTGGCACCGTCCTTGTCGATCTTGTTCAGTGCGAAAATCATGGGAAGCTGAGCTGCCTGAGCGTGGCTGATGGCTTCACGGGTTTGGGGCATGATGGCATCATCGGCAGCGATGACGATGACGGCAACGTCTGCAGCTTTGGCGCCCCGGGCCCGCATGGCGGTAAAGGCTTCGTGGCCTGGAGTATCCAGGAAGGTGATGCGTTTATCGTTTTCCAAACTCACCTGATAAGCGCCGATGTGCTGGGTGATCCCACCGGCTTCACCCGCCACCACATTAGCGCGGCGGATATAGTCAAGCAGGGAGGTCTTACCGTGGTCCACGTGGCCCATGATCGTTACAATGGGTGCGCGGGGGAGCAGGTTTTCTTCGGCATCAACGGTTTCTTCTTCTTCGCCTTCAGTGCCTTGCTCTAAGTTGATAAACTGTACTTCGTAGCCAAATTCAGAGGCAACGAGTTCGATGACTTCGGCATCGAGGCGCTGATTGATGGACACCATGATGCCCAGGCTCATGCACTTTGAGATGACGTCAGCAAAGGATACATCCATCAGGTTGGCCAGGTCGCTCACCGAGATGAATTCAGTAACCTGGATGATGTTGTTCTCGCCGGATTCAGCAGCGGCGCGTTTTTCAGCCATCAGCTCGCGTTTGTCGCGGCGGTATTTACCCTTACTTCCTTTGCTGTTGCGCCCCCCACCAGCCAGGCGGGCTTGCGTCTCCTGAATCTTCTTTTGAATTTCCTTGCTATCTACTTCCTGTGGCTTGTCGGAAGTAGTATTACGGCGATTGCCTGTATTGTTTGTATTCCCGCCTCCGCCCCGTCCGTTCCGGTTATTGGGATTGGCACCTATTGTCACGCTGCTGCTACGGCCACCAGCGCCTGTCTGAGGTCGGACACCTTCTCGTTTCTGAATCGGGATACGCTTGCGGTCCCGTTTCTGTCCGGCGGAGCTTTTATCTTCTACCGGAAGCTGTATGCGGCCAATAATCTTTGGGCCTGCCAGTTGCGGAGCTTTTACTTCAATATGCTCCGGCTTCGTTTCTTCGGGAGTAACGACAGGAGCTGCAGGAACTGCGACTGGCTTGGTTGTTTTTGCAGCGGGAACGATGGCCTCAGGGGCCTTAGGAGCCTGCTTAGGAGTTGCAGGTTCGGTCTTCTTTTTGGCAGCCGTTTTCTTTACCGGAGTTTCTGATTCGGCTGGAGCTTTGGCTGCCTTTTTGGTAGCTTTCTTCGGGCTCTTACTGATTTTTTCTAAATCAATTTTTCCCTGAATTTTCGGCCCTTCCAGCTTGGTCCTAATGGTTTCTATATGTCCCGGTTCATCTGTAGGGGCAATTGTTTCCGGTTGTTCGGGTTCCTTGGGTAATTCCACAGGTTCGGGCACCAGTTCCACGACTACCTCGGGCTCTGTAGGAACAGGCTCTTCAATTGCCGGGGCTTCGACTACAGGCTCCGGTTCGGGCTGTGGAATTTCTACGGTGATTACCGATTCCTCGATGGGGGCTAATACTTCTGGTGCGGCGGGCTCCACTTCAGGAGTAGTGATTTTTGCCTTTGCAGGAGCCGGCTCTTTCTTAGTTTCCGTTTTAGGAAGTGCTATGGCTTCGCTTTTGCGCTTGGCGGTACGGTCTGGAGCGAATTCACGTTCCAGGGCATCATACATCTCTTCCGAGAGTTTGGTAGCAGCGCTATCCACTACTTCAAAGCCCTTGCCGCTTAGGTATTCCAGCAAGGTGCCCTTTCCAATGTTAAATTCTTTTGCTGCGGCGAGGAGCCGGGGAGTTTTCGTTGCTACGGTTGACATTCGGATGCTTAAACGGATGGGTACTGGACCCTTATGGGCTTCTTCGCGCAAGCGAAAGAAGAGTGAACAAAATTAGACTAAATACTGCGAGGGGGTTGTCTTGTTTGTCCACCGCCAATGGCTTCCGAATGTGTTTCCGAAAGATTTACATGGCGGTGTATGTGGTGGATATGGTTTTCATGCTGGTGCGCATTTCGGAGGGCCGGCAATAACAAAGGTCCAAACCAGGGACCGGGTTATTGGGCAGCTTCATGTTGGTGGGTGTTTGCGTCGTCTTCGCTTTGGGGCGTGCCTGCCTCTTGATTAGCCTCCTGAGCCTCCTCAGACTGGGCATCCTTACGCTCGATTTTAGCCCCTTCTTCCTGCTGGTCAAATTCGGCTCGAAGGATGTCTTGCACTTCTTTGATGGTTTCAACTTCCAGATCGGTACGGCGTTCCAATTCTTCAACAGAATGTTCCAAAACAGCCAATGCCGTGTCGAAGCCAACTTTCTTAAAGGCATCAATAACCCAGGCATCAATTTCATCGCTGAACTCATTGAGGTCGAAGTCGAACTCAGCACCAGCCACTTCCTGCACATCCCGGTACACGTCTATAGCATATCCGGTCAGTTCCTGAGCCAGTTTGATATTCGTGCCTTTCTTGCCAATCGCAAGGCTCACTTGGTCGGGGTCGAGATACACATTGACATGATGCTTCTCCGTATCCATTTCCATTTGGTTGATGCGGGAAGGAGTCAGTGCACGCTGGATGAGCAATTGGGTATTATTGGTCCAGTTGATGATGTCTATGTTTTCATTGCGCAACTCGCGAACGATGCCATGAATTCGGCTGCCCTTCATGCCCACGCAAGCGCCTACCGGGTCAATACGGTCGTCATAGCTTTCCACGGCCACCTTGGCGCGTTCGCCGGGCTCACGAACAATCTTGCGGATGGTGATGAGGCCGTCCATGATTTCGGGTACTTCTATTTCCATCAGCTTGCCAAGGAAGGCAGGTACGGTTCTGGATAAGATGATAACCGGGTTATTGTTGCGCATCTCCACGGCCTTAATGACGGCACGGATGGTTTCTCCTTTCTTGAAAAAGTCAGTTGGGATTTGCTCACTCTTGGGCATGATCAGTTCATTGCCTTCGTCATCCAGCAGCAGGATTTCGCGCTTCCAGATTTGATACACCTCTCCGGAAATGAGTTCATTCACCCGGTCAGCATATTTCTTCATCAGGGCACTCTTGCGCAGGTCACCAATGCGACCGGCCAGGGTTTGACGGGCAGCCAGAATAGCCCGGCGACCAAATTCATCCAGCACATTCACTTCTTCATATACTTCTTCGCCCACATCATAGCCGGCTTCGGGGTCAATACGGAAGGCTTCGGATTTCTGGATTTGAGCCAGTTCATCTTCCAGCGCTCCATCGGGCACTACTTCTCGGCGGCGGTAGATTTCGAGGTCACCAGTTTGGTCGTTTACGATGACATCGAAGTTTTCATCGGAGCCGTATTTCTTGCGCAGGAGGGTCTTGAACACATCTTCGAGAACCCTCATGAGGGTGGGCCGGTCTATCGCTTCGGCGTCTTTAAAGTCCTGAAAGGAATCTATCAGATTGATGCTAGCCATATTGTTTGTTTTCTGAGACTACTATTAAAAAAAGTTAGGGTTGCCTTGCTAAAAGATGATTTGCACGATGGCTGTTTTGACATCAGCAAGGGGTATCAGGCATTCTGTGGGAGCTGTTTTCCGGGTGCCTTTGATGGAAAGTTTCAGGAAGGATTCATCCACTTCCTGCAATACGCCAGAGAAAGCCTCCCCATCCAGCGGAGTAATCTCCAGTGTTCTGCCTATGTTTTTCCGAAACTGCCTCAGGGAACGCAGGGGTGTATCCACGCCCGGCGAGCTGACCTCCAATGAAAAATCACCATCCGGAAACCAGGCTTCGGCTTCAATCAACTTATAGAGCTTCCGGTTGATGTCGGCACTTTTGCGGATGTCTAAGCCGCTGTCGGCATCAATAAAGACCTTAAGGTTGTTCGTAGGCTTCACCGAAACTTCGATGAGAAACATATCGCTGCCTTCGAGCAAGGGCTGAATCAGGGCCTCAATCTTTTCTTCCAATGTGTTTGCCATATTTCCAAAAAGAAAGGGGTCACTCGCGTGCCCCTTTCTCAAAATCATTAAATCGGAGGCAAATATAGGACTTTCACCGAAGCATGGCTTGCACCCACCGTCAATTGGATTTTCCTTAACCCAGAGCCCCTGCCCTCTGGCTACCTTTGAAAACATGATACGCATACTGCTGCTCGGACTGCTGTTTTATTTCCTTTTTCGGTTTATCCTGCGTTATGTGTTGCCTATTTGGCGGATTACTTCTGCCGCAAAAAAACAGATGCGGGATATGCAGGGCGCCCATCAGGAGCCTGCCCAGCCTAAGCCCGCGCGCAAAGGCGATTATATCGAGTTTGAGGAAGTAAAACAGTAATCCGGCACGATTCGAAACAGAACAAAGGCTGCCTCAAAAGGGCCGCCTTTTTTCTTTTTTCACCATGAGCAGGAATGCTTCAGGGAATTGAAGAAATTTCATCTACCTGTCACAAAAATTATTTTTTTTCAGCTACCGCTCGCTATTCTACATCCGTAAAAATCTGTCCTAAACTTGGTTCAGAACAAGCTGGCATTAAAGCTGACAAACAGAAAAATTTAAGGACGAGTTGGGAGGAACACATCCTTTTCGATACTCATCCCTTTTTCCAAAAAAATAGTTCGGATACCCAGGGATTTTGCTGCTTCAATATTCTGGGGGCTATCGTCAATGAACAGAGTTTCTGCTGCCTTAAGCTGATTGTCGGAGAGGATACGCTCATAAATCTCCTTGCCAGGCTTTCGTAGGCCGACACGATGTGAGAAATAGATTTTTTCAAAGAAATGCCCAAGGCTATTCCAGCCGCAAGTCTGCCGGAGGAGTTCATTGAATGCTGTTTCGTGGATTTCGTTGGTATTGGAGAGCAGAAAGAGTTCATAACGCAAGCGTAGCTGTTGCAGGATTTGCAGGCGGCGCAGGGGGAAGTCAAGCAGCATGGCATTCCAGGCCGTAGTGATTTGGGCCTCCGTTAGCTGGTCACAACCGGCATGTTGCAGGCCTTGAAAGAATTCATCCCGGGAAAGTTTGCCGGTTTCCCAGTCATCGAAAAAATGGTCCTGGCTGAGCTGCGAAAACCGCTGCCGGAAATCCCGGATGCCTAATTCTTCAAAGGCCCGTTCGGTAGCAGAATAATCTAAGTTGAGCAGTACCCCGCCGAGGTCGAAGATGATGTTGCGGATGCCGGAAAAGTCGTTTGCCATTTATGCAGCAAAGATGGGTGGCTGCTAAAACATGCGGTTCATTCTTGTAATCAGGCAGGGAAACAACACCTCAAAGACAATTTTAAAAGAAAAAAATCCGGGAACTTCCTAACGTTTTCCATTGAAAAGGCGTCTTAAAGGAAGAAACAAACGTGGCAAGCCCAGCCCTCAACATCCATCCGCTTTTGGCAGAACGCAACGCATATAACCCGGCGCACACAGGGGTTCAGGCTCCATTTGGCGAAGGATTGCAGTTGCTGATTGCTGCCTGCCTGCGCCAGGAACGTAGCGCGCAGCGGAAGTTGTATGACCAGTATGCGGACTTGGTGTATGGTATCATACGGCGCTATGAATGGGATGAAGTCATTGCGCAGGACATCCATATTGAGGCATTCTGTCGGGTCTTCGACCGCCTGGCACAATACCGTTTCGAAGGTGCATTTGAAGGCTGGCTGCGTCGTATTGCCATTCACTCTATCGCGGATTATTTCCGAAAACACGGGCCACAAAACGAGCCACTACATGAGGCCGCACAAGATCTGCCGCAGCACTACGACCTTAATGGAATACACAATCTTTCCTACAAAGAATTACTGAAAATGATTCAGGAACTACCGGATAGGCAACGCACCGTTTTCAACCTGGCGGTATTTGATCAATATCCGCACAAAGAAATCGGAGCGATGCTGGGCATCCCGGAAAATAACAGCCGATGGTACCTCAATGATGCCCGCAAACGCCTCAAAGAAAAATTAGCCGCTATAAACTCCTGACATGGAAGAGCAGCAACGAAATATTGACGAACTCTTTCGCGAAGCCCTTGCCGGGTACCGCGAACAACCACCGGAGGAGGCCTGGCACCCCATTGCCCGCCACCTCGAAGAAGATCGCCGCCGAAGGGGTGGTTTTGGGCGCTGGATGATGCTGGGCCTGGCCTTGCTGATTGCTATTTCCGGCGCAGGCTGGTGGACGATGTACAGGCCGGCAATTTCTTCTCAACCGGTTGCGAATGGCAATCTGCAACATCCCACGGACAGGACGAAGACGAGTCCAGTATCCGAAACTTTAATTCCTATTTCTTCAAAAAATAAGGTAGCAAAACAGGAAAGAAATTCTTATCAAAACCACGCAATAGTCCCCAGTATCCTTGTTCAAAAGATTACTGAAATACCTGCTCAGCATGGGGGCATACCGGCACAAAACACAATAGCGACTCTAAATGCAAAGGGGTCACTACCTCTGACCCGTAACTCAATGCAACTTTCACCCGGCATCCAAGCGGTAACCCTTAGCCACAGTTTTCAGCCTGCCTGGCTGAAAGCAATTACACACGAGAAGGAGCGAGTACCCGAACTGAAGGGGAACTCCTTCAGAAATCTTCCCGCTACAAATCCCGTTACATCACTTATCCCATTGGCTTTGGAGCTTCCGGGATATGAGCCTCAGCTACCGCAGGATGAACGCCTGCGCTCAGAAGGATTAAAGCGTATCGAAGCCCGTCCGAGCCGTGTGTTTGAGGCTTCCACAAATGCAGCCAGGAGTGTGCATCCCGAAGCTGAACGCCTGCCCGATGCTGAGGAAGTCGCCCGGACTTCATCGCGCGGCTTGCCGCAGGTAGAGACCGACCCACTACCCTTGCGGAAGGCACAGTATGCGCACTCCTATTCGATGACGGCTCTTGCTTCCGCCGGCTATTCTTCTGCATTACGGGGGCATTACGAAGCCGGAATCCGGGCTATGATTCAACTCAGCGAACATCTGGCATTAGGCATTCAACCGGGCTTCAGCCTGAATCGGCTGGCCGAAGTAAAACTGACTGATGCTGCCCGATACAGCCGGGAACAATTGGAGGTGGATTCATTCCGCAGTACAGACCGCTCGCCATCTGTCCGCAATTCGATTGACACGATTTACAATTATGTTGTTCGGCAAACGCTGGACAGTATAGTGGTGGCGGGCCTGGCGGCAGGAGGTACTTTTTGGGAGTTTAACCTACCGCTGATTGTACGTTATTCTATAAACGAACACTGGTATGCCTATGGTGGGCCTTCCATAAATTTTGCCGGAAAAATAAAGGTGCATCCTACCGGGGGAATCCAGGTGTTTACCAGCCATCGGCAAGACTCATTAGCCCAGTCGGAAGCCTTGCCCGGCAGCACGTTTGAACATTATTTCGGGAAGCCATCGCAGCCAGATTACAGCAGCTATAAGCCGGTGGAAGTTCAGAATACTCCATCTGTTCGGGTCGGCTACCTGCTGGGCTTGGGCTATACAAAAGGGAAGTATTCAGGGGCGATTAACCTGAGCCAGCAATTCAGTGGATTCAGCGCTTTACCCGATGCCATGCAGCCTGCCTTCGCCGCACCGCGGGTCAACCTGAGCTTTGGCTATATACTCTTTGATTCACGTAAAAAAGTACTTCCTGCCTTTGAATGAATTTTGTCCTTCGTCTAACAATTTCAGGGCAATTGCTGTCCTAAGTATTATCCGCCACATGCAACTTGCCTTTCCCATAAAAACGATTCTGCTCAGCCTGCTGGCGTGTTGCTGCCTGAACCGTAGCCAAGCTTTTATTTTATCTGGGGTGGTGGTAAATTCCAGTTCTGGTAAAGGAGTATCGGGACAAAAAGTCTATGTGCTTGACACTGCAACCCAATTTATGGACAGTGTTTTCACGAATGCCTCCGGCGGCTACAGCCTGCATATATTGAGTAACGTGGACACCAATGATCTATTGGAAATCTATACCTACGGCTGTGGGGTAAAAACTACTGTTACCAAGCAATTCACTGGGGCAACTGTGGTCGCCAATCTCTACATCTGCCCCACCCTTTATTCGCTCAATGGCACGGTGAGCCTGAATGGCGCGCTCAATACCGGAACGACCCGGCTCTACCTGCTCAGTAGAGCGTATGACTCCTTAAAAAACGATTCCGTAATGCGCATCGTAGATACCCTTTACACGGATTCATATGGCGGCACCTACAACAAGAACTTCACCAGCATTCCGAAAGGAACCCTGATGCTTAAGGCAGAGTTGCCGGAAGGACATCCTCAGTATGGGCACTACATGCCGACCTGGGAGGGACAGGAACTAGTCTGGAGCAATGCACCCGCTCTGGCATCCAGCAATTTTTCCGCTTCTGTAGCGACCAACATCAGCTTACTTCCTGCAGTAGGTAGTAGCGGCACAGCAGCCGTTGCCGGGATGGTTACGGATGCCAGCATTTCCACGCCCAAACCATTAGAAGGAAGATTATTGCTGCTTACCAATTCCAACGGAGTTCCCATTGCTTATACTCGTTCTGACTCGACAGGCCAGTTTTCATTTTCTCATATTGACTTTGGCACCTACAAAATATTTGGTGACTCCTGGGGCAGGCTCAATCCGGCGCTCACCTTTACGCTCACAGCAATACGCCCTATCATTTCTGACATCGTTTTTACAGAAGATAGCAGCAGTTTTTATGGCAGTTTCGGTGCCACCAACGTTGCTGGAAATCCCGATACCTGGACGGCTGTAAGGCTATTTCCAAACCCGGTATACCAGACACTACATATTTCCGGGCTTGACCAGATAGAAGGCCCGAAGAACATCCTGCTGTATGACATCTCCGGCACACAGAAACTTCGCAGGAATGCTGTGAATGAATCAGAAATCCAGCTCGATCTATCTTACCTGAGCGCAGGGGTTTTTGTGCTTGAAATACAAGCTGCAAAAGGCTTGGCTGTTTATCGCCTGCTCAAACGCTGAGTGCTGATTCATTTTTGAAAAAATAATCCACAGGCCGTTTTTCCGGCTCGAAGGGAGAGCGGACGGTCAATACCTTGCAGTCCTTAGCCAAAGCAATTTTCCCCCACCATGAGTACATCCGATGCGAAAGGTCCCATCATCTTAGTAACGAACGACGATGGCATCACCGCACCCGGAATTCAGAACCTCGTGGAAGCCGTCCGCTCCTTGGGTGAAGTAGTCGTCGTTGCTCCAGACTCGCCTCAAAGTGGCACAGGTCACGCCATCACTATCGGCCAGCCCTTACGCTTAGAGCGAGTCCATCAATTTGAAGGCATCGAATCCTGGCAGTGTAGTGGCACCCCGGTGGATTGTGTGAAACTAGCCCGCGAAAAGGTATTGCATCGTCTTCCCGACCTCTGCGTCAGCGGCATCAACCATGGAGCCAATCATGCCATCAATGTGCTGTATTCCGGGACAATGAGCGCAGCTATGGAAGCCGCCATTGAAGGCATCCCTTCCGCTGGCTTCTCCTTACTGGACTTCGCCTTCGATGCCGATTTCGACATCGCCAGGGAAGTAGCCAATACTATTGCCCGGCGTTTATTGGAAAGCAAACTACCCGCCCGAACCCTACTGAATGTGAATATTCCTAAACTGCCCCGTGACCAATTCAAGGGTATCCGTCTGTGCAGACAAGCCAATGCACATTGGGAGGAACAATTTGATCACCGCAAAGACCCCAGGGGCCGGGATTATTACTGGATGGTGGGCGCATTCGTGAATCAGGATGAGGGGGGCGGAACGGACGTGGATGCACTGGAAGCAGGATTTGCCTCGGTCGTACCCATCAAATTTGACCTCACCGACACGGCCATGCAAGAGCGGCTCAGCAAAGACTGGAAGGATTTGTTTGTGTGACACCCAGAGCATTGTCTTTGTAGAAAATGATGCCCCAACTTCTAAGTTTCCAGACAGAGGTCAAATACCTTTCCTGAGGGAACGAATTTTTCAAAGCGGCAAGTTCAACATTCAAAAACATTCATAATCCTATGTGGCTGTTGTATGCAATCCTGTCGGCTGTCTTTGCCGGCGCCGTAGCCATCCTGGCGAAATTGGGAATGGAAGGTGTGGACAGCGACCTGGCCACGGCCATTCGCTGCATCGTGATTGTGGTAGTTGCCTGGGGCATCGTGTGGGCCCGCGGCCTGGCTCCCCAAGTACCTCAGCTCGGCTTGAAAAACTGGCTCTTCATGAGCCTCTCGGGCATTGCCACCGGGCTTAGCTGGCTGTTTTACTTCCGGGCATTGAAGATCGCGCGGGTAGCACAAGTGGTGCCTATTGACAAGCTCAGCATTGCATTTGCTATCGTGCTGGCCTTTTTGGTACTCGGTGAAGTGCCCAGCCTGAAAGTGGCCATCGGCGCAGCTCTGGTGATTGCCGGCAGTTTAGTGATTGCACTTTAAGGAGTACGCGTATTATTTCTGCTGTTCGTTTTTGATAGCAATTTTTTTGTTGCCGGCCACAGCGCCCGGAAGGGGCATCATTATAGCCTATCCAGGATTTGCATTCCGAACAGGCTACAACGACTATCGGGAAACAAGAATCAGCGGATAAAAAAAGCCCGCCCCAGTTGTCTGAGGCAGGCTTTAATAAAGATGTTGAGTTACCTGATTACTTAATGCCCAGCTTAGCTTTCACTAAGGGCAGCACATTATCGCCGTCATTGGCGAACAAGAGCATACCGCTGCTGGCATCGAAAATATAGCTGTAACCCTTTTCCTTAGCGACTTCCCGAATGGCTTTATCGGCCTTGTCAAGGATGGGTTTATAAAGCTCTTCTTTCTTTTTGGCAATCTTGTCCTGAGCGCTTTGTTGATAATCGCGGATACGGGACTCGAGATCTTGTAGTTCTTTTTGCTTCACCATTTTCACGGCATCACTCATGGTTTTTTCGCCGGCCTGATAGTCGCTGCCTTTCTTTTCAAACTCCTTGCCCATGGCCTCGAGCTGGTCCTGATATTGTTTGGCAAAAGCCTTAAGGTCGGTGTCGGCCTTAGCCATTTCAGGCATGACGGAAAGTAATTCCTGGCTGTTGATGTAACCCAGCTTCTGAGTTCCTATTTCTCCGATAGCAAAAGAGGAAAAAGAAGCCAGCAGGCAGGCTGCTAATGTCAGCACATATTTTTTCATGATTTTACGGTTGGTTGTCGGTGATACCGGGTATTTGGGTGGTGGAATAATTATGAAGAAAGTAGTTGTCCGGGGTATAGAGCAACGCTCAAAACACAGGCAGGGCGGGCCTGACGGGGCGCAAAGAAACAGCCATTATTTGTTAACCCCAAGTTGTTTCAGTACTTCATCGCTCTTGTCCAATGCAGGTTTGGCGTAAAACAAAGTGACACCGCCGGACTTGTCAAAGATGATGTCATAATTCCGGGCCGTAGCGACCTGCTGGACGGCGGTATAAACACGGTCCTGAATGGGTTTAATCAGTTCCTGGCGTTTTTTGAATAAGTCCCCTTCATAGCCAAAGCGTTTTTTCTGCAAGTCGCGGGCGGCCTTTTCGCGGGCAGTGATTTCGTCTTCGCGTTTGCGGCGCATCTCATCGCTGAGCATCGGGCGCTCCGCCTGATACGCTTTATACATACGGTCCACTTGAGCCATCATGCTGTCTATCTCTGTCTGCCAGGCTTTGCTGGTCTGGTCGAGTTTGGTTTGTGCGTCTTTGTAGTCCACCAGCTTTTCGAGGATATACTTTGAGTCTATCACCGCGTAGCGCTGCCCGAAGCTGGCAGGTGCCAAGGCACATAGGGCAACAAATAAGAACAGCAATTTTTTCATAGAAAGATGGTTTGAAGAAAAATGAGTGTAGGCAGAGAATGGAAGCACTTCTACCTGCGTCTATTAATCCGGTTCGAAGCCCAGCATGAATGTAAACTTCGACATGTCTTTAAGAGAAGTAACGCCATTGGCCGGGTCATACCGGTCGAAGCCGATACCATAGTCTAATCCCAACAGGCCAAACATGGGCAGGAAAATCCGGATACCCAAACCGGCATCGCGGTTCAGCTTAAATGGATTGTAGTCCTTGAATGAGCCCCAGGCATTGGCGGCATCAAAGAAGGCCAGGCCATAAATCGTGGAGGTGGGCGACAGCGAGAAAGGATAACGCACTTCGGCCGTGTATTTATTGAAGATGGTCGCGTCCGAAGCATATACTTCATAGCCGCGCTGCGAAATAATGTCGCGACCGATAAAGTATGACTGACCACTCAGGCCATCACCACCAAGCTGGAAGCGTTCAAAAGGTGAGAAGCCAATCTCTTTGTTGTAATAACCCATGAAGCCATACTTGGTAGAAAGCTTAAACACGAGATTGCCCACTATACGCTGATACCAGTCTGCCTTGAAACGATACTTGTGGTACTCGATAAACTTATACCGTTGATCATCCGTTTCTGTACTGTAATCACGGTCTTCCCGAAACGCACTGTAGGGCGGTGTGAACTGGAAGGTGAATGAGATATCGGAACCACTACGCGGATAGAGGGGCTGGTCAACGGTGTAGCGAGCCAGCACTAATCGGAAATAGAGGTTATTGCTGTAGCCATTACGGAACGTATCCACCAGGGTATAATTCCGCAACAGATAATTCTGGTAGTTGACACCGTAGGTAAGTACGAAGTTGTCATCAGGCCATTTCAGTCGGCTGCTGAGCGACACGCCGCCTCCCAACTGACGGAGGAAAGAAGTGGTAGCCAGTTCCGGAGTTGACGCTGCTGAATAGCGGCTATAGACAAAAGAGACCGTAAGGGCATTGGGTTTTTTCCCGCCCAGCCAAGGCTCCGTGAATGAAGTGTTGAATGAGTTGTAGAGCGGCCCGTTGCTCTGATAGTTGATTGAGAATTTTTGGCCATCGCCCACCGGAAGCGGATCCCAATATTTGGGTTTGAAGATATTTCGGACGGAAAAGTTGGAGAAAGCGATACCCACATTGCCGTAGAAGTTGACCCCACCGCCGAAACCGGCGGAAAGCTGAAGCTGGTCCGAGCTTTTTTCTACTACGGTATAGTCAATATCCACCGTACCGTTTTCGGGGTGTGGCTTAGGCAGGATTCCGATTTTTTCCTGGTCAAAAAAGCCGAGGTTGGCTATTTCGCGCTGGGAGCGGATGAGGTCGGCACGGGAAAATTTATTACCCGGAACCGTGCGTAATTCCCGGCGGATGACATGCTCATTAGTGCGGTCATTGCCATAAATATTTACCTGGCCTATGGTAGCCTGACTGCCTTCGGTAATCCGCATTTCATAGTTGATGGTGTCATGCACAATAGAGGCTTCAACCGGGTCAATATTGAAAAACAAATAGCCATCGTCCATGTACAGCGAAGACACATCTTCACTGCCATCCGGCGAAATCTGGCGGCCCAGACGTTTTTCTAATAACTCTGAATTATAGACATCGCCTTTATGGATACCAAGGATGCGGGAAAGCTCTTCATCAGTGTATTTGGTATTGCCCCGCCAACTGATATCTCCGAAATAATATCGGCTTCCTTCATTCACTTTCAAATCCACATTCAAGTTGCCATTGCGGACGGGATAAACTGTATCCGCCAGGATAGCTGCATCGCGGTAGCCAAGTGAGTTGTAGTAGGCTATCAGGCTTTGCTTGTCTTCTTCATACTTGCGCTCATTATACTTCGAGCCGGAGAAGAGTTTAAAGCGGAAATAAGGATCTAACTGGGTCAACGTTTTTGATAAAGACAGAAATCCAAAGTGCTTGAAGTATTCCCGGGTATTGCGTTCGGTACCGCCATACACGCTACGGTCATCGGCGGGATGCAGGGTCAGTCGGCTCATTTCTTTCGTACCCTTAAAGGTGCGCTTCAGCCTCTGAGCGGTGGCTTCTTCATTACCCGAAATGTTGATTTGGTTGATATGGGTCTTCGCACCTTTGTTGATGTAAAAAGTGAGGATGACACTGTTTACTTTATTGGAATCTTTTTGCTCCTTGACCGTCACCTTCACCTTCCCGTAGCCTTTGTCCACAAAGAATTTCCGGATTCTTACCATGGCTTCTTTCTTCACTGCATCAGTCACCACCCTACTCACGCGTAAGTCCACTTTTTCATTCAGTTCCGTTGCCTCACTCTTGCGCACCCCACGAAAAACTTTAGCGCTGAGCTTTGGACGTTCTTCCACCACCAAGTCCAAAAAGACTTTATTCCCCACGATACGGGTAATATCCATGCGAAGATTGGCAAACAAATCTTGCTTCCAGAGTTGCCGGAGGGCGCGGGCAATGCCGTCATCATCAGGCAGCCGGACCTTATCGCCCACTTTCAAGCCGGCTACGGCCAGCAGCAAGTCCTGATCGAGGTATTGGGCACCACTGACCGTGATGCCGCCAATTTCATACTCCTGTTGACGGTGTGTATCAGAAGCTGCAGCGGATTGTGCAAGCTGAGCCTGCACTGCCAGGCTGCATAGCAGCAGGGGTAAAATAAATAAGCAGGAACGCAAGCGCTTTCTATGCATGCCGGGATTCTTCAGGATGGGATGTAAGGGTGTGGTTGCCGGAGTTGTTCAGAGGTCATGCCGAAACGGCGCTCCCGCTGCTGGTAGTCCAGCAATGCCTCGATAAGGTGTGGTTTGCGAAAAGAAGGCCAATGCACGGGCGTGAAATACAACTCGGCATAAGCCATCTGATAAAGCAGGAAATTGGAAATACGGTACTCCCCGCTGGTGCGAATCATCAATTCCGGATCAGGAAAATCTGCCGTAGTCAGATAGGTCCCGAACCGTTTTTCATCAATATCATCTAAGGCCACGAGGCCGGCCTGCACATCGGCAGCCAGTCTTTTTGCAGCGTTCGAAATTTCCCAACGGGAGCTGTAACTGAGGGCTAAAATGAGGTTCAGTCGGCTGTTGCCTGCGGTCATGTCCATCGCTTCGCGAAGTTCTTTCCGGCAAACAGCAGGCAGGCTGTCAAAGTCGCCAATCACATGCAGGCGCACGCCATTCTTTTTCAGTGCTTCAGCTTCCTTTCGAATGGTATTTACGAGCAACTCCATCAGGGCAGCTACCTCTACTTTGGGTCGGTTCCAGTTTTCAGTTGAAAAAGCATACAACGACAGATATTCAATACCAATCTCAGCAGCGGCATTCACTATTTCACGAACAGACAAAACCCCTTCATGGTGGCCATACACCCGGTCTTTACCACGCTCCTTGGCCCAGCGTCCATTGCCGTCCATGATGATGGCAATATGTCGGGGCAGCCTTGCAGGGTCAAGCTGAACTGTGGATGGCATAGTGCAGGAAGGGTATCGAAAGCCTTGAAACTAAAGGCTTCTGAAGCTCAATCTTTTGAAAGGGGGCGAAAGTACAAAAATAGAGGCCGCATAAAGTCAGGCTCAGAAGCAGCAGTACGTTTAACGCGGAATTGTGATAAAGCTGCAAGCAGCTATTAAGCTTCCCGGATTTGCTGCAGCAAATAGTCCATCCCCAATAGCTCTGAACAGGTGGCCACTGCTGACACACTTACCCCCATCACCCCGTGCATATTCAGGTTCTGCCCCGTCAGCAGCAGGTTGGGTATCCTCGTTCGGGCAGCCATAATGTTGCGGGCAGGATGTGTAGCATCTTTCAGGGGGCCATATAATGATCCGTCACGGGTGCCGGTGTAATCCCGAAAACTGAGCGGCGTAGCAACACTCTGTGCAGATACAGCCGCTTTCAGTCCCGGAAAACGGGCAAAGGTTTTTTTCAATATGCAATCCGCCTGGGCTTCTTTAAAGGCTTCATAGTCCTCGCTTCGGCGGTGCTGCACACCAATGATATTTTCTGTGTCTTGCCAGGCGGCATAATCCTCAAGGCGAGCATAAACGAGGATGCTCACAGTAGCGGCATAGCCGGGCCGCTTTTCATCTTCACTGAAAAAAAGAGCCTGCGTATCGGGCCAGATAAGTCCCTCTGCCGAAGGCCGGGCTAAGGAATCGCCGGAAGGATGCCAGTAAATATTACAGGCCTCATAGTGGTACGCTCCAGGTCGTAATACTAAGTTGATCATCATCCCGGAAGGCGTCTGGGGTAAGGCCTGAATGCGATGTATGAACGAAGGCCTTAATCCCGAACCATCCAGCATCTGAATGAGCATTGAGGGATGGATAGACGAAATAAAATGCCTACCATAAAAGCGCCTTCCATCCGATGCTTCTGCATACTCTATTCCTCCAGCCCCCTCATGCAGGCGGCTCACCGCAACATGCCGGTAGATGACCCCACCCTGTTGCTGTAGTTCCCGCCACAGCAGTTTTGCGATTTGAGAAGAGGCCGGCAACACTTTGTGTGCGCTGTGCAGATAACCATCCGTAGAAAGCGCATGAACATAAAAAGGGGTCACATCGGCCACCCCCGAATACAGCAGGTTGTTTCCTAACAGCACCTGGAGCAGGCGTTCGCTGGCACCGAGGGCACGCAGGTGGCCCGTCATCGTCAGGCTCATGGAGGCAATCTTCCCTTCGGAATTACCCTGACGAAGGAAATAGAGTGAAAACTGAGAAGCCGTTTGGTAGATGTCTTCGAGATAAGCCTCCATCACCGCCTTTTCTTTAGGGAAATAGGGCATTAGATGCTCCACGAAATGAGCCCTGCCGGCAATGGGATAGCTGTTTTGTTCTTCTCCAAACAGAATTTGATCGAAACCTTCTTCCCGTAACTCATGCAGTTTCAGGCCTTCCATGATACCGGCATAGCGGAAAATCTGGTGCAGGCTGTGGCCTTCCTTCAGTCCGCCGATATAATGCACACAAGAGTCGAAGGCGGTTTTTTGAAAAGCAAAACTCTGTAAGCTCCCGCCTACCTGTCGGTTTTTCTCCAGCACACAAACATTCATTCCAGCTTTTGCCAGGATGACTGCACTGAGCAAACCTCCCAGGCCGCCACCAAGAATCACTGCATCGAAACTGTTTTCCTGCATGGGTTGCAAAGAAAGAGTGCCGGCCCTTTCGGACATACATCTTGCTCCCCATATAAATTAAAAATGGCCGCCCCAAGGCAGCCATTCCGTTATGTTCCGAAAATCACTCTTACAGGTGTGCCTGAATCTTTTTTTCAAACACCGACTTGGGCGCAGCGCCCACTTGCTTGTCCACTACCTGGCCGCCTTTAATGAACAGCACACAGGGAATAGAAGTGATGCCATAGTTGACGGAAAGATTTGGATTTTCATCCACGTTTACTTTCCCGACATTAACCTTACCATCATAGTCTTTAGAAAGTGCGTCAATGGTAGGGCCGAGCGCGAGGCAGGGGCCACACCAGGGCGCCCAGAAGTCCACGACCGTGAGCTTATCTGCGCTAAGCACTTCGGTCTCAAAATTTGCATCGGTGAATACTGCTGCCATGTTGTTTGTGAGAGGCTGTTGAAAGATTTGAGGCTCAAAAGTAAGCCCCCGGGACGGCCTGTTTGGGATAGGTGGATAAGTGTTGATTATGGCAAGAATTTATTAGAAAAACCTTTTGATAATTCAAGCTTATTCGTTCAGGGTGTTTTTCTTTCCGGAGCTGTATTTTTTTGAGCCAACTTTCGGTTAAGGCCCTGAATCTGTTGCAACTATCCTGAACTTGATTCGGGGAAAGCAGCATCGATGCTGCATTAGGGTTCAAAAGCCGGTAAGCAAAAATTTGTATTGTAAAAAAAGGCTGCCCTTGGGGGACAGCCTACACTTTAATTTCTCTTGAAAAGGGATTAGGATAAAAGGCCGGAAAACTGTTGAAAAGCGGAGCTGAGTTCCTGCACAGCCTGCACTTCTGCCTGAAAGGCCTCGCCCAACAGTGCATAGGCAGCCTCGGTTTCCGAAGGGGCCTGCTGATGAGCGTCCAGGTCTCTATATACGTTTCGGTTCTGCTTTATATCGTGTCGTAATCGGTCAATGTTGTCGCGTTGCACCCGAAATCGGTTTTCAAACTGCTCCAGTTCGATTGCTGCTTCGTGGCTGATGTTTTGCCTGCTGATTTCGGTCAGGCGCCCTTTGAGCGAGCCCAGTTCCTCTTTGTACTGATCGAGGCTGCTCAGCCATTGGCTGTGCTCGAAGCCCTCGGCACCCATGCTTGTCTGTTCCATGATGTTTGAGGTTTTGGTTTACACAAATTTATTTATTCACCTAAAGACGACAAACCTTGTTTTTAGAGTGCTTGTTTGTGCTGTGTGCAAGGCCCTGCGTTATGTTTGCGGCCAGAAAAAAAGGCTGAATGAACCGTCTGAGCCAGGAAGAGTTTGTAGCCCTGTTTGATCAGGCAGCGCTGGGCATCGTGACGGTGAATCCACAGGGGCTGATTGTTCGGGTGAACAATTTTGCCTTGCTGCAGTTTGGCTATGAAGCCGAAGATGTAGTGGGCTGTAAGATTGAGAAGCTGATTCCGATGCGCTACCGGGAACGCCATGAAACACATCGCAACGATTTTACGGGAGAGAACCCACATCAGCGCCCCATGGGCATGGGTATGGACCTTTGGGCGCTGCGCAAAGACGGAACAGAGTTCCCCGTTGAGGTGAGCCTGAGCAGCTATACAACCAACGAAGGCATTTTTTCCATCGCTTTCATCAGCGACATCACCGTCCGGAAGGCACATGAAGATGCCTTGCGGCAGATGAATGACGAGCTGGAAAAACAGGTGGACTCCCGCACACGCTCCCTTCGGGAAGCCCTGGAACGGGAAAAAGAGCTGGGCGAACTGAAATCAAGGTTTGTCTCGATGGCTTCTCATGAATTCCGCACGCCACTGAGCACTATTTTGTCTTCAGCCTACCTTATTTCAAAATACGACAAGGGCGAAGACCAGTCGAAGCGCGATAAACACGTGCAACGTATTGTTTCCTCTGTGAATGTGCTGACGGACATCCTCAATGATTTCTTGTCCGTAGGCCGGATTGAAGAAGGGAAGATTCAGGTCCGGAAAATCCCGCTTGAGCTTCAGAATTGGATGAATGAATTGTTGGCAGAATTGCAGCAATTACTCAAGCCCCAACAGAAACTGGAATACGTACATGAAGGTGATGCTTCGATATGCCTGGATCCCTCTTTGCTGCGGCACATCGTTCAAAACCTGGTATCCAACGCAATCAAATTTTCGCCCGAAGGCGCAACTATAGAAATCCGAAGCAAGCACAGCCAGGACTTGCTTTCCATTGCCATCAGCGACCGCGGTATCGGTATTTCGGAAGAAGACCAGAAGCATCTGTTTGAACGGTTTTTCCGGGGCGCCAACGCCATCAACATTCAGGGTACCGGCCTCGGCCTGCACATCGTAGGGCGTTATGCCGAGTTGCTGAATGGGCATGTTTCCTGCGCCAGCAGGCTGAATGAAGGCACCACGATTACAGTAACTTTCGACTTAGCATGAAGACTGTCCTACTAATAGAAGACAACAGCGAAATTCGCGAAAACATGGGTGAAATCCTGGAGCTTGCCGGCTACAGAGTATTGCTTGCCCCAAATGGTAAAGAAGGGGTCAGTTTTGCCGTCAACGACAAGCCGGATGTCATAGTCTGCGACATCATGATGCCCGAGCTGGATGGCTATGGGGTGATTCATCTTCTCCAGAAAAACCCGGATACCCAGCAGATACCCTTCATCTTCCTAACGGCAAAAGCAGAACGCAGTGAGATGCGCAAAGGGATGGAACTGGGTGCCGATGACTACATCACAAAACCCTTTACCGGCACGGAACTGCTCCAGGCTATCGAAGGCCGTCTGCGCAAATCGGAGGCTTTGCAGTCTGCCCGGCCGGCAAACCTGCAAGGACTCAACAACCTGATAGACCAAAGCAACAATAAGTCGCTGCGCCAACTATTTGATGAGACCCAGGAAGGCAGAAGCTTTCAGAAAAAAGAACGCATTTACAGCGAAGGACGAAGAGCCTATCATCTCTATTACGTAGCAGAAGGCAAGGTGAAGGCCTTTAAGACGAATGAAGATGGCAAAGACCTCATTATTGCCATCTACCAGGAAGGGGATTTTTTTGGCTATACAGCCTTATTGGAAGGAGGCATCTATCATGAATCTGCAGAAGCTCTGGAACCCTCTGAAATCACCAGCATCGGGCGGGAGGCTTTCGAAGCGCTGTTCAATAATAACCCGGAAGTAATGCGTCAGTTTGTAAAACTGCTGGCGGGCAATGTGCATGAGCGGGAAGAACAACTGCTGAGCATTGCCTATAATTCCCTGCGCAAAAAAGTGGCAGAAGCTCTCATCATGCTGCACCATAAATACAGCAGCAAGGAAGGCGATCCCGTGCCCATGCATATCAGTCGGGACAACCTGGCTGCCATTGCCGGAACGGCCAAAGAATCGTTGATACGCACCTTAGGTGATTTCCGCGATGAAGGCCTCATTGAAATGCGGGGCACCAACATCGTTGTGCTGAAGGAGCAGAAGCTGGCTCAGTTGCTGAACTGATGCCGGATTTTACTGCCCGCCAAATGCCAGCTTACGGCTTAGTGTGCCCTTGTTGGTTGTCAGGCTGGCTATATAAACACCAGGTGCAGCGCAAAAGTTTATTTCATGCTTCCCAATACCCTGAAGCGGCTGCTGCAACACGATTTGCCCCATCATATTTCTGAGGATTAAGGTTCCTTGTTGCTCCTGCTGGGTGACGATAATCGTATTTCCCTGTACTGTCGCTTCCAGCGCCTCCTGGCCAGGAAGAACCGGATGTAGCTGCCGCGAAAAAAGCAGGAAGAACCGGTTCTCATAACTACCCTTTTCTAATTGCAAAGTATAGTCAGGCTGCTGCTCCAAATCCTGAACTATGCCCCGCGCAACATCTGCGAAATACAGGTGCAGGCCCGAAGGAATATTATCTGCATCACGCATCCGAAACACGACTTCAGCACCATGATTCAGGCTCAGGCCCAGGGGCACTGTTCGGGTGTCTTCATCCGGCAGGGGTTGCGCATTGATGACCAGCTTTTTGTCTGCACAGATGGAATAGAGGTTAGGGAGCCTGCTATCTGTATTGAACATCTTGACGGCATCCTTATCCCGCTCAAAACCCAGTTGTGCATCCTGATTGAAATAGACTACGATAGGGTCCGAAAAACTATCGGCATCCTGAAAGCCGGCACTGAAACGCAGCAAAGGCGTCTCTGATTTTGCCTGCTTATGGAACACGGGCAACAGGTTATTAATCCGAACTGCATCGGTCATTCCGAAGCTTGCAGTGACCGGATAGCTACCATTGGAGACATGCACGAAGAAACCCTGCATAGAGGCAATGATATTACTGGCCACACCATTGCTCGACACACCATTCACGAAAGAACAATAAGCACCCTGGTATCGGTCGGTGCTGCCATTGTCAAAGAAATAAAGGGCATCATCCAGGTTCGTTTTTGTCCAGCCGCTGGGTGCATTCCAGTCAATAGGCGATGGATAAGGATTTCCCATCAGGTTGAAGCCGAGTGTATAGGTTTGATTGTGGTTGTAGAGGGTGGTGCTCAGCGGGCCATCATTCACGGTACCACGGATGTTGATGGTTTTCGCTGAATTCAGAGTGCCGAAATTGGCAGCGTAGCCGGATAGTGGCAACAGGGTCTTACTTGTATCTGTGAATTTGATCCAGCCCGCATGATTCGCATTTTCATCATAGCTATAAAGCGTGGCAAAGGAATCGGCTAGGTTCATGTCATCATTGAGTTCGGCCACATGCGCTGCCGTGAACGGCGAACTGATATACCGATAGCCAAAGCCCGAAGGCAGGTATCGTTGCATCGTTACCCGGCCATTCACAGGCCCATTTCCAGTGCCATCAATCAGGGCAGTCCCGGAAGCATTAGACACCAAAGTGAGTAGATCATTTGTGTTGAAACTGCCCTGAGCCACTTTCAGAATACCCGTCAGCAAGAGGGTGTCAGATAGGCTAAGCCCGGAAGCGTTGTTGACGGACAGGTTTTGGATCAGATGGTTGCTGAAGCAACCTGAAGGAATTGTTTGCGAGCTGCTGCCATTCATTTCAACACTGCCGGCATGGGCATCAATGGTTCCGCTGTTGAAAATGCTACCAGTAATTTGGATAGTGCCATTCAGCATAAACGTAGCTCCGGCAGATACGCTAAGGTTGCTTGTTGAAGCCAGGCCACTCTGCAATGTCTTTTGAGCATTGCCGCTAAAGATCAGATTCCCATAAGCCCTTGGGCTGACATCCTGCGCTGCGGCTGCGCTGTATGCAACCGTCATGGCAGATACATCGCAGCTCAAGATGCTGAATTGATTGTCGAATTGGTTGGAGCCGGTGGTTCGGGTGACATATAGAGTGCCGCTGCCCAGCATATGGCCGCTGCCACTGATTGTAGTCGCAGCATTCGGTAAATAACTGCTCCCATTATCCAGGGTAAACAGCCGGGGCATTGCACTGAAATCGCCGTTGATGATATGTGTGTTCCGGATGCGTACCGTGTCTAATGCGGTTGCCGGGAAAGAACCAGGTTGGAACCAGGTTGTGCCGCCATCTACAGACGCATCCCAACTCGTGCTGTCGGTCCAGTTTCCGTTTTGCCGGCTGCGGAAATTGTGGATACCTCCGGAACGGTCTGTCCCTGTAAAGACGGCTGTACCATTAAATACGTAGGTGTGTAATGAAGTATCGCTAGTACTTGCCAGGCTTTGCACCTGCCAGTGTGCTGGGCTGCCGGATACATACCGGCTACAATAGATGTTGGATTCACTGCCTGCCACGTCCGCAGGCAGGTAGTGCAGGATGGCACTGAAAGAACCGCTGATACCGGACTGGTCAAGGGTCCAATACCGGCTCAGATAATCGGTGATGGAGTTATTTTCAAGATGCTTTGCATCCGTAACCCGCAATGAGAGGTATGCTCCGGCAGCATAACTGCCCCCACTCACTGTGATGCTGGCGGGGGAATATTCAGCACTGCCCGTATTATCCCCTACGGGGAAATTTCGTGTGCCATTTGCCGACATAAGCATTCGCAGTGCGCCACTTCCGTTGGTTACAATCATGCTGGACGATGATGGGCTTCCTAAAAAAGAAATATTCTTTCCCAGGCTCAGGTTGTAGTTGCCTAATAGGAGTAATCCATTCCCGAAATTCAGGCTACTATCTATGCTGGCAGCGCCTGAAAGCTGAATACCCGCCGCATTGTTCAGCCTGACTTTAGCAAAGCTGATCGCATCCATCTTTTGCAAGCTGCTGCCTGCAAATTCAACTGTGAGGTTGTTCAATGATTTTCCGCTAATGGGATATTGAGCTGCGAAATCGCCGCTGCTATTTCCTGTTGCAGTCACCCTCAGGCAACCATTTCCTTCCAGCCATCCGCTGCCAGAAACCGTCACGCCAGACGCAGGCCAAAGCATGCCCGTAGCATACACGCGCAACTGGCTTACCGACACATTCAGAGGTACGGTCACGGTATCATTTGCTGCAATGAAAACTGTGTCGCCCGGGCTGGTAGGTGTCGTACTTGCCGGAGACCAGCTCAGGCCACTGTTCTGAGATACTTCCCAGGTGCTATTCTGGTTCCAGGCTCCATTGGAAACACTTCTGAAAATGTAGTGTGCACTGATGCTGACCGATGCAGTTGTGGAATAAGTGGAGCAACCACCGGATGCAGAAAGGGTATAGGTAACCGTGTAGCTGCCCGGTGTGCTGGCATTCAGGTTGATGGCACCCGTAGTGGCATTGATAGAGAGACCGGCGCCCGCACTAAAGGTGCCGCCCGTGGTACCGCTGAGGCTCACGTTTGCCGTTCCAGAGTTGCTGAATGGATTTCCGGGATAGCTGATGCTGGCAGATGGTGCAGCCGTGACTTTCACATTCGTGGTGCATTGATACAAGGCGCAGCCACCTGCAGCAGCTACAGTGTAAGTGACCGTATAGCTGCCCGCAGTACTGGCACTCAGGTTGATGGCCCCGGTACTGGTGTTTATGGATAGCCCAGCAGCCGCGCTGTAGGTTCCTCCTGAGGTTCCGGTGCGGGTGACACTCGCGGTGCCGGCATTGCTGCAATAGGGACTTCCTGAATAGCTGATGCTGGCAGATGGTGCTGCATTCACAGTGATTACTGCAGCCCCTGATTCCAGCGTGCCGGTATAGGAACTCGGTGAGACATTATTGGTGCTGACTAAGCTCACCTTCCTGAACACATAATAGGTGCCCGGCGTGTTGAACGGAGCGCTCAGTGTGGAAGGAGTAAAGCTAGCAGCCGTAGCCCCGGTAATATTCGTTCGGGTGCCATTCAGGCTGGAACTGTAAGTCCACTGGTAGCCCGTACCTGATTTGCTGATACCGGAAGGCAGAGTGCCAATGGCATCTCCACTGATGGCAGAGCCGCTATTGCCCATACAAATACTTTGGGTCGTATTCGCAGAAAGGGTGTCGGCAACGAGCAATTGTAATCCTGAAAATGCAACCTGGTTGCCCCCGCTATTCTCATAATATTCCAGCAGCAGTTTGCTGGTTCCGGTGAACGGGATGAGCACATTATTCTTCCAGGCAAAACTTTGTGCTGTCCAGTTACTATACACCATCACGCTATCAATGGTCAGTCGGCTGCCATCATCAGAACCTAAGTTCACAGCATATAATCCGCGCCGGGAAGAATTCATACGCAAGCGGGCCGAGAAAGTCTCTGTATAGAGGTAAGACGTGTCGTTTCCGGAGCGCAGCGGAAAGCAATTGGTGCTGCCACCAAAACTTTCATTAAAAGTTTCTGCTTCAAAAAATCGCCCATAGTAGGAATTGAACGTTGTACCATCATAACCATGCCCCACCCAGGTATTCGTGCCGCTGGAATCCTGAGCGTCGGTGGAAGTGTCGTAGGGCGCAATGCTGGCACTGCCGCTGCCCAGGCAACCGGTGCTGCCGGTAATGTCAAGGGTATAGCTACCCGCAGCCAACCCGCTGAAAGAATTGGAAGCCTGATAGCTGCCGCCGTTGAGGCTGTAGGTATAAGGAGCAATCCCGCCACCAGCAGTTATTGAAATAGTGCCGGTGCTCCCTCCGACGCAAGTACGGGTAGTAGCCGCTGAAACTGTAAGTGCAGTGGTGGTAGCAATATGGCTGGCGGTCTTATTACTACCGCAACCCGTGGCCGTGGCCGTAATCGTTGAGGCACCCGTCCATCCGGCCACATAACTTACCTGGCCAGTTGATGAATTGATGCTGTTGCCGGCTGCCAGGCTGTTTGCGTCAAGGGCGTAAGAGATTCCGGTATTGTTGGTTGCAGAAGCAGAATAGCTCTGGGTTCCGGCCATCTTACACCGGGAAGAAGTGGGGCCTAAGGTAAAAATTGGGGTACCTACCGTATCCGTAACATTTACGGCGATACTCGAATAGGAACTGGCGCATCCAGTCAGGGAACTTATGACCTGGTAATTCGTACTGCCGGGCAAAGAGGTAGAAGGCGAAGGAGCCGTAGAGGAACCACCGGCATCAAACTGGATATTATTATAGCAACGATAGCTACTGCTTTTGCCTGTTACCCGAAGGGTACCGGTTGATTCATTGATGGGAAATGAAGGTGCATCACCGCCAACGTTTCCGCTGCCTGAATATAAGCCAATGCTGTAGCTACCTGCCGAACTGAGCAAAGCATTAAAATTGGCCGTCACTTTTACGGAAGAAGAAGAAGTGGACTGGGACGTGAAGGTGGAAGAAAGCGCAATGGCCGTACCGGAACTATTGAAAATCGCAAGCTGTACCCCACTCACCGTCTGCCAGGCTGGGATATAATAATCTACACTTTTAATTAAGACATTCCCCGTCAGGGTGCTGAACTGGGTTTTTTGATTGTTCGAGCTAGCATCTACCCAGGTAGAAGTAGCCAGTGTGCTGGTGCCGCCACAGCTTCCAGTGACCGTTCCTAAGCTCCAGAGCAGGGTGTTGCCGCTGGCAGAAAGTTGTGTGGCACTGGCAAAACGGCAATAGGCAAGAGGGCTGGTTACCGTTGCTTGTTGGGACTCACAATCGCCCACAGCATAGAATGATCCCGGCGCATTTTGGTTGTTGTATTCGGTTTGTATCCAGCCGCCCGAACGAGCAACGGAAGCAACACGCACCTCATCCAGCACAGCCCCTAAATCAAAATTCGTACTGCCATTTCCATGCCTTCCAATCACTGTTTTCGTTCCCAGCCCACTATAACTAATGCTGGATGAAAACGAATTGCTGGCTACCTGCGCTCCATCTACATACAGGTTTTGGGTATTCCCTACGCCATCAACCGTGTAGCAGTAGAAATGCCAGGCTCCGGAATATCCGGTATTGTACGTTGTATTATACCAGCTACTGCCATTATAAAAGAAGCCTGTTGTACTGCCCGATCCCAGGCGTATAGCTACATGATCCCCTAAACTGATCAGCTCTCCACCTCCTGACGAAAATGAGTTTACATAAGCCCATCCGCTTAGGGTGATGCTGCTGGGATTGCCCATCAGGCTAGAGACATCCGTATAGCTTGTACCCGATGAAGGGTTATAGGTCCTGGCCCGGGAAAACATACCGCTGTTATTATTGGTCGTCCCATGATTTGATAAGTTGTACGCATTTGATGTGCGGTCTCTGAGGTTATTGTCAAAGTGATAGACACTTTCAAAACTGGAAGACCAGGTACCGGTAATATTGGCCTGGTTGCCGGACGAGGAATTACCGTAATACATGTACAACACCGTATTGGAACCTGAACTCAGTGAAGGAATTCGTATCCAGGCCGTTAAAGCACCTGAGGATTTAATAAAGCGTTCGATATCGTGATCCAACTGCGTGACTCCATCAGAGGCAGTGAACAGGATATCGTTGCCATTGTTTTGCGCATAATTCTTCAACCCGTCATCCGTAATCTGAATGAGCAAAGGAAAATCCGTGTGGGGGCCACCAATGACTTTGGATTGATCTATGATAATGGCCTTTCGATAGTTCCAATTGCTGTCAAACCAAGCCTGTGCCTGTGCCATTTGAGCATTCAAAAGGCAAAAAATTACCAGCAACAGTCCACCGGCTCGGCCAGTACCTGACAGTAGTAATTCGCGTGGCAATAAATTCTTTGTCATGGGCAAACCAGAGTGATTTTCTTCCGGTTTACGCAATGGCTGTAATGGCATTTGATTCAGTTTCCTGCCCTCTTGATGCTGCATCTTAGTCGAAACATCAGGAGCTGTGTAGTAGAGGCAGGAACAAATAAAACCTGAGATTAATCGCTGGCCGAATTGTTTCCGCTCATTATGAAGCGCTTAACCTACTCCCACTACAAAGTCAAAAAACGCAGAAGGGCATTAACCCTTGCTTAATAAAAACGAGTTTCCGCCAACATCTGCCCAATGAGCCCTGGGTAGCCAGGCCCAGTCTTTCCTAACATAATCTGAAATCCTACAGGAGGAAACACCTTAAATACGGAGCTTAAAACAAAAGCCGCATACCTTCGCGCCCTTATTTTTTATTCGTTTTCCTTTTCATGACTTCTTTTTCCGACTTCGCACTCCGCGAAGAAATCGGTCGTGCCCTCTCAGAAATGGGCTATGAAACGCCCACCCCCATTCAGGCTAAAACCCTGCCCCTGCTGCTTTCCGAACCGACAGACATCATTGGCCTCGCACAGACCGGCACCGGCAAGACTGCTGCCTTCGGCCTTCCCCTCCTGAATCAGATTGACACCGACAACCACGACGTTCAGGCGCTCGTGCTCTCCCCTACCCGCGAACTCTGCATGCAAATCGAAGCGGAGTTGAACAAATATGGTCAGTTTTTAAAAGGATTTCGCGCCGCGGCTGTCTATGGTGGTGTACCTATTGGCGGGCAAATCCGGGAGCTGAAACGCCACCCGCAGGTGATTGTAGCCACACCAGGCCGGCTCATTGACTTGTTGGAGCGCGGCGCAATCCATCTCGAGGAAGCCCATACCATTGTGCTGGACGAAGCCGATGAAATGCTCAACATGGGCTTCCGTGAAGACATTGACTTTGTCCTGAATCATACCCCCAGCCGCGAATTGACCTGGCTATTCTCCGCCACCATGAGCCAGGATGTACGGGGCATCGCCAAAAGATTCATGAAAAGCTGGAAGGAAATTTCCGTAGCGGCCCCCAACACCACCAACGAAAATATTGACCACCAGTACTACGTCACCCACCGCCATACCCGCTTCGAAGCCTTACAACGATTGCTCGACTTTACGCCAGGCATCTACGGTATCATTTTCACCCGCACCAAGCAAGATGCTCAGGATGTAGCTGAAAAACTGATGCGTCAGGGATACCACGTCAGCCCTTTACACGGCGACATGGACCAAAAGATGCGCAGCAAGGTGATGGAACGCTTTAAATCCCGCACGATTCAGGTGATTGTCGCTACGGACGTTGCCGCACGGGGCATTGATGTCTCTGACATTTCTCACGTTATCAACTTCGAATTACCCGATGACCCGGAAGTCTATACGCACCGTAGTGGCCGCACTGCCCGTGCCGGAAAGAGTGGTATCTGCATGAGCATTGTCACTCCAAAAGAGATTTCGGCCATCCGCAACATCGAACGCCTGGTGAAGCAGAAGTTTCACCGCTCGGATATCCCCGATGGTGCAGAAGTGATCCGCAAACGCCTGTTTCATCAGCTCGATGCCATCGCTGAAGCAAAACCTTCCTCCGATTTTGCCCGTAATTACCAGAAAGAAATCCGGGAACGCTTCGAAGGGATAGAGGCCGAAGAGCTGATCCGCCGTATGATGTGGCTGAACCTGCGCGATGCCATTGCCTCATATGAAGAAGCTGAAGACCTGAATGCCGGCTTCCCGCAGGAAAAAACACATGCCGGCGCTCCCGCAGGCAAATCAACTCGTTTGTTCATCAACCTCGGCACCAAAGACGGCATGACCACTGGAGGCCTCGTTCGTTTTCTGGCTGAAAGTACCGACATGGACGAGCAGCTCATCAGCCGGGTTACTGTTCGGGAACTGGCTTCTTTCTTTAATGTGCCTCCTTCTGCAGCAGGCTTCATCCAGCAGGTGCTCCCTCAAAAGAAATTCAAGGGCCGCAAGGTGCGGGTGGACGAAGCAGAAGCAAGCGGCGGACGTGGATTCCAGTCAGACAGAAGGCACGACTCACGGGGACCGGGACAAGGTAAACCCCACGCTTACGCCCCCAAAAAAGGCCCCAAGTTTTCTTAACATCATTTTGTAATGTGAGTAGGAATTCCGAAAATCCGATTCCTATCTTTGCGCGCACCAAAAAACCGGACTAAGTATGAAGAAGATTCTGACGATTGCCCTCTTTCTTGGTTTTGGGTTCGCCGCAACGGCCCAGGATAATGGCATCGTAGCCAAAATCATGAAGGGCATTGCATCGTATTACCACCCAAAGTTTGAAGGGCGCAAGACAGCCAATGGCGAAACATTTAGCAATTCCAAATTCACCTGTGCCTCCAATAAAATCCCCCTCAACACCTACGTGAAGGTGACCAACCTCCACAACGGCAAAGTGGTGTATGTGAAAGTGAACGACCGTATGGCAGCAAATAATAACCGCCTCTTGGACATGACCCAAACTGCCGCCGCCGCATTGGACTACCGCGAGGAAGGCTTAGCCAATGTGAAAATGGAAATCGTGCCCGAAGAAGAAGGACGTAATCAAGTCTTGGCGCAACGCGAAGAACTGAAAACAACCAACAACAAGCTCTAATCCGTTTTTTAAAATGTACCTGAGGCTGCCCCAAAGAGGCAGCCTCATTCTTTTCAGGCCGGTGCCAGAACCTGGGATTCAGTATCGGGTTAAGAACAAGACGTAACGAAGATGCATCAGACTCAAAATGCTGATAAGTTATTAATGATCACAAGCCCGTCTTGAAACAAACCGCTCCTTTGTAATTGCCCACGGTACTGTTTGCCTCATTGAGAATCTATTTCCCGGAACGCAGCACCCGATATAGCCCGCAGAGTAGTTTCATCATATTCCCTCAACTTGCAAAGTGGTACTGGCCAAATAGCCCCAAATAAACGTTTCCTCATTCACCTTTCGAACACCCTTAAAATGAGTATTAAAGTCCTTTCTCGCGTTCTTCCTCCCAGCCCTCCTCATTTTGTGGGCGATGGTTTTCGGGTACACAATTTCATCCCTTCCAGCTTGCCCATGCAGCGCATGGATCCCTTCATCATGCTGGATTACAATTCAAAATTTTACTTCCCTCCTACCGAGACACCCCGAGGTGTGGGAGCCCACCCCCATCGTGGTTTTGAGACAGTGACCATCGCCTACAAAGGCCGCGTTGCCCATACGGATAGTCATGGCGGCGGCGGTGTCATCGGCGAAGGTGATGTGCAGTGGATGACCGCTGCTTCCGGCCTTTTACACAAAGAATTTCACGAAGCGGACTGGGCCCGGCAAGGCGGCGAATTTCAGATGGTACAACTCTGGGTAAACCTGCCGGCGCAAGACAAGAAATCCAAACCAAAATATCAGGCAATTGCTCACAAAGACATGCCTCAGATTCCCTTAGACGGAGGAGGAATGGTGGAGCTGATTGCCGGCGAATATCAAAGGGAAAAAGGGCCCGCCACTACCTTCACGCCCATCCAGCTTTGGAATGTACGGCTGCCAGCCGGGGCCAGGTTTGAGGCATCGCTGCCGGCATCATTCAACACGGCTCTGCTCGTCATTGAAGGCAGCATCGTGGTCAATCAGGATGCACATGTGCCGACTGACCATTTGGTACTGTTCCGGAATGAAGGGGAAGAAGTGCACATAGAAGCATCTTCCGATGCACTGGTATTGCTGCTCAGCGGGCAACCCATAGGCGAACCGATTGCTGCCCGCGGCCCCTTTGTGATGAACAGCCCTGAAGAGCTGCTGCAAGCCTATGAAGACTTTCAATCGGGTGCCTACGGGTATTTAGATTGAGGCTTATTCTTCCTTTCCGGAATATGGTGAAGCTTCGGGCACATCCACCATCCATTGCAAGCCAAACTGATCGGTGCATGCCCCGTAGGTATCGCCCCAGAATTGCTTGCTGAATGGCATAGTCACTTTTCCGCCGGCACTAAGGGCATCGAACAACCGCTGACCTTCTTCCACCGAATCAGGCAGTAAGTTGATACTGACGTTATTGCCCATCTTGAGTTTA
Organism: Bacteroidota bacterium; assembly: GCA_018267625.1. Lineage (GTDB taxonomy): Bacteria > Bacteroidota > Bacteroidia > Chitinophagales > Chitinophagaceae > UBA1952. The sequence continues at coordinate 43,533 of JAFDYC010000025.1, forward strand.
TGCCCCATGGATTCGGAAGCATCCGTGCCCATCAGTAGGTGACCACCCAGAATGGGCAGGCAAATGTGCATGATGAAGTTCTGTTCCGCTTCTGCGATGGGTGGCATTCCTTCCATAGCCGGGATTCCGGAAAAGCGGAAAATCTGCCCAAAAAATTCGGTTCCAAACACGCTCTTGTAAAAGAGAAAGGCTTCTTCTGTATTGCCTTGAAAGTTCAGATAGGTTGCGACTTTTGCCATGATGAAAAGCTTTTGCAGGTGATTTTTGTTGCAGCAAAGCAACGATACCTCACTCCTTTTCACCTGCCCTGATTACGCCAAAAATTGGTGTTGGTAGCGACAAAAAAACAAGTCGCTACCAGCAAGAACAGTCAGGCAATACAGGGGATACGCAGCCTTAGTCTTTTTTCTGGCGGTGCTGGCCGGGCACATAATTCCCAGCAGGGCTACGAAACGCAATGTTGATTCGGTTGTGGCAATTTATGAGCAACACCGCGGTGGTCACATCAATTAGTTCCTGTTCTGAGAATTGGGCAGATGCTTCCTGAAATACGGCTTCCGGCACTTCCTGATCGCGCAGGGTGGTAAGGGCTTCCGCCCAAGCCAGGGCCGCACGTTCCTTAGGGCTGTACAGCTCAGTTTCGCGCCAGGCACTGAGCATGTAAATCCGTTGCTCCGTTTCGCCACTGGCACGCAGGTCTTTGGAGTGCATATCGAGGCAATAGGCGCAGCCATTAATCTGGGATACGCGGAACTCAATCAACTCTCTAAGTTGAGCCGACAATGTGGAATGGGCCAGATAGTTCCCCATTTGATAGAGTGGCTGAACGGCTTGTGCGGCCTGCTCGTAATATTTCATCCTTGCTTTCATGGTAAGAAAATGCCCAGTAGAATTTATGAATGGCCTGCAAATATCCTCCTCTTCTTAGCTGCCCCCGGAGTACATCTGAGTTAAATACCCGAATTTGAAAGAAGCCGAAAGCGATTTCTCTGAAAAGAATAATCTGAAAAATGACGTGATATGGCCTGCCTCAAAAGAAGAGGTAGTAAGGTTGGAGCAATTGCTGGAAGGCTGCAGAATAGGAATCCGATTCATCTTTTATGAGTAAGGATTCGGACAGGATTTCTTCAGGAATGTTTCTTCCGTAGATGCCCACAACCCGGGCCGGGCGGGCATCCGGGCGATGTGCAATGCGCAATTCCTGTTGCAGGTAAAGGCCGCTTTGGCAGGCAAGCGCCACAAACTGCTCATGAGCTTCTAGGGGCCAGAGGAATGAAGCGTTTCCTTCCTGAGTAAGGTGTTCCAAGCTCAGACGAATCAGGCATTGTGCATCCAGCGAAGTGATATGCCGGGCTGCATTGCGCGAAGCATTTGGCCCGAGTAAGGAGTTTTTAAAAAAGGGAGGGTTGCAAAGAATCAGGTCAAAGGTTTGCGGCCCGCTCCAGGCAGAAGCATCGGCGTGAAGGATATGCAGTCTTTGAGCATATTCAGAAGCAGCCATATTCTCTGCCGCCTGATGCCGGGCTTCGCTCTGGTTTTCCAGTGCCAGAATCTGTGCATCTGGTGCCCGTTGCGCCAGCATCAGGCTCAGCAGCCCGGTGCCGGCTCCAATATCAAGGATGTGTTTACAATCGGAGGGAACCGGCGTCCAGGCACCCTGAATGCAAGCGTCCGTACTCACCTTCATCGCGCAGCGGTCTTGCCGTATCGTAAATTTTTTGAACTGGAAATATGCGTTGCTCATCACCAGGCAGCCCTTGCGGAAGGGGTAATATTCAGGTCTGCAAAATCGCCACGCAGGAATTTATGCCAGGCAACAATGCCAATCATCGCTGCGTTGTCCGTGCAATATTGAAAGGCAGGAATAAAGCTCTGCCAGCCCTGTACCTCTGCCGTTTTCTGTAAAGCCAGGCGTAAGCCACTGTTGGCCGAGACCCCCCCTGCAATGCCTATCTGGCGGATACCGGTGTCCCGGGCTGCTTGTTCTAATTTTTCCATCAGCATCCGAATGATGCCTTGCTGCACCGAGGCACAGATGTCCACAAGGTTTTTTTGAATAAAATCCGGGTCTCGTTTTTGCTCGCGCTGAAGAAAGTAGAGAATAGAGGTTTTAATGCCACTGAATGAAAAGGCATAACCAGGCATGGATGCCTGGGCAAACTGAAAACGATTTGGGTTGCCTTCGTGGGCATAGCGGTCAATGAGTGGGCCACCGGGATAGGGCAGCCCCAGCATCTTGGCAGCCTTGTCAAAAGCCTCGCCGGCAGCATCGTCCATAGTCTCGCCCAGCACTTCCATGTCTAAGAAATCCCGGCACAATACAATTTGAGTATGACCTCCAGAAACGGTCAGGCAGAGGAAAGGAAATTGCGGCTTTGGCTCTTCGATGAAATGTGCCAGCACATGCGCCTGCATATGGTGGACGGCAATCAGCGGGATGCGGCGCGCCTGGGCAAAAGCTTTTGCAAAGCCAGCACCCACCATCAGAGAGCCGATCAGGCCCGGTGCCTGAGTGAAGCCTACTGCATCTATTTGCTGGCGGCTAATCTGCGCTTCTTTCAATGCAGCCTCCACTACAGGCACAATATGGCTCATATGGGCCCGGGAAGCCAGTTCCGGCACCACACCACCATACTGTGCATGTACCTTCTGGGTGGCGATGATGTTACTCCTCACCCTCCCATCCACCACTACAGCGGCACTGGTTTCATCACAGGAAGATTCAATGGCAAGAAGGGCAGGCATGGTAAGTGCAAACAGAATTTTTAAGAAAGAACAAAGGTAACCTGCTGTTTGGGGCGGGTTATTTTTGCGCGCTTTAGCGAATCCGGATTTTCGCCCCCTCCATGCGCCTGCTTTCTTTCAAGCCTACTAAGCCATTCAAGAACCTGAATGCACCCTACCGCATGGTGTTTATCAATGAAGACTCGCTGGAAGAAGTGGCTTCGTTTCACCTGACGAAAAAGAGTGTGTATGGCTTGTTCAGCACCATCTTTTGCATCACCATCCTGGCTACGGTAGCGGTCTTGCTTTTTACTCCTCTGAAATATTATATCCCCGGTTATGGCAACAATGAACTGAGGGTTCAGGCCCTGGCACTTACCCAGAAAGTGGACTCCCTAAACAACCTGGTGCTGGCGGGCACACAACGATCCCAACGCATCCAGCAAATCCTGAACGGCGATGCCATCACGACCCGGGACACAAGTATGCTGAAGCCCGGCCTGATGCAAAACGCGCCCGAAGGCGTGCTACCGGCTCCAGAGGACATTCGTGACCAGGCCGATAAAGAGCTTCCTCATGGGCCACGAAGAAAATAATCCCCGTGCCTGGATGCGTTATGCCGGACTGGGCACCCAACTTCTGGTTTTACTGGGCCTGGGGGTCTGGGGCGGTCTTCGATTGGATGCCTGGCTGCAGTTCCGGGCACTTTTTGTCATCTTGCTGCCGGTGTTGGCCCTGGCCATTTCCTTTATTCAGCTTTACCGTAGCCTCAACAAGAAATAGCAATTATGATATCCCGACTACCCTTGATCTTTCTGGCCATTTGCCTGGTCGTAGCCCTAGTCATCTGGCTGCTGCCAGCGACAGGGGGCTTTGATAAAATCGCACTTTGGGTAGCCGATGGAATCATGCTGGCTTTATCGCTTGGAGCGCTGGCACTGATGCGCCCCAAGCTGAACGAAAGGCCCCAGGCATTTGTACGAGGCGTGTTCAGCGCTACCCTGCTGCGCATGTTTGTCTGTATGGCGGCCATTATGATTTATGCTCTGGCTAAAAGGCCCGACTTACACCGTGGCACCCTCTATGCCCTTTTTGGCATCTATGCCCTATATACTCTGGTGGAAACTTCAGCACTCAGCCGCAAGGTGCGGAAACAGTAGCATGGCAAAACAAGAACGCCCTTTAGAGGGACTGGCTCCGTTTCTTCCGCCTCATAGCTTCGAGGCACTGGAACATTACTTCTGTGACTTCAAGATCTACCTCACGCTGACGAAGCACCGGAATAGCCTTCATGGCGACTACCGCGCGCCGGATGACCGGCATCCCTATCACCGTATTTCGGTCAATGCTACGCTCAACCCCTACAGTTTTTTAATCACTTTGGTGCATGAGCTGGCCCATTTGCTCACGACCGTTCAGCATGGATTAAACGTACCCTCTCATGGCCCCGAATGGAAAGCAGAATTCCGACAGGCACTGTTGCCCTTTTTAGGTAAAGACTTCTTCCCTTCTGAAGTAGAGGTTGCGCTGCAGGCCTACCTGAAAAACCCGGCTGCCAGCACCTGTGGCGACCCACATCTGTATATGGCTCTTGCCCGCTACGATGCACCCGACCCGAAAAAGAAACATGTTTGGGAACTCGCCCCGGGAGCTTTATTTGAATTGCAGGGGAAGCGCTTTCAAAAGCTGGAGCAATTGCGCAGCCGAAGCCGGTGCAAAGAGCTTGACAACGGGAAAATATATTTCGTACAGGGCGTTGCCATTGTGACGGAGTTGCCTTAGCATGGAACGGCAAAAAAATAATACGCATCGCAGGCACTATTCCAGTTCAAGACCCGTTTGAATGCCCGGATGATTACCCAGTGTATTCGCGTTCAGTTGTTGCAGCCATTTAAGCATTTCGCTGCTCAACTCCTGTTCATTGATGCTGATCGTTGGAAGAATTTCCACCAAGGCATTTATGCGCCCTTCGATGGCCAGGAAACGGTTGATGACGACTACGCGCCGGTCTTCCAGAATGCAATATCCCGAAGTAAAACTTCCCTTCTCATAACGAACCGTGTACCGGGCTTCTTCGTAGAGCTGTTCCAGCTTGCGCAAGGTGGCCGGCGTATATTTGAAACTCATTTTTCAGACTCAAGAATGCTTAAAAATAAGGCTTTGGCACTGCTCGCCTGCCTGATAGGCTTTGCCAGCGTAGCCCGTGCCCAAAACCCTGCTGACTATTATGAAGAGACACCACGTGTTTTTTATGGAGGGCTGATTGCAGGGGCCAATTTCACCCAGCTCGATGGTGATAATTATGCAGGATATCACCACGTGGGGGTCAACGTGGGAGGAATCATGTACACCAAATTTGATGAGCATCTTGCTGCCAGCATCGAGATTCTGTATTCCCAAAAAGGCTCCCGAGCGCATAAGGAGCAAGAAACCGCCAGTGGAGGAATCATCACCAGCTACCACGCTTACCTGAACTACGCCGAAGTACCCATTCAGCTTTGCTACTTTGACCGGCGCCGCTCGCATTTCGGAGGGGGAATTTCCATTTCCAGGTTAGTGAGCGTACAGGAAGACGGCCAATTGGCCAACAGCAGTATGATAGTGGATTTTGATAAGTATCCCTTCCGGAAAATGGACTACAACTTCATCCTTGGCGGGAGCCTGCATCTCTGGCAGGGCTTGTTCTTAAATGTGCGTTTTCAATACTCACTACTTCCCGTGCGCAAGGGCACGATTGGTGTGGACTTACCTCCCGAATTTTCAGGGCGGAATGAACAGTACAACAACCTATGGACGGTGCGGATGATGTACCTGTTTTGATATCCCTTCATCAGTCTCTTTCCTAAAAAAGGATTTGCTCCGGAATGGGTATGGCAGGCCCTCTGCTGCCCCGCCTGGAAGCCGCTTACCTTTGCGTTTCTCTCCCCAAAAATGCCTATGGCCCTTCAGGTACCTATCATCAACAAAAGCCCACACCCCCTGCCTGCTTACCAGACATCCGGTGCTGCCGGACTGGATTTATGCGCCTGGCTGCCTGAACCTGTCATCTTACAGCCCTTCGAGCGAAGGCTCATCCCGACGGGTTTATTCATAGCCTTACCGGCAGGTCATGAAGCTCAAATCCGTCCCCGCAGCGGAACCGCCTTCAAACGTGGCCTGAGCCTCGTCAACACACCCGGAACTATAGACCCAGATTACCGCGGTGAGCTGATGCTACCGATTATTAACCTGTCCACAGAAGCCGTTCGCATTGAAGATGGGGAACGTCTGGCACAAATGGTCGTTGCCCGCTTTGAGCAAATTGCCTGGCAACCGGCTGAAAGCTTAGACGAAACCGCAAGGGCGGCAGGTGGTTTTGGCCATACCGGGCATTAACTCATACCATTCAAAATTTCCTTTTTTTAAAAAAAATCAGCCGCTACAGATTCATGAACATCATTATTCCCATGGCCGGTCTTGGCAAACGCATGAGGCCTCATACCCTCACTACACCTAAGCCCCTCACTCCAATTGCAGGCAAGCCAATGGTGCAGCGTATAGTCGAAGACATCATTTCCGGCGCCAATGAAGCCGTTACTGAAATTGTGTTCATCATCAACCCGGCATTTGGGAAAGAAGTAGAACGTTTGCTGCTGCAGGTGGCTGCATCCCTCGGCTCAAAAGGAAAAATTGCCTATCAGGAGCAGCCTTTAGGTACGGCCCACGCCATCCTTGCTGCCGGCGACAGCCTTCAGGGGCCGGTGTTCGTCGCTTTTGCAGACACCCTTTTCAAAGCTCATTTCAAAATTGACCCGGCAAAAGATGCCATCATCTGGACGCAGAAAGTAGAAGACCCTTCCGCTTTTGGTGTAGTGAAACTGCGGGCAGATGAAAGCATCGAAGCTTTTGTGGAAAAGCCTGCCCAGTTTGTTTCAGACTTAGCCATCATCGGTATGTATTATTTCAAAGACGGGCTGCGGCTTCGCCGGGAAATGCAACGACTGATTGACGAAGACATCCGCGACAAAGGCGAATATCAGCTCACCGATGCTATGGATCATATGCTTCGGGACGGAGTTAAGTTTTATACCGATCAGGTGGAAGAATGGCTCGACTGCGGCAATTTCAGCGCTACGGTGTACACGACCGGGCGCATCATGGCCATCAAACAGGCTGCTGGTGAAAACATGCATTCGGCCTCGGCTATATTGGAAGATTCGGTTATCATTCCACCCTGTTTCATCGGTGAGCATGTTCGGGTGCGGCATTCGGTCATCGGCCCCAATGTGGCCCTGGAAGCCGGTTGCCAGGTTGAAAATGCTCGCGTGAGCGACAGCATTATCGGTGAAAACACGGTGATAAAAAACACTGTACTCTCTGCTTCGCTTTTAGGCAAGCATGTATCTTACAGTGAAGCGCCCCGCGTCCTTTCCCTCGGCGACTTCTCTTCTCAATCATGAGTGTCTTGCGCCTGCTACCCTGCCTTTTCATTGCTGTATTACTGACCTTGTTGGCTCCGGCTCTACAGGCTCAGAGCCACTATGACCGTGAGGCTGACTCAACCACTCGCCTCTATTTCGATGCCGTAAAAGCACGCATGCTGGGCGATAATCAGCTCAGTGAAATCTTGCTGAAGGATGTAATCAAACGGGCTCCGGAACATGCGGCTCCCTACTACGACCTCTCCCGATTAGCCCTGAAATCAAACGACATCACCGCTGCGAGCAACAACATCAAAAAAGCCATCGGGCTTGACAGCAACAACAAGTGGTATCAGGAACAATATGCCAACACCTTAGTACTGCAAAACGATATTCTGGATGCAGCCAATGTGTATGCCCGACTGGCTCAAAAGGAGCATCTAAATGATGATTACCTCGAACGCAGCGCCGCACTCTATCAACGCGCCGGCAAATACCAGGAAGCCATCGCCCAGCTTGAACGGCTTCGCCAGAAGGGTGATGAAGAAAATGTCCTGCTCATGGAGCAGGCCGTGTACCTGAAGATGAATGACGTGGAAGGCGCCGCTGGCGTAATTCGGGAACTCATCCGTATGCACCCCCGGGAGCCCCGTTACTACACCATGCTGGCAGAAGTTTACGACAACAATAAACTGCCTAAAAAAGCGGCTGAAGTGATTGAGGAGATGAGCAGGAAATTTCCCAATGACCCCAGCCTGCAAATCAACCTTGCTGCTCAGGCACTAAAAAAAGGCGACACCCTGACCTATCGTTCGTATGTCCGGAAGGCCGTCATCAACAAAGAGCTGAGTGCCGATATGCAGCTATACCTTCTGCGCAATTATATCAGCGAATTGCCCAACGACAGCCAACGTCAGCAGGAAGCCCGTAGCCTCACTCAGGAAGTACTGGCCCAACACCCAAACAACAGCGGACTGCTTTCCTTCTATGCCTACATGCTCAGCCTGAACGGCGAAAATGCTGCCGCCGCTGAACAGGTCAAAAAAGCACTCGCGCTGAAGAAAGATGACTTTACTCTCTGGCAACAACTCCTCTACAATTATACCGACCCCCAGTATGCCGATTCCCTGATTCAGTGGAGCCTGAAAGCAGCCCGGCTCTTCCCCAACCAGGCCCAGGTACACTACCTGAACGGACTGGGGCATTACAACAAGAAAGAATACCCTATGGCCATTCGCTCCATTCAGCGGGCTATAGACCTGGAACCCGAGGATAAAAAAGAGGAGCTTTCTGAGATGCACACAGTGCTGGGGGACATCTACAACAGCATTAAAGAATACACACTCAGCGACAGCAACTACAACCAGGCCCTTCGCTTAAACCCGAATAATGCCACCGTGCTGAACAACTATGCCTACTACCTCTCCGTTCGCAACACCCGCCTGAACGATGCCGAGCGGATGTCAAAAAAATCATTGGACTTGCGCCCCCACGAAGCCACCTTTCTCGACACCTATGCCTGGATCCTCTACCGCCAGGGAAAGTATCAGGATGCACTTCACTACATGAATCAGGTCTTCGAAGCCAACCCAAACGCTTCCAGCTCCGAACTCTGGGAACACCTGGGCGCCATTCAATTCAAGCTGGGCAACATCGCTCAAGCCGTTGAAGCCTGGAAAAAAGCCAAAGCTTTAGGCAGCGACAACCCTGCTCTGGATAAAATGATTGCCGAGCAGAAGCTTTATGAATAACATCCGCACGGCATTCGTAGCTACCCTTTTGGTGCTGGGACTGAGTGCCTGTGGCATCTTCCATCGGAAGACGGTTTCAAAGCAGGATACAGTATCCAAGGCCGACAGCAGCGCAAATCCTGCCCTCAAAGACAGCAGCATCTTTGCCCGTATCGGGCCCATTGGCCCTATGCCCGACACCGGCTTCAGCACAACACCCGCCACCGCTTCCGCAACCACATCCCAGCCCAACAACCTGCTCCTTGCACTGCTCCCTCATGCCCTACCCGATAGCCAGTGGCACAGCTTCAGTGGCCGCGCTGATGCCCACTTCGAGGGCGCCGGACAAAGCCACGACTTCAACGCCAGCATCCGCATGGAGCGGGGCAAAAGCATCTGGGTCAGCGCCACCGCCGTCCTCAATTTTGAAGTAGCCCGCCTGCTCATCACGCCCGACAGCGTATGGCTCATCAACCGACTCACCCGCAGTGTGTTTGCCCTTCCTTTTGATAAAATGGACGCTCTGTTGCCCATCAAGGCCGACTTCGAATCGCTGCAAAGCCTCATCCTCGGCAGCCCCATGCGCCTGCAACCCAATGTCGCCAAAGACACTGCTGCACTGCTGGTGCTTGCCTACTCCGCTCCCGGGAAGGTGCAACTACTTCAATTTTCCAAAAGTGACACCAGCCTGCAACTCCAATACCTCGCTTCCGAAACGAGCAGTATGAGCTGCAGCTACAGCAACCGAAGCCTCAAAGACGGGCACCTCTTCCCAGCTTCACGGCGGCTACGCCTCAGCGACCAGGGCGCCGGGTACCTCCTCAACCTCGACTTCAACAAGGTCAGCTTCGATGCCCCCACCACCTTCCCCTTTTCTATTCCTGACAACTACCAGCGCAAATAATCCTGCCCCTTCGCGACTTAGCCACGAACAATTTTTTTGAAGCCGGCTTTAGGAATACTATGTGGCATCCGTTGCGTCGCACGTTTCGGGGCCAGTACTTTTATGAAGCTTTTCTCCCGGCATCTGTAGCTTCCGGGCAATGCCGAGAACTGAAATATCGCCGAAGGGTGCGACGCAACGGAAGCTGAATCGGGCTGCAACAGCCGGCAAAAAAATCGTCCTTAAAAAAGAGGCTGTCTCAGTGGAGACAGCCTCGAAATTGAACAATGAGCGTTGTGTGTGCGATCGTTAGTCTATCTGATACCAGTTGGCGCCATCGCTTTGAATCACCAGCTTACCGGTGGGCACAGTGCTAGAAGCCGTACCCGTGAAGTCCTGGAAGTTTACTGATGTTGCCTGCGTGTTGCCGGTCTGATTCACGACGCGGTAGATACGGCCCTTATTGCCTGCGGCTGCAGCGGGTATCGTAAGGGTTACCGTGCCCGTAGATGCAGTGCCCGTAATGATGAGTGTGTGGTCGGTTTCATCCAGGGTGGTGCTTGCCGCCGTAGTGCGGATAGCCGTGCCGAAGGAACCATTTACATACAGTCGGCTGGTGGGCGTCGTGGTGTTGATACCTACGCTTACTACGTCTGCGCCGGTGCCGCCCAGCACCATGCTGTTGCTAGCCCCAACAACGGCATTGTAACCAATAGCCGTGGCTTTTGTCAGGTTAGCGGCAGACACATCTGCATTCGTACCAATCGCTGTGTTGTAATCGCCAGTAGTATTGGTGGCCAGAGCGCCAGAACCCATTGCTGTGTTGAAGCTGCCGGAGCTCGTATTGGTCATGGCTGAGAAGCCTAATGTGCTGTTGTCGCGACCGGTAGTGGACACACTCAGTGACAAATTGTACATGCTGTTTACACCAACCGAAGTGTTGTTGAAGCCGGTGGTGTTATTGTTCATTGCGCTGTATCCAAGAGCCGTGTTGTTCATACCTGTTGTGTTTCGGTTCATGGATCTGCTGCCGAAGCCGCTGTTATTGCTACCGTAGGTATTGTTGTACAGGCTGTTTGCGCCAACTGCGGTATTGCCGTCACCCTTTTGGGTAGGAATGCTTGGGTTGAAATTGTTGTTCATCAGCGTGTAGGTACCGACTGCAGTGTTGGAGCTACCGGTGGTATTGGTGTTCATCGCATAGATGCCCATGGCTGTATTGCTTGTCCCGGTTGTCGTTGCGTTCATGGCTCTGTAGCCGAATGCGCTGTTGCCATATCCTGCGCTGCTTTGTGCTGCTGCCTTGTAGCCAAAGGCAGTGTTCATGTTACCTGCAGTGTTAGCGCTATTGCTGTTAGAAATCTGGCCAGAGAAGTCATTCTTGACTTTAAAAACCAGTGCCACATCGTCTGAGTTGCCGATGAAGTTGGTGCTGGGTGTGGTGCCTGTATTGCCGGTGATGCCCCAGCCATACGTGGTCACTATAGCACTCGGAACGGTCGTCTTCACATTGCCCGAAGCATCCACACCCAGAAGCTGGGTGGGGGCGCCGGC
>JAFDYC010000026.1 GCA_018267625.1 Bacteroidota bacterium
TAGTCGTCCCTCAAAAAGTCATTTTTGATTTTTGGGACAAAAAGGTGCTGTAAACAAACAAAATCAGGTTTTGAATGAGTTGCCAACTGCTGTGTGCCTCTGTGCGCCAGAGGTTCATCGCTCGTTTGAAGTTCATGGCGGCCGCTGCCAGTATCGCGTTCATCATATCACCCAATATCCCTTTGAGGTAGTTGCGGCACAGCCGGTAGTCTGACTTCAGGTGACCAATCACTGGTTCAATGGCGGCTCTTCTACTGTGCTTTTTGCGCTTGGCCTTGCTGATATTCTTCTCTGGCTTTGGCAGATGGATTTTGGTGGATCTGTATTGCGTCTTTCCTCTGTAACCCCGATCTGCAAAGACTTCTGCCGCCTCTTTTCCAGTGAGCCGCTCGTATTGCTCCAGTACCTCGGGAAGCGTTCTGGAGTCGTGCAGCGTTTCGGTAAAGTTGAGCGCGCCCATGATGATGCCACTCTGCTGGCAGACCAGGAATGACACCTTGCTGCCGAACTCGTATTTCTTATGCTCCTTGCCTTTGGTGTAGCATTTTACATCCGGCTCGTGAAGACTGTAGATTTTTCCGGTGTCGTTGCGCTTTTGAGTGAGCACGCGCTGATACAGCTTTAATGCGGGCAGATGTGTGCCGAGCGCATCCAGTGGCAGTTTGCGGGCCAGTTCCCGCACCAGCCGGCCGGCAATCACCTTGATTTTCTTACTTGCTTTGCGCGCAGCTTTGGCACCACTTTTTGTGCGGTTGAATCGTTGCTGGTGACGGAGCTTTTTCACTGTGAAGGTGTAAGACTGGCGAAGGTCCACTCCTTCTTTGTCCGCAATCTTCCAGCATTTGGTAATGATCTTTTTGTAGAGCTTATCGTCGGTTGGATAAGTGATATTCTTCTCCTGCACCGTTGTGTCCACGCTGATTACTGTTGGCGCTCCATCATCCGGCGGCTCATTGACGCGGATGCTTTCTTTAAGGATGAGTTCCGTTCCTGTCTCGCCGATACGCTTGCGGAAGGCCACTAGCTCGGTGGCTACGCATGGAATGGCTGGTTGAAACTGATGCTCACCGCTGAAGTATTGGTAGTAGAGGTTCTCTGCCCATTGTTCCACCACGCTCTCGTCGCTGAGGTTGCGAATGTATTTGAGAATGAGCAGCGCCACCATCAGGCGGATGGGCTTGGCTGGCTTACCCATCCTGTCGCTGTAGTGCACCTTGAACGCATCTTCAAAAACACTCCAGTTTATCTTGTGGGCCAGCACGTACAACGGGTGTTTCTGATCCAACTGGTCCGATAAACCACTGAACATCCCCAATTGAGGGCTGGGCTTTTTAGAGGCTGAAAGCATACATCAATTTGCAAGCTTTTCGCCAGTTCTTCTAATATCCGGCAACCTCCACCCCCTATTTGCCAACACCAACGCAATACCTATGCACTTCTCAGACTTTTTGAGGAACGACTA
>JAFDYC010000027.1 GCA_018267625.1 Bacteroidota bacterium
AAAATTAGAGTGAGCACTCTACTTTCAATTCGGCGAACTTCCGGGACGCCTACAACAAGGCATTCAATTCATCACATTTGATAATAATATTGCATTTGAATCGCTATGCTTATTATCTTATCATCTGACCTATACGCGTCAGAAAATGTATGGTATGCATTCCATTAATAAATACGCACCTATAAAACTTCGAATTGACCGAAATCCTATCTTCTGTATTTCGTGGTAAATACATTTGGCAAGTTTTCACCTTCACTATTCATTAACTAAACTTTATTATCCGCTATGAAAAAATTGTTGTTGGCAGCAATTCCAATCTTATTGCTTCCGCTGGTTAGCCAGGCACAGCTCAAGCTCGGAAACAATCCCACATCCATTGACCCGTCCTCCATTCTGGAGCTGGAAAGCCCTGGCAAAGCACTCTTATTGAGCCGGGTAAGCCTTAGTACTACCACCGATGTCGTGACCGTCAATACCCCTAAAGCGGGCATGATGGTTTACAACACCAACACGTCAATTAGTAGCTCAAATCCTTCTTATGCAGCACAGGGTGCAGGTATTTATTATTTCGACGGCACGGGTTGGGTTTTTGCGGGCAACAGCACGGCCAATAACGGCCTTTCCATGACGGGAAACAACATTCAATTGGGAGGCACGCTGGTGCATCCCACCACAATCACCACCACGGGCAGCAATAACCTCGAGATTCAGAGCACGGACATCGGGGGCACAAGCCCTGAAATCAATCAAGGGCTGAATGTGTTGACCACAGCAGCCACTTCAGACTATGCGATTGGTTCACGCGGGCGGGTATTGGTACCCACCGGTAAAACCGTTGGGCAGACAAGAGGTGTGTCTGGCTCCACGACAGTAAATGGTACGGTCAGCAGTAGTGCTACAGGCGGTTATTTTAATAGCAAGCTGGATGGCGCTACGCTGAACACAGGTGCCGTTTCTACAGGAGTTTCTGCAGATGCAGAAGTAGTCACCGCCACAGCCAACTATACCAATGCCCTGATTGGTGGCCGCTTTGGAGCCAACGCAAAATCGGCCTCTGCTGCGAATGCGATAGGTACGTATGCTGCAGGCGTAGGCTCAGCCGCCAGCAATGTGGGGGTATATGCAGCTGCAGGGAACTCAGGTATCACGAATGCAGGCGTTGTTGCCGGCGTGGGCGACACAGCAACAATAGCCACCGCCATGATGACCGCCGCTATGGGCAAGAACGCAGCGGTAGTAGCCGTGAACCCCACGGCAGCGACGG
>JAFDYC010000028.1 GCA_018267625.1 Bacteroidota bacterium
AAAATTAGAGTGAGCACTCTACTTTCAATTCGGCGAACTTCCGGGACGCCTACAAAATCCAAAGCCTGTAAACTGATCGACATCTTCAAAATAAGCCTGTAGTCTTATCGAACTGCTACAACTAACTAGGGCCGCGGGATTACTGACAGTAGGCATAGTAAAGTCGGCTCCCGTTGTTGGCAAAGTAACCTTACAAAATCCGGCTTTGTAAAGACTATCTGAGAAACTGGGAGGTGCCGCAAAGGTGCTTCGACAAAAGAAAATGAACGCAAACGCGAACAATATTGGAAGCAACGACGATAGCGCTTTGCGCCGCAATGGATTGCATTGCGGTGGATTGGGATTGCCGCTTAAGCTGGTCGCAGGCACGAAACTCTGTGCAATCACGTGTTGCGGCCTAAGCGAACTACCTATTAGGATAAGAAGCAACCAGAAAACGCGGGGGGGGGGGGCAAGAGTACATACGAATTGATTTTCTGCCACAATGATTGAGACAAAAATTTTCAAATCCAAATGCCTGCAAAAAATTCAACACAGCATTCCGCCTAAAACGGCGATTGAAAATCCTTCAATGCCGGAAACGAGCGGTCCCTTACGGAAATGATTGCCTCCGCACAATCCCAGTCAAAACCGAAGCTGTCACAACGGATACCGGTATCGCTTTCCCGATGATACTCGGAGGAGACGAGATAGTAGGTCATCGCATCATCGCTCAGGGCCTTGAATCCGTGCCCAAAGCCTTCCGGGATGTAGTAGGCCCGGTGGTTGGCCTCGCTCAATTCCTCCGCATGAAACTGCCCGAACGTGGCTGAGTCTTTCCGCAAGTCCACAATCACATCCAGGATGGCGCCCTTTGGGCAGAACACGATTTTGGCATGTTGATGTGGCGGCAACTGGAAGTGCATCCCCCGGATGACATTCTTGCGCGAAAGAGAGAAATAAGATTCTTTCAGCGTAAAATGAATGCCCGCTTCGGTCAGCGTTGTTTCCTGAAACGTCTTGACGAAAAGGCCACGCTCGTCCGGGAAAGTGGGCAATTCAAGGAGCCTTGCGTTTGAAAGGGGAAGCGGGTGAATCAACATCGTCTCAACTACAAAAAGTGAAGCAAAAAAATTATCAGCAGGACTGGTATCGGTCTATTTGTTCCGCGCATTTCTGGAATGCATCGCGTCCATCCGCATACCATTCAGCCGTCCAGCGAATAGCCTCCTCCGCATGTAGCTTCGGCGACCAGCTCAGTTCGCGTTTGATTTTCCCATTGTCGAGCATCAGCAGGCCGGCTTCATGCAGCCCGGATTCCGGCTTCACTTCAAACGCTGCCTGACGCCCATAGGCTTCATAAAAAGTATTGGTTACCTGCGCTACGCTGCGCTCGTCGGCGCGCTCCGGGCCGATATTGAATGAAGTGCTGTACCGAATGCCATCTTCGGCCATTTTCTGCCCCAGTAAGAGGTAGGCAAAAACCGGTTCCAACACATGCTGCCAGGGCCTTACGCTGTTTGGATTGCGCAGTACCACGGGCTCATTTTTGGCCAATGCGCGCACGATGTCTGGTATCAGCCGGTCTTCCGAAAAATCCCCTCCGCCAATCACATTGCCGGCACGTAAGGAGGCAATAGCCTTCTGATGATCGCTGAATTTTTCGGGGTTGAAAAACGAGCGGCGGTACGATTCAATCACGATTTCAGCCGCCGCTTTTGAAGCGCTGTAAGGGTCGTAGCCGCCAAGTTTGTCCGTTTCGCTAAAGGCCTCGCCCTGTTCGGGATTTTCATACACCTTGTCGGTGGTAATCATCACGCCGACACAGGGCTTTCCCAATTCACGCATTGCATCCAGTACATGCGCCGTGCCCATCACGTTTGCGGCAAAGGTTGCTACAGGAAGGCGATAGCTGCGGCGCACGAGCGCCTGGGCTGCGAGGTGAAAAATGAAGTCAGGATGAAAGTCTAAAATGGCTTTTGTCAACTTTTCACGTTCGCTCAAATCGGCGATGATGGACTGGCACAATCGGTCGCCATTAATTTGGCAATACAGGTCATTGGGATGTTCTGGTGCGAGGGCGTAGCCCATGACTTCCGCTCCCAAACCGCGCAGCACTTGCAGCATCCACGCGCCTTTGAAACCGGTGTGGCCGGTGAGGAAGATTCTCTTTCCTAGGTATGTTTCATGTGTCATGTGTCATGTTTTATGCTGCTGAGATGGGCGCCTAGGCTGCTGCGATATGCCATGAATACCTTGAGGAGCTCAGATGCTTCTTGTAGAGGGGCATTCAGAAACGCTGATTGCACAAGGCCTGACTCCTGAAGCATTTCCAGCCAGAACATCGCCTCGTCTGTTTCTTCTATCACGATGCATAGTTTGGCGAAACGTTCTTTGTCGGAACGGGAGATACATGATGCGCGGTAATTAGCAGCTACGGAAGTTGCAGCGCGGATAAGCTGTTTAGAAATCACAAATGAAGCCGTTCGTTTTGGAAGGTCATCACTAAGCTTAATGACCAGAAGCGCGAAAGCCTTTGTGCGCTTTTGAAAAACCTGATTATACTCCGATGGGGTCATGTCCCAGTTTTGAATGAAAAAGATGAATCAGGAAAAAAAGATGAATCAGGTAATAAATAAAAGTTCCCAGCCAAGTCTCCAGAAATAAGCCGGTCACATAAAACATGAAACATGAAACATGAAACATGAAACATAAAACATGAAACATGAATTCGCTTCCGCGCTTGCCTCATACTTTCCAGGGTGCATTTCCTTTTTCCCAAAGCCCTTCCAGCTCTTCTTTATCACGCAATGTGTCCATGGCTTTCCAGAAATAATTATGGCGATAGGCGGCTATCTGGCCATCACGGGCCAGGTCATCTAGGGGCTGGCGCTCCCACATGATGTTATCGGCATCATCGTGCAGGTAGTTTTTGATTTCTGGGTTGAGCACGAAGAAGCCCCCATTGATCCAGGTGCCACTGTCAGCAGGCTTTTCTTCGAAGGAAGTAATTTGCCCGTTGTCTTTCATTTTAATCACGCCAAAACGGCTGGTAGCCTGTATGGCCGTCATAGTGCAGATTCGGCCTGAATCCTGATGGAACTGTAGCAGCTTGTCCAAATTCACATCACTGACCCCATCGCCATAGGTCAGCATGAAAGGCTCATTATGGGTGTAGGGTAGTACACGGCGCAGGCGGCCTGCAGTCATGGTATCTAAACCGGTTTCAACGAGTGTGATTTTAAAGGGTTCGGCGAAATTGTCGTGAACTTCTACGCTGTTATTGGCCAGGTCCACCGTCAGGTTGGCGTTGTGGAGGTAGTAATTGATAAAATATTCCTTAATCATCCAGCCTTTGTAGCCGAGGCAGATGATAAATTCATTGTGGCCGTAAGCGGCATAAATCTTCATGATGTGCCAGAGTATGGGCTTACCGCCGATGGCAATCATGGGCTTCGGGCGTAATTGGCTTTCTTCAGAAATGCGGGTGCCGCGGCCTCCGGCGAAGATGACGACTTTCATGGGTGGCGAAAATAGCCGGGAATCATCATTGACAGGCCTTTGCAACGTCAGCCTGCATCACGTGCTCGTAACTTGCGCCCATGAATTATCAGCGGTTGCTCGTCACTGCAGCCTTACCCTACGCCAATGGCCCTGTGCACATCGGCCACCTTGCCGGATGTTACTTACCCGCAGACATATATGTTCGTTACCAGCGCGCTCAGGGCCGTGATGTGAAATTCATTTGTGGTTCCGATGAGCATGGTGTACCCATCACCATCCGCGCTATGAAGGAAGGCGTAAGCCCGCAGCAGGTAGTGGACAAGTTCCATGCGCTCATTCGGGATTCTTTCGCAGATATGGGCATCAGTTTCGACATATACTCCCGCACTTCGGCTACTCTTCACCACGAAACGGCTCAGGCTTTTTTCAAAAAGCTGTATGACGAAGGCCTGTTTGAAGAGCATGAATCGGAGCAATATTTTGATCCCGAAAAACAGGTTTTCCTTGCTGACCGATATATCATCGGCACCTGCCCGGTGTGTCAAAACCCCAATGCTTACGGCGACCAGTGTGAGCGTTGTGGTAGCTCACTTTCCCCGGAGCAACTCATAAACCCTCGCAGTGCACTTAGCGAATCGGTGCCTGAAAAACGCAAAACCAAACATTGGTACTTTCCGCTCAACCGCTATGAAGATTGGCTGCGCGAATGGATTGTTGAAGGCAAGAAAGGCGAGTGGAAAAGCAATGTGTATGGCCAATGCAAAAGTTGGATTGATGCCGGCCTGCAGCCACGTGCCATGACCCGTGATAGCAGTTGGGGCGTGCCCGTGCCACTTGAATGTGCCGAAGGGAAAGTGCTGTACGTCTGGTTTGATGCGCCCATCGGCTACATCTCTGCAACGAAAGAGTTGACACCCATGTGGAGCGATTACTGGCAGCGCGAGGACACCAAGCTGGTGCATTTCATTGGCAAGGACAACATCGTTTTTCATTGCATCATCTTCCCGGCAATGCTAAAGGCTCATGGGGGTTTTGTGTTGCCCGATGCTGTACCTGCAAATGAGTTTTTGAATATCGAAGGGGAGAAGGTGAGTACGTCACGCAATTGGGCAGTTTGGGTGCATGAATACCTGAACGATTTCCCTGGCGGTGCCGATATGCTGCGTTATGTGCTTTGCGCCAATGCACCCGAAACTAAAGACAATGATTTCACCTGGAAAGATTTCCAAACCCGCATCAACAGTGAGTTAAACAGCAACCTGGGCAACTTCGTCAATAGGGCTATGGTGATGATGCATAAACTCTGCAAAGGCAAAGTGCCCCCAATGCACGTAAACCATATTGATGAGAAAGACGCGGAACTGGCGGCAGCTATTTCAGTAGCTAAGAAAGAAATAGAAAGCAGCATCGAAGCCTATCGTTTCCGTGATGCACTGGCTGAAATCATGTTGCTTTCTACGAAAGGCAATAAATACCTCCAGGAGAAAGAACCCTGGCAACTTGCCAAGCGTCTGAATGCAACGGGAACTCCAGCCAGTGCTGAGGCTGTGGAAGCTCAGGTACAGATTGACAATTGCATATACTTCTGCCTGCAACTCTGTGCCAACTTAGCCATTTTCATTGCTCCTTTCCTACCTGATACCGCTACGAAAATGTGCCACATGATGAAGGTGGTGGACCGGATGCTGCAATGGGAAAACGGAGGCCGTCCGGATTTGTTGAAGGTGGGCTATTCGCTGCGGGAGCCTGAGATTTTGTTTCGAAAAATTGAAGATGCCGAAGTGCTTGCCCAAGTCGAAAAACTGCGCAGCGGGGGCACTAAACCGACAACGCAATTACCTGCATCCAAGCCTCAGGAGCCGGTTAATACGCAATTAGTTTCTGCTTCCAAAGCGCCGATTTCTTTTGATGAGTTTGCTAAAATTGAACTGAAGACAGGCACCATCCTGACTGCAGAAAAAATAGAGAAAGCAGATAAACTTCTGAAACTGCAAATTGATTTGGGTACCGAGCAGCGCACGATTGTTTCCGGCATTGCTCAGCATTATCAACCCGATGAAATTGTGGGCCGGCAAGTGTCTGTAGTTGTGAACCTGGCTCCGAGGAAAATGAAAGGAATAGAAAGTGCCGGGATGATCCTTATGGCAGAAGATGAGGATGGAAAATTGGTGTTTGTGTCGCCTGTCCAGGCCGTTCGTGCAGGGGCCGAAATTCGCTGAATCAATCTTATATCCAGAAGAAGTTACTGTACATAGCACCAATGAAAATGGGGCAATCACTCATCCGTGATTGCCCCATTTTGCCTGCAACAGACAGTAGCTACGGGTTTTACTTCCCTTCCAATTGAAATGAAATGGGAATAGTATAGTACACATCTACAGGCTTCCCTCCCTGCGTGCCGGGTTTCCAATCTGGCATGCCCTTGATTACCCGGACGGCTTCTGCATCCAGAGCAGCTTCTCCTGATGAACGCACGATTTTTACATGCCCGATTTTGCCGTCTTTCCGAACGATAAATTCAATTCCGACTCTACCTTGTTTATGTTCTTTCTGTGCGGATGCCGGATACTTAATATGTGCCGCTAAGTATTGATTCAAGTCGCCATTAAACTCAGGCATGTTTTCTACATACCTTACGGCTGTGTCTTCTACACCATCATCCCCATCGGCTATTTGATCGTTGAATTGTAGGCTATGGATTTTATGATCTGGGAAGGATTTTGCCTTTGCTTCTGGTTCAAATCGGATGAGCAGGCAAAGGAAGAATAGGGTAGTGCATAGAACTCCTGTACGCATGAGCAAGCGCCCGAGTCCAGCTTTTTGTTGGCTTTTTTGAAGCATGATGATTCGTTGTTTTAATGGGTGATGAAAAAAGGAATGTGCGAGGATGTAGCTATCGGTTATACCGAAGCTTTGCGCGAGCAGTAGCCTAGCGTAAGCCTGTAAGCCACCGGTTCCGATGGCTTGGGCATCGGCTTCGAACTCATGGAGCATTTTCAGCTCTTTCTGAATGAGCCAATGAGCCGGAGAAATCCAGAACAGGATATTCATGATTTGGGTTAGGAGCAGGTCGTAGCGATGCCCTGAGCGGATATGAGCCAGTTCGTGCAGGAATATGCGTTCATCCTGAATATCCTTTGGAAAGAAAATCGTTCGCCACAGAGTGCCGGGCCCGATGCCAGTATTCCGTAGGATGGTATAGCCCTTATGATGTTCCGCAATGCCGTGTCTTAAGAGTAGATGAAGTCTGAAAGATTTCCATAAAAACAGCAACAAAACCAGGACGCTGATGCTGTAATACAACCAAAGGAATATTGCTGCAGGCACATAGTCTTTGGTTGTTCCTGACCCGTTCAAGCCTACATGGATTTCAGGCAAAATGATTCGATAAGCAATCAATTGCCCATGAGAAAAGAATGTGCTTATCAAGGGGAGCAGGGGAGCAAGTAGCAGGCTCAGCAGTAAGAAAATTCGTGCAGCCCGAAATGCAGCTCGTCCGTACCACACCAGGCGAAATATACCCCATAACAACAGGCTAATCCCGCAAACCTGAACCAGATAGAGCAGCGCACTCATGTTTTTTGTTTTAGTGTTTTTAATATCTCTTCCAGCTCTACGATATCTAATTTTTTGTCGGCAATGAAGCAAGAAACGATGCTGGCAAATGAGCCATTGAAATAGTTTTTTGCAATCAGACTAAGGGTTTTCCTGCTGAAGCTTTCCTGGCTGATGAGCGACTGATAGCGATAGGCGTTGCCGACTTGTTCGGCTCGCACATACCCTTTCTCAGCCAGAATCTTCAGAATTGTATTGATGGTGTTTGGGTGAGGCTTCGGGTCCGGAAGAACGGCAATCAGCTCGCGAACGAGGGCAGGTTCTTTTTGCCAAACGGCTTTCATCACCCGCTCTTCTGCTTTCGTCAGGCCTGAAGGCTCTATGCTTTTCGGGGGCATATCTACTAAGATTTTAGTAAATCTACTAAAAAAATAGTAGAAAAGAAAGTTTTGAACACTTTTTTGCTGAAGCAGGCAGGCATGAAGCTGAAGAATCAATACCTGAAATGGCCTCTAATAACTTTCAAAAACAGAACGGCCTTGCGGGGAAGAGTCCCGAAAGGCCGTCTGGAGAATCAGAGTAAGAGAGGAATGAAAGCCCGCAATTGTCAAACGCTAGAACTCGGCGTTCTTGGGTGTGCGCGGGAAAGGAATCACATCCCGGATATTGCCCATACCG
Organism: Bacteroidota bacterium; assembly: GCA_018267625.1. Classification (GTDB taxonomy): domain Bacteria; phylum Bacteroidota; class Bacteroidia; order Chitinophagales; family Chitinophagaceae; genus UBA1952. The sequence continues at coordinate 7,717 of JAFDYC010000028.1, forward strand.
GTCACGAACTGAACCATCCTTTCAAAGCCCAAGCCGAAGCCTGCATGGGGTGCTGTGCCGAAGCGGCGGGTGTCCAGGTACCAGTAAAGCTCTTCGTGGGGCACATGCATTTCTTCCATGCGCTGGCTGAGTTTGTCTAAGCGTTCTTCACGTTGCGAGCCCCCCACGATTTCACCGATGCCGGGGGCGAGGATGTCCATAGCAGCTACTGTTTTCCCGTCTTCATTCTGGCGCATGTAGAAGGCTTTGATCTCCTTAGGGTAGTCGCGGACGATGACGGGTTTGCCAAAGTGTTTTTCCACGAGGTAGCGTTCATGTTCGCTTTGCAAATCAATACCCCATTTCACCTCATATTGGAACTTCTTTTTCTTAAAGGCAGGCGATGCCAGAAGGATGCCAATGGCTTCAGTATAAGTGATGCGTTCGAAAGAATTTTCAGCAACAGAAGTCAATTTTTCCAGCAGGCCCATGCCGCTGCGTTCCTGTTGGGGTTTGTTTTTTTCTTCATCAGCGAGGCGCTGTGCGAGGAAGTTCAAATCCTCTGTGCAATGCTCCAGGGCATATCGGATGAGGTAGCGAACAAAATCCTCCGCGAGGTTCATGTTGTCATGGATGTCTGCGAAGGCTACTTCAGGTTCAATCATCCAGAATTCGGCCAGATGGCGTGCTGTGTTTGAGTTTTCTGCCCGGAAGGTGGGGCCAAACGTATAAACCTCACCCAAGGCCATGGCCCCGAGTTCTGCTTCGAGCTGGCCACTCACTGTAAGGTTTGTAGCCCGACCAAAAAAGTCTTCTGAGAATGCCACAGCACCTTGTTCGTTGCGGGGAGTTCCATCAAATGGAAGTGTTGTGACCCGAAACATCTCGCCGGCTCCTTCTGCATCGCTTGCGGTGATGACTGGTGTGTGCAGATAGACGAAGCCTCGTTCGTTGAAAAACTGGTGAATGGCAAAAGCCAAGGCATGGCGCACCCGGAAGACGGCGCTAAAGGTGTTGGTGCGGAACCGTAAATGTGCGATTTCGCGGAGGTATTCAAGGCTGGGCCGGTTTTTAAGTTGTAATGGATACTGTTCTCCGTCGCAGTCTCCCAGGATTTCTATGGAATCAGCTTTTAACTCTACACGCTGTCCTTTACCCAGAGAGGCTACGATGTTCCCGTGTGCGGCGATGGCTGCACCGGCAGTGATGCGCTTCACGATGGATTCATCCGTTTCCAGCCCGATGACTACTTGCAGATTGGCCTGGCAAGAGCCGTCATTGAGGGCGATAAACTGATTGTTCCGGAAAGAACGAACCCATCCTTTGACGCTTGCGGGATAGTCTGTAGCCTGATGGTCGAGAATGCTCTTGATTTTACTGCGGGACATGAGTAGGTGAATGCGGGTTATTCAGGATCACGCACAAAGACGCGAACTATATTTTTTTAAAAATGGGGGCCTAAAACGGGCTAAACTTTTTCGGCTTTTCGCTTTTGCATCAGCGATTCATAATCCTTAATAGCGTGGCCCAGGATTTTTTGTGCCAGTCGTGCCCCCTGGAATTCTTCAATCTTCACCACCTTTTCTTCGAGTCGCTTGTATTCTTCAAAGAAGTGACGCAGTTCAGCGGTGAAATGGGGCGGTAATTCGTTGATGTCATTGATATAATTCACACTCATGTCGTGGGCGCAAACAGCGATAAGCTTATCATCCGCTTCGCCCTGATCTAACATGCGCATAACCCCAACAATTTTTGCTTCCACCAGCGTCAGTGGAGCCATTTCAATCTGAGACAAGACAAGGATATCCAGCGGATCGCCATCGTCACAATAAGTGCGCGGTATGAAGCCGTAGTTGGCAGGGTAGTACACCGAAGAATAGAGCACCCGGTCGAGGCGGAGCATGCCTACTTCTTTGTCTAATTCATACTTAGCACGGCTGCCTTTAGGGATTTCGATGATAGCATTCACAAGCTCCGGAACGTGCGTACCATAGCTCACGGAATGCCAAGGGTTAAACATCATAGCGGGCAAAGGTAAAACTTGCTTGGGCTGTGCTTGTCCGGATTCTTCATAGATATTTCCAGCCGGAACATCGGTAGGGCAGGGGCTATTTTTGGCGGCCACGAAGCGGTGCAAAACCGAACTTTCCATCTATTTATGAGCAGCATTTTTATACTCATCCTCATCGGCTTCCTGATTGGCACTTTGGGCACTTTAATTGGTGCAGGCGGTGGTTTTATCCTTGTGCCGCTGCTTATCCTGATGCATCCGGAGCTGAGTGCCCAGCATATTGCGGCTATTTCCATTGCGGTGGTAGCTTGTAATGCTATCTCGGGCTCAGTAGCTTATATGCGTGCCCGACGGGTGGATTATCGTGCCGGTATCATTTTCGCTATTTGCACGATTCCAGGCTCTATCCTCGGCGTGATGACAACAAAGATCATTCCCCGAAACGTCTTCGATGTCATTTTCGGCGTGTTGCTATTTGGGCTGGCGCTGTTTCTTTTTTTGAAAGGCGGGAAAAAGCAGCACATCAGCAAACCAGTAGGCAACCACAAAGGCTGGTACCATCAAAGCCTGCGGGATAAAGCAGGCGAAGTGCACGAATATTCTTATGATGTCCGCAAAGGAGGCATCCTGAGTGTTTTCGTAGGGTATTTCTCCCCATTGTTAGGTATAGGCGGAGGCATCATTCACGTGCCAGTAATGGTGGAATGGCTTCGTTTTCCGGTGCATATCGCCACGGCTACTTCGCATTTCATCCTGGCCATCATGGCTACCGTGAGTGTAGTGACCAATTGGTACGAAGGCAGTTACAACGACCCGGCGGTAACCCACATGATGCTGGGCTTAGCCATCGGTATTATTCCAGGAGCCCAGTTGGGTGCATTTCTTTCGAAGAAACTTCAGGGAAGAGCTATCATCAAAGCATTGGCCCTGGCTTTGGGTGTAGTCGCCATCCGCATTTTATGGTCTCGGTTTTTCTAAAAGTTTTCGACTTTAAATTTATTTGGTAAGCCTCTGAATTTTTCTTTTTTTGAGGCATGAAACGAAATACAGCTTTGCGGCAAAGGCAATAAATACAGCGGTAGCAAGTTTAGAATCAGCCTACAGCTTTTAACAGCTTCGGTTTGGGAATGAAGAGTACGCCTCTATCTTTGCCGCCGCTCGAAAAATCCACAATCTTCAAGCAGTTTTCACCTCTAACAGAACCAACTAAAACATCCCCTAAAAAGCAAAAACAGTATGGCAGATGTAAAACCGACCACCGCACGTCCTTCTGGCTCTCAAGGTGGTAGCCGCGCAGGCAAACCAAAGAATACAAATAACTTCCTCGTAAACCTTACGGTCGTTATTGTCTGCATCATTGCAGCTATTGTTTTGTATTTGTATGTACTGGGCAACCCCAGCAACTTCGCCGATGGAGCCAGCAGACACACACCCAAAAATGCTCTTGGCACAACGTACACCGGTGGTTGGGTAGTACCCATCCTGATGTCCACGCTCCTCACGCTGATTTGCTTTGTTATCGAGCGTGCACTCACCATCTTCAAGGCCCGTGGTAAAGGCCAAACAGGTGAGTTCGTTCGCAAAGTGCAATATCAACTCGCCAACAAAAACGTAGATGCTGCAATCGCTGAATGCGACAAGCAGAGTGGCTCTGTAGGCAATGTGATGCGCAGCGGCCTGCTGAAATATCGCGAGATGATTAGCAATCCGGATTTAGACACCGACCAAAAGGTACTTTCCATCCAAAAAGAAATCGAAGAAGCTACCGCCCTTGAATTGCCCATGCTGGAAAAGAACTTAGTGTTCCTATCTACCATCGCTTCATGCGCCACCCTGCTGGGTCTGTTCGGAACGGTAATGGGTATGATTCGTGCCTTCGCCTCTATGGCTGCTTCCGGCGGTGGTGCGGATGCTACTCAGCTCGCCCTCGGTATCTCTGAAGCCCTGATCAATACGGCTCTCGGTATCTCTACTTCCTTCGTTGCCATCGTTGCTTACAACTTCTACACGACCATTATTGATGGCATCACCTTCGGTATTGATGAGAGCGGCTTCACACTGACTCAAAGCTTCGCAGCCAACTATAAATAAGGCAGGCCGCACAGGCCCGTCAGGCCCGAAAAGCAATTCTCCATCTTTTTTGGCGCGGCGCTTATGGAAATTCATGAGCGCCGTGTCTTTACCATAAAGCCACTAAGGACTACCCGCTATGCCTAAAGTAAAAATGGCTCGGAAAAGCACAAACATTGACATGACTGCCATGTGCGATGTGGCTTTTCTTCTCCTTACCTTCTTCATGCTTGCCACCAAGTTCAAGAAGGACGACCCGGTGATGGTGGTAACACCTTCCTCCATCTCGCAAATCACGGTGCCGGATACCTCAATCATGATGATCACGATTGACACCAAAGGACGTGTGTACTTTTCTATTGACCGGAAGAAAGTGGGAGACCGGGATGTGGCAGATGCCCGCCTCGGCCTCATCCGGGATATGAACGAATACAAAAAACTGGGACTTTCAGACCAAGAGATGTATCAGTTCCAAAAAGGAGCCGCTGTGGGTGTGCCCTTCTCACAACTGAAACAATACCTCTCCTCTCCACCCGCGGTTCAGAAACAATTAGACGCTCAAAGCCCCGGTATCCCCGTGGATACGAGCGCTGATGCGCCAGACAATGAACTCGCCGCCTGGATTCGGGTAGCCCGAAACAACAACCCCTTCCTGCGCATCCTCATAAAAGGGGACGTAAACACAAAATACCCCGCCGTGGATAAAGTGATAAATACGCTTGGAGGCATGAAGATTTTCCGATTTAACCTCATTACCAACCTCGAAGCCGTGCCCCCAGGCACCGCCGCTTATGAGGACGCCCAAAAGAAAAACGGGTAGCCCCCTCATACTATTCATTGATTTCTTAATTCAATAAATGCCCTTCTGACATGGCTGAATTAGATACCTCCAGTGGAGGTTCGCATAAAAAAGGACCTGGCGTCAAAAAAGGGAAGAAGCTTTCTACCCGCATTGACCTTACCCCCATGGTGGACCTTGGCTTCCTGCTGATCACCTTCTTCATGTACACCACCACTTTGGCAAAACCAAAGACGATGGAAATAAACATGCCCTTCAAGGATAAAAACATGACTGAAGAGCAGAAGAGCAAGGTGAAAAGCAGCACGGCCCTCACCGTCCTGCTCAGCAAAGACCACCGCATCTACACCTATGCCGGCATCGGGGACGACCCAACGAAACCACCGGTGCTCGACCCTATCAACATTACAAAAAGCACCGTTGGACTCCGGAAAGTGATTATCGCCAAAAAGCAGGAGATTGACCAGCTCAAACAAAGCGGAGTCCTTACCCCAACGGACCAAATCACAGTACTCATCAAGCCAGACACCAACTCCACATACAAGGATATGGTGGACGTCTTCGACGAAATGACCATCAATGATGTGAAGGTGTACGCGAAAGTGGACATCACCAACCAAGACCGGGATTTCATCAAAAAGACCCAGGAAGCAAACGGCATCCAATAGGCTGCCTACCTCATCAGGAACGCTCACGACAAACTAACGACCGATGGATCTCAACAAACTCCTGAACAGCGACTACCTCGACATCCTCTTCGATGGCCGCAATAAGAAATACGGAGGCTATGAATTGCGCCGCAATTACCCCAAGCGCATCCGCAATTCCACCATCATCCTTCTGGCATTGGCCGTCCTCTTAATAGGTTATCAGGTACTCGCCGACACCTTGTTTAGCCACAAGGATAAAATGCCCGTCATCTCTGTCAAAGAAGTTACTCTGGCAGAACCACCCCCTATTGACAAAACAAAACCACCACCACCACCACCACCACCCGCTCCGCCACCACCGGTGAAGCCTACGGTGAAATTCACACCGCCGGTCATCAAGAAAGATGAGGAAGTGAAGGAAGATGAAAAGCCAACACCACCCCCTGATGAAAAGGTAGCTGTAGGCCTTGAAACCAAAGCGGGTGACCCCAATGGTATTGATCCTGGGTTGATAGACAAGCCCGGAAATGGAGTAGTAGAACAACCCTCCGGCCCTCCTGCTCCGGTTCGTTTTGTTGAGCAAATGCCCGAGTTCCCCGGTGGCCCCGATGCGCTCCAGAAATATCTGCGCGACCACCTGCGCTATCCGGATGATGCACGCGAAAGCGGCGCCGAAGGCCGCGTTGGCATCGAATTCGTCGTCAGTGAAGACGGCAGCATTTCTAACGTAAAAGTGGTACGCAGTGCAGGCAATTCATCCTTAGATGCAGAAGCCATGCGCGTGGTAAAAGGCATGCCTCACTGGAAACCGGGCCGCCAACAAGGCCGTGCCGTACCGGTGTATTACACCCTGCCCATTTCTTTCAAATTGGATTAGGCAAACCATTCAGAATCTGCTTCGCAACGCCACCTGCAACGGGTGGCGTTGTTTTTTTTTTCGAGGCACTCGCAGGCACAACTTCTACATCGTTCATGCACTTTTTTTGGAAAACAACCTTTTCTGCCGGCTTTGTGCTCCGATGCATTGAATGCGGATAAAAGGCCATCAGTTGAATAGAAAAGAAATCCGGACTCAAATAATCATCACCGCGTCTATGTTGCCGGAATAGAGTTACCCGGCAAATATTCGGGCAATTAAGAAGGCGGCACCTGCTGCAGCGCTACCAATGAGCATCACACGAATAGCCCCAGACCAGGGGGCAGAGCCGGTAGCCTTTGCCTTGAAATAACCAAAAATGAAGAGGCATAGAACTGTAATAATGCAGCTCCATCGAAGAGCCTCTAAGGGCAGACTGTAGAAGAAATAAGGACTCAGGGGCACTAGTCCGCCCAGGATGTAAGACCCGCCAATATTGAGGGCACTTCGGAGGGCACGCCTGGGGTCGGGCTTCTCAAGGCCCAGTTCAAAGCGCATCATGAAATCAACCCATTTCTGCTTGTCGCGGGCCATTTCATTGGCTATTAATTCTTGAGACTCCGGGCTGAGGCCCAGGCCTGCAAATACATCACGGACCTCTTTCTTTTCTTCCTCGGGCACCTGCTCTACTTCCTGTTGTTCGCGGAGCAGTTCGGAATGATAATGTTCCTGCTCGGTGCGGCCTGCCAGAAACCCACCGAGGCCCATTGCAATAGAGCCTGCGGCAATCTCGGCCAGCCCTGCGGTGATGATGATGCCGGTAGAGACGGCAGCACCGCTCAATCCCGCAGCCAGGGCAAAGGGTACCGTCAGGCCGTCACTCATGCCGATGACGACATCAGAAAGAAATGCCCGTGAATGACGATGTTGTTCCGCGTGGCTGCGGTGCAGGTGCATGTCGGGCGTCTTGGGCAGGCGTTCAGGCAAAATGTTGCAGGCTGGTGCGGATAATCGCTAAGGCTTCGTCTATTTCAGCGCGGGTGATGAGTAAGGGCGGAGCCAGACGGATGATATGACCATGAGTTGGCTTGGCGAGCAGGCCAAAGTCGCGCAGCTTGAGGCAAAGCTCCCAGGCAGCATCCTTGTGGGGATGGTCTATGACGATGGCATTGAGCAGGCCTTTCCCACGCACAATTGAGATATGAGAGTGGTCAATTGCCCGGAGTTGCTGCCGGAAGTATTCGCCTTGAAGGGCTGCATTTTCAGCCATCATTTCATCTTGTAAAACTTGCAGGGCAGTGATAGCCACTTTGCAGGCGAGGGGATTGCCACCATAGGTAGAGCCATGTTCGCCGGGGCGAATGCACAGCATGATGTCATCATCTGCAAGGACGGCACTAACGGGTAAAGCCCCCCCGGAAAGTGCCTTCCCGAGGATCAGTATGTCGGGGCGGACACCTTCATGATCGCAGGCCAGCATCATGCCTGTGCGGCAGAGCCCGGTTTGGATTTCATCGGCTATGAACAATACCCCGGCTTCCTTGCAGAGGGTAGCAGCTTGTGCGAGGTAGCCATCATCGGGTACCATCACGCCAGCTTCGCCCTGGATAGGTTCTACCAGAAATCCGGCGACATGTGGGTCCGTAACAGCCCGGTGTAAGGCATCAAGGTTGTTATAGGGAATGATTTCGTAGCCGGGCATGTATGGGCCGAATCCGTTTCGGGAATCCGGGTCGCTGGAGAACGAGATGACGTTCAATGTGCGCCCGTGGAAGTTGCCGGAACACACGATGATTTTTGCTTTCTGGTCGGGTATGCCTTTCTTGTCGTAGCCCCAGCGGCGGGCCAGTTTTAGTGCTGTTTCGACGGCTTCTACACCGGCATTCATGGGCAGCACCTTGTCATAACCCAGCAGCTTGGTAATGTATTCTTCAAACTCACCGAGCAGGTTGTTGTAAAAGGCGCGGGAGGTGAGGGTCAGTTGTTCCGCCTGTTCCTTCAGTGCGGCGATGATGCGGGGGTGGCAATGCCCCTGGTTGATGGCTGAATAGCCGGACAGGAAATCGAAATAGCGCCGGCCATCCACATCCCAGACATGCACTCCCTTGCCCCGGGCCAGCACCACCGGCAGGGGATGGTAGTTGTGTGCGCCGTAGCGTTCTTCGAGGTTTAAAAAATGTTGTGATGCTTCGGAAATGGCCAATGTCTCTATCATGAAGCGAAGGTAACTTATCACCTTCAGAGCCTTAATCAGCTTTATTCGGGAGTATGCTGGAACTCGGGTAATGCTGCCGGTTCATAGTCGCTGATTTTATCCAGGGCCATGATCACGAGACCTTTCGTATCGGAATGTTGGAACATCGGCAGGAAGCGGGCGCCATACACGAGGTCGTGGTGGGTGTAGGAACTGCGCTGCTGCACGGTGTTGGAGAAATTATCGTCAAAGGCTTTGATGCTGACAATCAGCTCTGCATTTTGTTCTATCAGGCTTTGGGCTTCCATGCCAAATAAGGGGCTGTGTTCATCCATGACGTGAACAACCGTCCAGTTTAGGGCCAGTGCACTGATGCGGGAAATATCCAGTTTCAGGGTGAAGTATTTTGAATCGCGGCTTTCACCTTTCGGCTGATGCAGCACCAGCATGGCAGAAGCTTCCACATCAGTTAGGAAATTGTTTTTGTAAGAAGCCAGTCGAAACATCAATGCTCTGCCATTGCGGAAAGGGGCTACCAACATGTTCTTACTGAACAGCAGATAGGCTCTGGGGCGGGAAAAGCGTCCATAGAAAATGCCCGTTACCACAGCGAAAGAAAGGATACCCACAAGTGCTTCGCCCGAAGCAATCGTATTGGTAATCAGACCCACTGGAGCCACGCGGCCATAGCCCACCGTGGTCAGTGATTGTGCACTGAAAAAGAAAGCTTCTACAAATTGTTGCCAGGAACTGGTTGCTGCTTCCGCACCGGCAAGATGCTCTGTGCCCAAGGCGAAATAAATCAGGGCAAAGGCCAGGTTCATCAAGGTATAAAATGCAAAAACCAGGAACAAAAATTTCCAGCGAGGCATCTGAATGAGGCTGTGGTAAATCGAAATCTTGCGCCAGAAAGCGAAGCCTGATTTACGGATCCGGGCAGCACCTGTGCGGTCAATCATGCGCGTGCCGGCCTTGCCTGTGCTGGTTGGAAACCCGGTATTTTCCAGGTTCCGGAACCGATACCGCATGTTTGCTTTAGCCATGAATTTTCCTCCTGATTATGTATGGGCTTAGCAAGATGAGTATGAGCATTACCGTGCCCGAGCCGCCTAAAAATAATGAGGTGTTGTCGCTGTTGAAGAAGCTAAGCAGGAAATATAGTCCACCGATGATTCCGCCTGAAAGCAGCAAGACCCAGCTCCATGTACGCCCGGGGATAAGAGACAATACCGGGCAATGCATCAGCTTAGCAGTATGGTGCAGATAATAGAATGCCTGTACATACGAGCTGATCACGAAGGCCAGAACCACACCTTCCAGGCCCATCAGGAAATAGAACGGTATAGCCAGTCCCAGAGCGGTGCCCAGGTCGAGTAAGGCGCCCCAGTTGATGCGCTTCACTTGATTCAGGTGTTGCAGGATGGAAGTGAAATTGTAGGCTCGCAGGAGCATGGCAAAAATTGAAATGCCGAACAAGGGTGCTGAATCCAGGTATTTATCTGTGAACACAAAAACGATGAAATGTTCTCTGAAAAAGAATAGAAAGAAGAAGAGTGGAAACACGATTCGGGCCAGCAAATTGCCCGTAGTGTGCAGCATCCTGACGTTGTTTCCGGGGCCTTTGTCGCCTAGAGCCATTTGTTGCAGCAGGCTACTGCCTATTGCGCCCAGCAGGGTAGCCAGAAAGGGAATTTCAATAGTGCCATTCAGATAAACGGCGAAAAGTGCCGGAGCAATTAGGGCAGAAAGAACCACTTTATCCACCCAGCGAAACAGCATTTGCGACACATCGTAGATTCCGAGTTGTAGCCACTGGCTGCGTATTTCCGGAGGCATTTTCTCGCTGGAACCTGCAGATTTTATAAAACAACGACGCCCCAAAAAGCTGAGTAAAATTGCCCGCATCATCCCAATCGTTGTGATAAGCAGGAATAACCCATTGAGGCTACAGACGTCATTTAGAAACAAGACGTGAACGCCAATAAATGCAAGAGCATAAAGCGCACTGGTAGTCAGCGTTGCCAGGTATTGTTCCTGAATGATGAGGTAGCTCTCGCTCAGCAATTGCCAGACCTGCACCAGCAGCAAGGGGGCCAATATCCATGCTTGAAAGCTTTCCTGACCGCGAAAGAACAGGACGAGCAGGCCGGCCAGTAATGCCAGCCAGAGCAGGGATAGTATCGTCCTTTTCTTACTCCAGACATGCAGCCATTGGTCAATAGATGCTGCGGCATGTGTGAGCATAAAGGGAACAAGCCCAAAGCAGGCAATGGTAGCAAAGACGCTTGTGTACACAATCCATACCCGTGCGTAGATGCCGTTGAGCGCGGGTGGCAGCAGTCGGGAAAAGGCAATGCCTGCCCCAGTGGTGGCAGCAATGGGGAAGAAGCGAATGGCAAAAATGAACGCACTACGCCGGAACAGCGTTCGCTTCATAACGGCGCCTTGCTCGTGCATCACAGGCTTCTTTTGAAAGTGTACGAATGATGCGTGCCGGGTTGCCGGCCAGCACACAATGACCTTCTTCAAAGCTGTGCGTTACGATGGCTCCGGCACCAACAACGGTAAAGTTGCCCAGGCGGACGCCCGGCAAGACAACGGCTCCCATGCCCAGCCAACAAAAACTACCAATATGAATCGAGCGTGCGGGGAGCATCACTTCATTATCTAACGGATCATGATTGCCGGAGATGAGGCCCACATTCGGCCCCAGGTTGCTGAAGTCACCAACATAAATCCCGTTGCTGGCATTGATATACACTCCGGGTGAATCGCCGGGATAGGTGCCAATGCCTTTACTTAAACCTTCTGGACAATGAATCGTAGCCGTATGGTGCAGCGCCCATTTCACCCGTGCATTGTGGCGGAATAGTTTACGATAGACAAAGTCGAGCAGGTAAAAGCTCCAGCTCATCTCAGGCCTCAGGCCCAACAGGCTTTTTAAGTGGCGGCTGATGCTCATTCCATTTTAGGCGCTTATTTCTTCATCACCATCTAAGGTCTTTTTGCTGCGCACTGCCATCACTACCGCACCGGCCAGCAGTAGGAACAGTACAAAGGAAGAAACGCCGGCAATTGCATTTCCAGTATAGAAAGCGGAAGGATGGAAGACGAAATCAATCTTGTGCTTCCCTGGGGGGAGGCGCAAGGCACGCAGCACGTAGTCAGCGCGAATAATGGGGGTCTCTTTCCCATCCACATAAGCTTTCCATCCATAAGGATACCACATGTCGGAGAAGACAGCCAGACCTTCAGCCGGGTTGTTGGATTCGTAGTGAATTTCGTTGAGGCCATACTGACTGAGCCGTACATAGGAGCCCGAATCAGCGCTGGGTTGGAAGCCGGTCAGGTCGCCGGCATAACGGCTGCGGATGATGGCTGTTTCCTTAGGATGAAAGTCATTTGGGGAATGAGTGGTGTCGCCCAGGGAAGGGGCATTCAAAGCCAGGATGCCCTCATCCGCTGTTTGTACCAGCTTTATATTTTTCACAAACCAGGCATTGCCGGCTGCTTCCGGATTGGGAATCACCTGTGGCTGTCCCTGCCTTCCGCCCGGCACGATGATGAAACGGGTATTCAGCATATTCAGCACGGCGGAGTTGAATTTCTGACCGTTCATCTGCACGTCAATCAGGTCTTGATAGGCTTCCATTTTTGCGGGGCTGTAGCCGCCCACCACTTTGTGGAAGTAAGCCTGAATGGCATCGTTGTATGTATCCTTAGAGAGGTCTAAGACGCGGTAGTAGGGGTCGTTGCCGGCCAGTTCATAAATCTGCTTGTCCACAGGCCGGGGCTCAAACTGGGCCGCATATTGGTCCGGGTCGGAATAGTTGTTTTCATTCAGGTAGCGCCAGGATGTTGGGATCAGATCCATAGCGACCACACAGGCCAGGCCCCCCATCAGATAAGCCGCTTTGATTTTTCCTTTCAAATAAGCCCAGAGCAAGCCTGCAGCCACAGCGATATAAAAGGCACTCAGCAAACCGCTGTTGCGGGCCAAGGCTTGGCGGTCTTCTTTCAGGTAGCTCAGGATTTGCTTATAGGGCTCGTCATTCTGTGGGTTTGTAAAATCAAAGAACATGGAGGAACCCAGACCTAAGACTAAGGCCAGTCCACCCGTGATAATGGCAGCCAGCTTCACTTTCTTCCATATTTCTTGCCGTGCTTCTGCTGAGGAATAATTACTGAGTACGTCTTGCAAGCCCCAAACGGCAACCAGCGGGAAGATCAGCTCCGGAATGACCAGCACCATGCTGGGCGTGCGGAACACATTCATGTAAGGGATGTGGTCAAAAATCCAATAGTTCAGGCTAGGGAAGTTTTTCCCCCAGGACATCACGATGGCCAGGATGGAGACGGCGGCCATCCACCATTTATGGGGTGAGCGAATGACCAGCATTCCCAGTAAAAAGAGGAAACAGATGGCTGCACCGAAATAGACAGGCCCGGCCAGGAAAGGTTGAGGCCCCCAGTACATCGGGAGCTTCTCAGCTTGCCCACCAATAGCCTCTGAAGTGACAGGAGCATGGCTGGCATCTTCGGCACTACTGCCGCCATAGAGGTACGGCACCAGGATGGTGAACGTCTCGCCAATACTGTTGCTCCAACGGAAAGCATAGTCCTTATCCAAGCCGCCATTTTTCTTGGATTCGCCTGGTTTTTTATTGATGGTCAATTCGCTTTTCCCTCCGCGCATGGTCATCTTGGAATATTCCATGGTGCTGAGAAAAGCTTGGAGTGAAGGCCCGGTACCTAAGGCCAGCACACCTCCAGTCAGGATCGTAGCAATTAGGAATTGCTTGAATTTTTTTTGCCGGAAGGCAATCACCAACTGACCAATGAGCAGGCCCAGGAGGATTATGCCCATGTACATCACTATCTGGAAGTGCTGCATGGAAAACATCAGTGCAAAACAAATTCCTGCCAGTGCGGCACCTAATAAATAGCGACCCCGGTATAGCAACATGACACCTGCAATCACGCCAGGCATATAAGCCATCGAAATCATTTTGGTGTCGTGGCCGGCAGCAATAATAGTAGGGTTGTAAGTGGAGAAAGCGTAGGCTATGGCTCCAATGCCGGCCAGCCATCGGTTGACGCCCATCACCCGCAAAAGCAGGAAGAAGCAGAGCATCGAGATGAAAAAGAAATAGCCAGGCTTGGGAAAAACTGACTCCAGTGCATTCTCTATATAGAAAACATAGTTGTTGGTCTTTCCCAGAAAGAAGGTGTAAGTCGGCATGCCGCCAAACATGGAGTTTGACCAGAGAACCGGCTGATTGGTTTTTTCATATTCCTGTTTGGCTTCGTGGGCCATGCCTTTCCAGTTCACGTTGTCACCCTGGGAAAGTTCTTTCCCGCTCAATGCAGGGAACGCATATAGCCAGGAGATGAGGGCAAACGCCGCAATGACGATGAGTTGGGGATAATATTTTTTCAGATTGAAATCAGCCATAGAAGCCTGTATGAAAGGGCACAAAAATAACGGTCAGTGCATAGCAGCCGGGATTATTTGGAAGCCCTGGTTAAGCCGAGTTTTTTCAGGGTATCAGCCAGAATTTGGGTGTAGCGTCGGGCACCGGTTTCGTTGAGGTGGACATCATCATAAAAGAGGCCCGGGTGCATCAGGAATCGCGGGTCCTGGCTCCAGTCCAGAAATAATGCTCCATGCTGGGCTGCCAGGATGGGAAGCATCTTATGGCTTTCATTGCCGGCAATATCTAACGAATAATAGAAGGGAGAAATCACCACAATTGCTTGTGTGCCCCGGCTGCGGGCATAGTCGAGGATGAAGGTGTATCGGGCTTTTAAGGCAGAGTCTATCCCGGTCAGTGTGCGCATATTCATCCAATGCGTAGGCTTGAATGTGGCAGAATCTATCGCTCCATGCAATGGCTCGAATCCGCGAATCGTCTGGTGCGCAAGGTTGGTATAGGTATTCTGGATGATTGAGCCGATGAGTGAGTTGTAAGGGTAAATTTTGGAAATGGCAGCTTTATAAACTTCCATACGTCCGGCAGCGGCTACTGTAGGCCAAAGCCCCGGATGGCGGTGCGCAAAAGGAATCAGGCGGGTAGAGATACGCTGGATTTCGGTGCTTTTCCCTACTCCGCTCAGCTCCGTCGGCAACACTTCCACGATGATGCAACGTGGTGCTTTTCGTTCAAAGGCATAGGGAAGAACCCCGCTGGTGTATGTGATACCCATTTCATCGCGTCCGCAGTTATACACACTCATCCCCAAAAGCGAATCCAGCATCAGTGTGTTGTAGTGATGTGAAGCACGAGAGGAGCCGAAGACGAGCAAATCCTCACGAGTGCTGTCTAAGGTGTAGCGTGTCACCACATCATCGCCATGTTTTTGCTTGTAGAAAGTTTGCTCCAGCCACCAACCCATTGCCCGGTCGGCTGCAAATAGAATCAGCAGCAAAAGCAGCGAGCGCCGGAGTAAATGGATGAGAGGATTATTTTTCAAAAAAATCAGAATTGGAAGTAGATAAACTGACCGCCGTTGAACACGCCGATAAGCAGCAGCACCAGAAGCAATAGGGCATATCCCAACATGCGCAGGGCTGGGCGGGGGCTCCAGAGCAGGTTCCACTTATCCGTTAGAAATTCCTGATTGAACTCGGCAACCAATAGAAATACGATGAGCGCAATGGAATAGACAAAGCCTGCGGCAAAGCCTACAAAGAATTGACCCGGTTTCAGTGTGAGGATATTTTCCAAGATGGTAAAGGCAGTACCGATGCTGTCAGCACGGAAAAACACCCAGGCAATGCTGACCAGCGCAAAAGTGATCAGGTAATGCAGGAACTGCATGCCCCGACTTCTTGTAGCCGCTCTGTTCTTTTTAAACACAAAGCGATTCAACAATAGCTCCCCTGTGAGGTACAAGCCATGCAAGGCACCCCAAATCACAAACGTCCAGTTGGCACCGTGCCACAGCCCACTTACCATAAACACAATGAGCAGGTTCACAATATGACGGGGAAGACGCACCCGGCTGCCACCTAAAGGGATGTAGAGGTAGTCGCGAAACCAGGTGGATAATGAAATATGCCATCGGGCCCAAAAGTCTTTGATAGAAGCAGCGAGGTATGGCCTGCGGAAATTTTCCATCAAGTCTATGCCGAGCACTTTTGCGGCACCCAGGGCAATGCTGGAATAGCCTGAAAAGTCACAATAAATCTGAAACGTGAAGAAAATTGTCGCAACGAGGCAGGTCAGGCCGCTGTGGTGGGTCGAGTTGTTATAGACAGTGTCCACATAAATCGAAAGCCGGTCGGCAATGACTACTTTTTTAAAGAGCCCCCAAAGCATCATTCGTAGCCCCGCCACGATACGCACATAGTCGAATGATACTTTCTGATAAAACTGGTGCAGCACGTTTTGAGGCCGTTCAATAGGGCCGGCTACGAGCTGAGGATAAAACATCACATACAAGGCATAAATCCCAAAATGACGTTCTGCTTTCTGATGCCCGCGATACACTTCTATCGTGTAACTCATGGCCTGAAACGTGTGGAATGACAAGCCTATGGGCAGCACAATGCTCAGGTCAGGCACCGGGTTGCCTTCGCCCCAAATGCCCAGAAATGCAGTCAGGTTTTCGTTGAGAAAGTTGAAATATTTGAAGAAAGCCAGGAAGCCGATATTGACGATAAGGCTGATTAAAAGCAGCGGCTTTCGTTGCTTTGGGTGTGCTTCAATCAGCCGGCCCGCCCAGTAATCCACCACAATCGTAAAGGCAAGAATAAGGATGTAGGCGGGTACAAACACCGCATAGAAATAACAGGAAATCAGCAGCAGAAACGACCAGCGCCAACGGTGCGGCAACAGGAAATAAATCGCCGTCGTCAGGATGAAAAAGAAGACGAAATGAAGCGAATTAAACAGCATCGTCAGCGGGGAGCAGCACGCAGGAAATAGCCTGCAAACAAGGCGGGCAAAGATAGCGGCAGCCGGATAGCTTCAAAGTATTCTGCTGCGCCTTTCAAGGTGGAATGATTTACAATTTTTGTGCTGATCCCCTGAACGATGTAGCCTATTGGAAAATTAAAAATGAGGCTGCCCAATTGGGGGTACTACTTTATTTGAAGGTTGATTTCTAGCCTGCTTTTGAGCTTCTATGCAGTTTCGTTGAGCTTTTTCTGAATCAAAGTTCAGTACAGGCTGCAACGTATGCCTGACCGGGTGATATTGCTGTATATAGAATCATTGCGCAAAATGATTGTTGGTTGCGGGCAAAGCTTCAAGGCCAAGATGAACACTCTTGCCCAAAAACAGAGGCTGCCTTTTTGAGGCAGCCTCTGAGTGCTTATCGAACTGTGATTTCTTAGGCTGCTTCGCGAATGCCGGACAGGACCTGATGAATCCGCCGCTGCCAGTTGTTTGCCTGCTGCTGGAGCTGCTTGCGGTGTTCGATGCCATCTATGATTTCGGTGTACACAGGCACATTGATTCGTACGCCGCTGCGCGAGGTGAAGCTGAGTGAAATGGCGTTGACATGTTCTTCCGTATGCGATTGCCCTCCTTTGCCGCTGATGTTCACCTGTACTCCTGAGTTCACAACGCGGCAGTCTTTTTGGTCACTGAGGTTGAGTACTTCATAGGGTTGAGCAGGATCGTGCTGAACGAAGAGAAAATGCATCTTGCCCGTGTCCAGCCCGAAGATGCGGTGTCGAAATTCTTCTACGGTTTCGGGGGCAATTTTATGTTCTGCTATCAGACTACGGAAATGAGTCCACATAGCATTTTTACGAGCCTTAGTTTGTCTATGGGTGACGAGTTTCAGCAGGTAGATGATGGTTGCGAGAATGCCGACAATGGCTAATGCGATCCACAAAGTGCTATTCATGTTGAATTATTTTTTGAGTTGTTGAAATGGTTGAAGGCTCGCTGCGGGGAGGAGCAGCAAGGCATGGGGCAGGCCTGTGGCCGCCGGTATCGGAATGAGGCGGGTAGGGCTTACCAGAAGCCGTGGTGCGGAAAGAGCATCAGCCTTTGCACCGGCGTAAAATCGGTGCGCAACAACTGTTGCAGGTGTTTCAACGACTGCTCCGATGAAGCAAGAAGCAGTACGGACCTGCCCGGCAACCCAGAGCTATGGAGGGCCTGCTTCTGGCCGGCATCTGATTGTTTGCTTTTATGCAAATAGATGAAGCCGGGGGATGCCGCTTCAAGCGTTATAGGGGCTGATTGTTGTGGCCCGGAGCTGGACTCAATCTTTTCCTGATGCACGGATACCCTTCCGCTCAGGCCAGCCAGGCCACATGCATGCATGTGCCCCAACAGCGGCAGCGCCAGCAGCAGTAAGGCTGCCAGGCTGATACGGATGGATTTTTGAAGTGCTTTCAAGGCGCTTATGGATTGAGTTCTGTGTTTACTGTTTTTCGGCGCAGCCGGATGTTGAGCATTTCTACAATGAGTGAGAAGCCCAGGCAAGAATATATAATGCTCTTGCTGACTTCCTGATGAAAACCGCCGGCCACCAACACCACGCCTATGACGACGAGGAACGTCAGCGCCAGCATTTGCAGGGTAGGCTGTTTGTTGATGATGCGCATGACCGCACCCGCAAATAGCATCATGACACCGATGGACACAATCACGGCAATAATCATTATGACCACACTATCTACCAGGCCCACCGCTGTGAGGATAGAGTCGAAGGAAAAAACGGCATCTACCAGCACGATTTGAAACAATACAGAAGCAATATTGCCAGGTTGCTTCCCTTTGATGGGTTTCACTTCATGTCGTTCCTGAAGTTTATGGTGGATTTCGAGCGTGCTTTTCACAATCAGGAAGATGCCACCGCCAATCAGGATGAGGTCTTTCATGCTTAGGGCAACCGGCTGGTGCAGGAAATCGCCCAGAGCAGGAATCGTGAGGATAGGCTCTGTCATTCCGATTATCCAGGTGATGCACAAAAGCAAGCCAACACGAAAGCCCATTGCCAGCAAGAGTCCTATGTTTCGGGCTCGGCGCTGATTTTGCTCCGGTAGCTTACCTGCTACGATGGAGATAAAAATGATGTTGTCAATGCCCAGAACAATTTCCAGAAAGCAAAGCGTAAGCAGGCTGATCCAGACACTGGGTAGGGCAAAATCAGGCATCAAAAATTCCATAGAATATCAGGCTTTTTCAGAGCGCAAAAAAAGGCAAAAGAGTGTGCTTGATTTGTCAATTATGCAGCAGCCTGTGTGGGTTCCTCAGCATGGATTTCATCGGTATTCTCTACCTCAAGAATCAGGAATTTACGCATTCCACCGGGCATCCTCCATTCTACTTCCTGCCCTTTTCGGAAGCCGATTAATGCGGTGCCTAAGGGGGACAGAATTGATATCATTCGTTTGGAAGCATCCGCCTGATGGGGCGCCACAATGGTCAGCTCAAAGCTCTTCTTTGATGCCATTTCCTGTACACTTACCCGGGAGTTCATCGCAACAGTGTGGGGCGGGAACGCGTATTTGTGTACAATAATGGCCCGCTCTAACTCATGCTCCAAAGCCAGCCCTTCACCTGCCGGGGCCTGTGTGATGTAGCGCTTGATGAGCCGATAATCATGCTCGGTGATGATGACCGGGTTTCTTTCTTTTTTCTTCAGCATCTTTTTCATTGCTGTATTGGTTTTTAGGGGTTATTAAAAATTCATGCATCGGGCATGAACCGTTTTTTGAAAAATCTATCTTTTGGGAATCCGCCTTTCCGATAAAATCCAAACATTCCCGGAATGCTGCCGGGCGTTTCTTAAGCTGAAACCCTCATTGGATTTCATACTTTAATTCAGAATTTAAGTTGGAAAGCAGGCTGTGCAGCAGCACCCCCGGACTCGTGCAATCGGCTACCAAGCCGGGGTAATCGTAGGAAAGTCTTTATACGTTGATGCGTAAAAGGCCTTTCCGCAGAAACAATGGAAATGCTCCGTTGCCCATGCTCTGCCACACGCAATATGAAGTGCGTGCAGGAGCTTCAAACTATATGTTGCATGGAGCAGCGGCATGGCGTAAAGATAACCAGTGCTTTTGCT
Source organism: Bacteroidota bacterium (assembly GCA_018267625.1). Classification (GTDB taxonomy): domain Bacteria; phylum Bacteroidota; class Bacteroidia; order Chitinophagales; family Chitinophagaceae; genus UBA1952. Next base: position 27,310 of record JAFDYC010000028.1, read on the forward strand.
ACAAGCTGTTAAAAAGTCTTGAATAGTAAGCGAAATGACAAATTTGAATCTCTATTCAGAGCTTCGAAAGCAAGTGAATTGCTTTTGTCCATTCAGGGTCGGCAAGAATGAAAGAAGCTTATCCGAGAATGTGCAGCCACTTTCGAATTTCCTTCTTCATTTTCTTCAGGTTGTCCTGAAGCTGTTGCAGGTTTTCTTCATCCTTTTCCAGCTCGCGTTCGAGATTGGCGAGATATTGGCGCGTGAGCCTGGCTTTTTCGCCCATGTCATTGTCCGTATTCAGGGCTTGGTTTTCGTTCGGTTCCATGATGCAGTACGATTCTCTATTGTTTGATAAAAACACGTGCCTGCAGCCGATTTCAAACCCGGTGGTGCAGGTTTACCACTCTGCGTGCGCGTACCATCCAGCGTCGGGTTCGGGCGGGAGAATCATAAGCGCTCTCTGCTTCTTTTTGCTCGCTGTAGTACTGCATGATGTCCCGGGCATAAACTACTCCTTTCACTTGTGTCGGGTGGTCTTTGTCCATAACAAACAAGGAGGTTGTATTCATCTTGCCCATTATCTGCACACAAGCACTGAGGCTTTCATCTTCCCCAATGGGGGGCAATGCTTCCTGCCCCTTAGGCACAGCCTTCATGAGCTGCCCTGCAAGGTGGAGTTGCAACAAATCGGCCTCATAGTTTTCAGGAGCCTGAACCCCACGGCGAATAATTTTCTCCGTCATGATGCTGCCTTCCATCAAAAAGAATGAAACGAAATAAGCAGCAATGCAAGCGGCTAGCAAGGGCAGCAGGCCATTGGGTTGTCCCGTGGTTTCAAAAGCAAAGACTATGGAAGTGAGTAATGCTCTGGAAGCGCCGGCAAACATGGCGCCCATGCCAACCAGGCAAGCAGTAGTCACGGTGATGCTCAGGTTGGGAAAGACGTGTAATAAACCCAGCCCAATCAAGCTGCCTAAGGCACCGCCAATCGTGAGTAAGGGGGCCAGCGTACCACCAGAGGTGCCGCTACCGAGTGAAATCACCCAGGAGAGGTATTTCAGCAAACAAAGTGAGAACACCATGGTCAGGGGCAGATGACCGCGCAGTAATGCTTCGATATTTTCATAGCCCACTCCCAGTGTGTGTGGAGCGAAATAGCCTACTACACCTACTGCTACAGCACCAATGGCAGGCCACCACATCCAGTGCACCGGCAGCTTTTCAAAAAGTTCTTCGATAGCATACACTGATTTAGACACTAAGGCCGCCAAAACACCTACGACCACACCCATGCCAACATATACTGCCAGGGCGCCGGCAGAAGCTACGGGTATCGGCCCCATGGCAAACACAGGTTCCCTGCCGAAGAGTAAGATGTGCATGGCTCCGCCGGTGATGCAACCCAACGCTACCGGTATCAGCGAACGGGCAGAGAATTCAAACAGCAAAAGCTCTACCGCCAATAAGACTGCAGCCAGCGGACAACCAAAAATGGCAGCCATACCGGCACAGGCACCGGCACTTAAAAGAATCTTACGTTCTGCCGGCGAGATGTGGATGATTTGTCCGGTGACCGAACCAAATGCAGCACCCGTTGCGATAATCGGACCTTCAGCACCGAAGGGACCACCGGTACCAATGGAAATGGCTGCCGAAATGGGCTTTAAAATGGTGATGAGTGGTGGAATCTTGCTTTCATCGAGGATGATTTTTTCCATTGCTTCCGGGATACCGTGCCCACGGATGGCTGCTGAACCAAAGCGAGCCATAATGCCGACAATCACGCTGCCGAGTATCGGAATGGCAATGACATACAGGCCCAGATGGTTTTGTGCCGGGCCACTGACTTCAAACGAAAACTTGCCGTAAAACGAAACATTAGTGATGAAGTAAATCAGGTATATCAGCAGCTTGGCTACAACACCAATAATGATGGCATTGAAGGTGGCCTGCATCGCTAAGTAAAATACCCGGCGGTCCACCTTGCCTGAAAGCCGGATGCGCTTTCTGCCGTGAATAGGATTTAGAGTTGGAGATAAGGGAATGCTACCGTCGCGTTCTTCCATAGAAAATTTTCAGGCCGCAAAATTATTGCACATACCATGTTTTGGAAGCAATTTTTCAAATAATTTGTCCAATTAACCTGAGATTTGCCATGTTTTAAGAAAATGCAGACAGCTCAGTGTAACACCACGGATTGTTTCCTCTGCAGGCATTGCCTGGCTGAATGGAAGTCTGCAATTGCTGCTCATAAAACGACTTATTCATTCAAAAAAGGAGAAGTCTTATTTGCTGAAGGCGACCCGGTGCAAGGCATATTTTTCTTGAGAGAAGGCGCCATTAAGATTCATAAAAAATGGGGTAGGCAGAAAGAATTGATTATTCGCTTTGCCGGCGTTGGCGATATTGTAGGGCATCGCGGACTGGGTGTGGCAGAAAATTATCCTGTCAGCGCCACTGCTCTGGAAGCGGGCAATGCCTGCTTTGTTCCTGTAGAATTTCTGGAGGCAAGCATTAAGGTCAATCCCGGATTAGCAGAACACCTGATTCAGTTTTATGCTGCTGAATTGCAACGAGCAGAACAACGAATGAGCGAACTGGCGCGGATGGATGTGAAAAACAGAATTGCCCATGCATTGTTTGCCCTCGAAGACAGCTTTGGCAAGGATAGCAAGGGCTTTATCAGCATTCCTATTTCCAGGCAAGACATTGCAGCCTATGCAGGAACGATATACGAAACGGTCTTCAAAGTCTTCACGGAATGGGTGCAACTTGGGCTGATTCAAACAGAGGGAAAACATGTTCGGGTGGTACAGGCTGATCAGTTGAAACAACGCATCGCTCCACTTTCTGTTCCTTAAAAGAAAGCTCATTGTCTGAATTTCTTTTGGTATAAAAATGAGCGGAAGATTGTATCAGATTGGATTATCCTCATTTTTTAGGCAATTTGGATTCCCAATATTTTCGCTGCTCTATTTCTCAATTCGTTCCGTGTAGTGCGTCATTATTTTTTGAGTTTTTTGCTCATTACTCAAGCTGTTTTTGCGCAAGCTCAAAATGTCAGCATCCGGATTCTGGATAAACAATCACATGCCCCGGTACCTTTTGCCCTTTATCGGATTGGTTCGAGCGACCAGGGATTTGTGGCGGATATTGACGGAAGGATTTCTTTACCTATTGCGTTCAAAGACAGCTCGGCCGTTTTGAGTGCCTTGGGCTATGAACGCCTTCCCATAAGGTCTTTCCGTGATTCTGTTTTTTTTCTCAGCCCACACAGCAATACGCTACAGGAAGCTGTTGTTCGGCCGGATGATGAAAAACTTTGGCGTATCCTTCGCCAGGCAATTGCCCGCCGGGACAAACACAACCCCGATCGCCTCGCCGGATATACCTGTAGGGTGTACTACAAAATGATCACTGATGTGGTGCCCGCCGACAGTGATGCACTTCGGGACACGGCAGCCAGTGCTCAGGCATACCGCGAATTCACCAGCAGACGGCATATCCTGCTCACTGAGACTTTCAGCCGCCGGTCATACCGCCGCCCTCAGCAGATTCAGGAGGATATAATAGCTTCCCGTTTTTCCGGTTTTCGAGAGCCTCTGTTCAATTCTCTGGTCACGGATATCCTTCCCTTTCATGGCTATGATAATTACCTCCGCCTCAATGGCCGTGATTTCCGCAATCCTTTAAGCCCGGGTGCCGGTGCCTGGTATCATTTTGGATTGCGCGACGAAATGTTGCTGGGCAAAGACACGATTTGGGTTATTTCTTTCCGCCCTCGAAAACCAGGCGATTTCCTGAGCGGTGCCCTCTATATCACCAGCGATGATTTTGCGCTGACACACCTGGTAGCGGACTGGAAAGACACGAGCCTCGGTACGCATATCCGAATTGAACAGCATTATGTGAAGACCGGGGAGGTATGGTTTCCCAGTGAGCTGAATTATATCGTGAGCCTGCCCTTGCTGGCTAACGAAACAACATGGCCCAAAGGCGGCTATATCATGACGATGCGCGGCACTTCCCGAATTGATTCGGTACGCTTTGGAATACCACCTCGCGCCCGCTTCGATAAGGTGCATCCGCTCCGCCTGATGCCGGGTGCAGCCCATGCCGGAGATAGCGCCTGGCAGGCATTTCGCCCTTCCGCGCTGGATGAAAAAGAGCAGCAGACCTATGTGTTCATGGATAGCTTCATGACCTCTGTCCGGGCCGACCGATACTTGCCTTTTTTAGAAAAAATTACCGAGGGGAAAATACCCATTGGCCCCTTTGATGCAGACCTGAGCAGGCTCTACCGGTACAACAGTTACGAAGGCAGCCGTTATGGATTAGGCTTGCAAACCAATGAACGGCTAAACCGGCATTTTTCTCTGGGAGCCTGGGCCGGTTATGGAAATCGGGATGCAGCCTGGAAATGGGGAGGCTTTGCTGAAGTCTATTTCGATGCATTTAAAGAAACGAAGCTGAACATTTCCTTTCAGCATGAGCTGCAAGACCCCGGTAGAATCCAGCTTAACCCGGAGTTGAACAGGGGCTACTTACTCAATTATTTCATCCGGTATGCTGATAAAACAGATGGCTGGAGCTTACAGTTTAATAAGCGATTTGGATACCTGAGTACCGGCCTTGAACTGAAGCAGGATTGGGTTCGTCCTCAGTACAACTATCAATGGCAATATGATGGCAGCAGTGGTCATGATTATTCAAAGACAGCAGCCGTCCTGTCACTTCGCTATGCCTATGCGGAGCAACGTGCGCCTTTGTTTGGCCGATATCTTTCAACAGGAAGCCGTTATCCTATTGCCTATGCACGGATCGAGACTGGGCAAGTTGAAATTGGGGGAAGAGATATTTCGTACCTACAGAGTGCAGCGGCAATTGCCGGGCAAAAACACCTGGCCCGGATTGGGAATGAACGCTTCTTACTGGAAGCCGGAAAAATTTGGAGTGATGCCCCCGTCCCCTTAGGGTTGCTGTTTGCCGCAAGAGGGATTCGAAATGACCACTATCCACTTTACCTGTTTAGCGGCTTGCAGACTTTGCCTCCCTATCAATTCATGATGGATGCCTTTGTGAACCTCTCCTGGCGACATGATTTTGATGGGCGTTTGTATCGTGCCGACTTCGGTTCCTTTGGCTCCCTGCCCGGCCTGAGCCTTGCCTGGAATGCGGTCTGGGGCAGCCTCTCTCAGCCAAACGCTCAACAGACCTTTTCGTTCCGTATTCCGGAGCAGAGCTATCAGGAGGCTGGATTTTTGTTACGGGATGTGCTTCGAATGCAGTACCTCCACCTGTGCTATATCGGGATGACGATAGGCTACTTCTATCCCTTGCAAACGACTGATGGTAAAGTGGGCAGTTTCGTGGTTGGCGCAGGCATTAGTTATTAACTGCTACCTTGTTAGCGCAAAAATGAAATGGCTTTTTCTTGCCTTGATGCTCTTTTCGGCAGGAGCAGCACCCGCTCAGAAAATCACCCTGAATGAACTCATCAGCTTGCACAGTCAGGAGTGGGCACCGCTGAGTAATACGCTAAAAATGTCGGGCTGGCGCGAAAAAGGAATTCAATACGACTTACCCCACAAGCCACAGCTATTTATCATCCTTGATGGCGACGAACACCCCATCTTACTCTACGCGTACCGCAGCCGTAGAAGCCCCCTTTGCAAGCTGGAATTAGTGAGCGATGATGTCTATCAGTTCAACAAGTACATCCGAGACAGCCTGCAGCACTATGGCTTCTTCCCAGACCTCGTTAAACGCCCGGCTGAAGAAGAGAACCTAAAAGTGAAAAGCACAGCTTTGTTTGTGAATCATGACTTGCCTCAGGCTATGCATGCCCTCATCCTTTATTTTGAACAAAGAGGCCGTCAAATGGTTTCCATGACCCTATACAGCGACCCTTAAATGCATCCTGCTTCTGCCTTTTTTTGAGCTAACAGCCTTACAACTAAAAATTCCCAGCCCCGAAGAAGCGTATTTTTGAAAGCCTTCGCTGCGTCCCAAACCCTGAAATTTTTATGGACAAAAGAATCATCATCCTCATGGCGGTTGCACTGCTTGGCTCTTCAGCCTTCTTTGCCTATCGAAAGCTTATCTATACCCCAGATGGCATACGCTACACCATTAAGCCCAGAGCTATTCTCAAGGCCGGTGACAGCATTTCGTTTGATGACCAAACCCCCGGAGCCAGCCGCTGGAAATGGGATTTTGGCGATGGCGAATTCAGCATCAGCCAAAGCGGAAACCACATCTACATGAACCCCGGCCGCTATGAAATTTCACTGACGACTTATGGCCCTTTTGGTATGCTGAAACAGCAAGACACGGTCAATGTCATTGCCCGGGATATCCTCGCAGTAGCCACCGAGCCCGGCATCATAGGCCCAACACAGGCTACAGTGGGCACACCGGAAAGCTGGCAAAGCGCTGCAACTGCAAAAAGCTACCAATGGAACGTTGAAGGTGAGCCTGCCCTGGCCCATACGATCCAAACTGGTGCCCGTGCCAATTTTAATTTCAAAACACCGGGCACACACACCATCGTACTGCATACCCTGCAACCCGATGCCACACTTCGTCAGGATGTGACCGTAGTGGCTGCTGCAACCACACAGCCCAGCATTCCCCTACCTCCACAACACCACAGTGCTGCCGCCCGCCCACACCCGGCACATCATCAGCAACAGCAAAAAGGGAATAAACTTGATGACCTGGGAGGCCCGGTTGAAATCAAGAAATAAACTGGAAAATATCCTGTATGAAGGTTGCCCAAAGGGGCAGCCTTTTTGTTGCTTGCCGTCTTTTATGCCCTAATGGAACTTTCGGCCCAGATTACATGAATCAAATTCAAGAGGCAAGCTATAACGGATGCCCGACCGAGAAATACAGCACAAAAAAAGCATACACCCGTAGCTGTATGCTTTGATTTTTGACTTACTAAAAAGCTTCTTGCTCGAACTGGAAGCTGCCGGTTCAGAAGTGCATTTTTTCTTTCTTGGCCAGTAATTCTTCTACCGTCTCACGATACATTTCATCGGGCACGCAACAGTCCACAGGGCAGACGGCGGCACATTGAGGTTCTTCATGAAAGCCCTGACATTCGGTGCATTTGTCCGGCACGATATAGTACACATCTACGGCAACGGGTTCGTGGCGGGCGTCGGCATCGGTGCTGCTACCGTCCATTAATTGAAAAGCACCTTTCACGCTGGTGCCGTCGGCAATGGCCCATTCAACACCGCCTTCATAGATGGCATTGTTCGGGCATTCGGGCTCGCAAGCCCCGCAGTTGATGCATTCGTCTGTAATCTTTATGGCCATGTCTGAGTATGAATTTGTTTTGAAGCTTCGGCTAGTCTGTTAGAATTTCGCGGACGGTTTAATTGCGAAGTGAATTTTGACCGTGAAGTGGCTCAAAGGTAGGGCTTCGAAAAAAGTAAACGACTTCATGAAAATACAAGAACGAATAGAGGCCCTTGCAGGCCTGGGCAGGTATATGATGCAGCAATCAGAAGCCTGGCAATGGGCTTGCGAAGCTGCGGAGCGTGAGAATGGCTGGTTCACGCAGCACGCCATTCAGCAAGCCGTGCATCATATCGCGGAAGCCTATCTTGATGCGGAAAAGTTGCGTGCTTTTGTAGCTTCCTATCCGCTACCGGAACCGGGCAAAACGGTAGGCATAGTGATGGCGGGAAATATTCCATTAGTGGGTTTTCATGACTTGCTCTGTGGCATCCTGAGCGGGCATCGCTTGCGGCTGAAACTATCTTCCAAAGACAGCATCCTGATGAGCCATCTGCTGCGCATCCTGGAAGAATGGGCTCCTGATATCACGAGTCAAATTGAAGTTGCCGGCATGTTGCGGGGCTGTGATGCCTACATCGCTACAGGCTCAAACAACAGTGCCCGGTACTTTGAAGAATACTTCGGCAAGTATCCCAGCATTATCCGACGTAACCGGACCTCTGTAGCAATTCTGGATGGCAGTGAATCGGAGGCAGAGTTGCAGGCGCTGGGCGATGATGTGCTTCGCTATTTTGGATTGGGCTGCCGCAATGTGACGCAAATCTGCGTGCCGGATGGCTATAATTTCAGCACCTTACTCCGTGTGTTCGAAGCCTGGAAGCCCTTGAATGACCACCATAAATACCGGAACAACTACGATTATCATTTGGCGCTTTTCCTGCTCAACAGAGTGCCGCATTTTGATAATGGCTGTCTGCTACTGACTGAAAATGAATTGCCCTTTTCAGCAGTTAGTGTGTTGCATTATCGCTACTATCAGGACCTGGAGGTGCTTCGGAAATCTCTAAAACAAAGTCTGGACATCCAAAGCATCGTTGGTCATCAGGATTTACCCTTCGGCACGGCACAAGAGCCTGCACTTGGGGATTTTGCAGACGGGGTGGATACGCTGCAATTCCTGAGTTTGTTATAGAAAAGCTGGAGCCCGAGCAATTAGGACTTCAGCTTTATGCTGTCGTTGAGGTCACTATCAACGAGGATGCGTCCGCAATGTTCGCAGACAACAATCTTCTTGCGCTGGCGGATTTCGCTTTGGCGCTGAGGTGGAATCACATTGAAGCAGCCGCCGCAGGAGTCGCGCTCAACAGGCACTACAGCCAGTCCGTTGGAATATGACTTGCGGATACGCTCGTAGGCAGAAAGCATGTGTGCATCCACCAATTCGCGGGCGGCATTACTTTCCTTCGTGAGTTTCTTTTCTTCCTTTTCGGTGTCGGCAATAATCTTTTCCAGTTCTTTCCGTTTGCCGGTGGCCGTTTCTTCGAGGATGGAAATACGTTCACCGGCCTGAGTTTTCATCTCAGCACGTTCGGTTTGCTGGATTTGAGCATCCTTTACATGCTTGTCGTGCAGTTGCATTTCCAGCTCCTGCATTTCGATTTCCTTATTGAGGGCTTCAGCTTCCCGGTTATTCTTGACGTTGTCGAGTTGCTTTTCGTATTTCTTAACCTGAGCAGCCGTTTCCTTCTTGGCCTCATGCTCGCGGGCGATGTATTGGTCAATGCTGGAAATCTCCTGATCAATGTTGGAGATTCGGGTCTGGAGGCCGGCAATCTCATCTTCGAGGTCTTTCACTTCCATGGGTAGTTCACCCTTTAAGACCTTGATTTCATCACTTTTGGAGTCAATTTTTTGGAGGGTGAGCAGGGCGCTCAGTTTTTCTTCTACAGAGAAATCTTTTACGGTTGCCATGTGCGTTTAACAGCAGAAATAATGTACAGGATTAGTCTTTGTCTCGGACAAAAGAGTGGCGAAAGTAGGTAATTTTTCTGCCAGTAACCGTTGAAACAATTCCGGGGTAAACTGTTCGCTTTCCCAATGCCCTATATCGGCAATCAGCAAATGCCCATCCGCATCGAAAAACTGATGGTATTTGTAGTCGGCTGAAATGAAGGCATCGGCTCCACTGGCCAAAGCCTGTTTGAGTAGAAAAGATCCGGCTCCACCGCATAAGGCTACCGTCTGGATGGGCTTTTGAAGGATTTGGGTATGCCGGATGCAGCCTGTTTTCAGGACCTGTTGCACATGGCTCAGGAATGCCAGACCATCCATCGCTTCCGGCAAAGTGCCGATTAAGCCAGCACCCAAATCCGGATTTTCATTCTCCAAACGGATAAACTCATAGGCCACTTCTTCGTATGGATGTGCTTCTTTAAGCTTGCGCAACACCTTCCCTTCGAGGTGTTGTGGCACGAGTACTTCCAGTTTCACTTCCTCAACCCATTCCCGAGGTCCGCCTGCTGTACCCAACACAGGATGGGTTCCAGCACCCGGTCGGAAGCTGCCCTTCCCTTCGGAATTGTAAGAGCATTCCTCATATTGTCCAATAGCACCTGCTCCAGCTCCAAACAAGGCTTCGCGCAGTGCATCAGCAGCCTCTTTGGGGACATAGGTATAAAGCTTGAGCAGTTTGCCTCGCATGGCTTGTAACACGCGTGTTTGTTGCAATCCCATTTTCTCGGCAATTATTGAATTGACTCCTGCACGGGCATTGTCGAGGTTGGTGTGTGCTGCGTATAACAGTATGTTTTCCCGAATGGCTTTTTCAACCACCCGCTCCACATATCCATTGCCAGAAAGGCGTTTTAAGCCCGAGAAAATAATCGGGTGGTGGGCAATGACCATGTTGCAGCCTTTCTGCCGGGCTTCGTCCAGCACCGCTTCGGTGATGTCCAGGCTCAGCAAGGCAGACTGGATTTCGGAGTTCATATTTCCGACTTGAAGCCCCGAGTTGTCGTAAGATTCCTGATAGCAGCCAGGAGCAAAGCCTTCCAGGGCGTCTATGATATCAGATGCTAGCATACTTGGAAATTGAAGGAGGTACTTGGTGATATAGGTATGGTTCAGGTGCCGGGAAGGAACATGCCTGAGTCTTCATTTTTTATGAAGCCAAAATCTTCCGGCAAGTTTGGCTGGTCGGCGGCGGTGGTGGCTAATTGGTCGCATCGGTTGTTGTAAGGGTTGTCGGCATGGCCTTTCACCCATACAAAACGGATGCGGTGTTTTGAAGCTAATTCGGCATACAGGCGCCAGAGGTCTGCGTTTTTTTTCCCTTTGAAATTGCTGAGCAGCCAATTTTTCAACCATCCTTTTTCTACGGCATGAACCACATAAGAAGAATCAGAGTAGATGGTGATGGCTAAGTCCTCGCGGGTGAGAGCCCGTAAGGATTCGATCACGGCCATCAATTCCATCCGGTTGTTGGTTGTGTGTTTAAATCCGCCGGAAAGCTCCTTGTGTTTTTGCCCCCACATGAGGATGGCACCATAGCCTCCCGGGCCTGGATTACCACGGGCAGCGCCATCGGTATAAATTATTAGTTGAGACATGAATGTTCCTTCTGAAAGCGGTTTCGCGGCGGCCAAAAATACCTCCACAAGGGATTTGATTTTTAATAGAACGTTGATGGTAAAATGAGGCAGCTTATCCAGTGAACGGATTGCATCTGACTACCTTAGCAGCCAAAATTTTCCCTTGCAAAAGATTAAGGTTGGTGCGGTTTCCTATCTGAATACGAAGCCTCTATTAAGGGGCATTGCACATAGCAGTTTCACGCGCGACATCATGTTGCGCCTCGACTATCCTTCTCGTTTGGCGGAAATGCTGATGAGTGACGAAATTGATATTGCCCTGTTGCCGGTAGCTGCTATCCCAGGTATTCCGGGCGCCCGAATCGTAGGGACTCACGGCATTGCGGCTGATGGCGAAGTAGCTTCAGTATGCATTTTTGCCCGTCAGCCTATGGAAATGCTGACGCAGGTTTATCTCGACTATCAAAGCCGCAGTTCGGTACGGCTTGCAACGTTGTTACTGAAAGAATATTGGAAAAAGGACCTGGAGTTGCTGCCTGCACCGGAAGACTATATCAGTCAGATGAAAGGCACTACGGCAGGAGTAATTATTGGTGATCGTGCGTTGATACAGCGCCATAATTTCCCTTATATCTATGACCTGGCACAAGCTTGGAAAGAATATTCCGGCCTGCCCTTCGTGTTTGCTGCCTGGGTAGCCAACAAAGAGTTGCCGGAGGATTTTATCAAGAAGTTCGATGCGGCTAATGCTGCCGGGCTAAACATGATTGATGCTGTAGTTGAAGAAAATCCCTTTCCTGAATACAGTTTACAGACTTACTACCGGCACAACATCCATTACCATCTGGATGTTCAAAAGTTAAAAGGCCTGGCAGCCTTTCTGGAAATTATTTCGGATAAATAGTTCTCAGCAATTCAGGAATCAGGTACCTCTTGATAAAGGCTTCTACTTTTACGCCGTATATGGAACAAGCTGCTGCCTTTACACAACCTGCATCCGAAATTCAGGATCAAATTACACTGGTGGAATGCCCCCGTGATGCCATGCAGGGCTGGCCGCACCCCATCTCTACGGCAAGCAAAGTGGAATACTTGAATGCCTTGCTGCGTGTGGGTTTTGATGTGCTCGACTTCGGTTCCTTTGTTTCTGCCAAAGCCATTCCTCAGTTGGCTGATACCCGAGAAGTCATCCCTCAATTGAAGATGGATGGAAAGACAAAACTCCTGGCGATTATCGCCAACATCCGGGGAGCAGAAGATGCACTCATGTTTGATGAAATTTCATTTTTGGGCTTCCCCTTTTCTATCTCGGAAACCTTCCAGCAACGAAACACGAATAAAAGCATTGCAGCTTCGCTGTTGCAGGTAGAAGAAATCCAAAACCGTTGCGTGCAGCAAGGCAAAGAATTGGTCGTTTACATCTCTATGGGTTTCGGAAATCCTTATGGCGACCCCTACAATGCTGATGTCGCTATTGCCTGGGTGGACAAGCTGGCCAGGTTGGGCATCCGCACCATTGCTATGAGCGATACGGTAGGCCTGGCGCAGAAAGACACCATCGGGTATATTTTCAAAGAGCTGATTCCTGCTTTCCCGGATGTTCAAATCGGAGCCCATTTTCATGCAGCCCCCGACAATTGGCGGATGAAGCTGGATACTTCTTTTGCAGCGGGTTGCCGCCGCTATGATGCCGCCATTAATGGTATTGGCGGTTGCCCCATGGCTGAAGATGAATTAGTAGGCAACCTGGCTACAGAAAGCCTACTGCTCTGGTGTCGGGAACATAAAGTGGCCACAAACATTCATCCGGAAGCCTTTCAGGAAGCAGTAGCTATTGCCGGAAAGATTTTTGTTTGATTTTTTCGTCCTTTCTTGATGGGAAAGCCAGCTGAAACTTTACTTCTTAAAAAACTATTCAGACGATGAGCGTGCACAACGATATCAAACGCGTGACAACCCATACCCTGCAAGCCATGAAAAGCCGGGGAGAAAAGATTTCGATGCTTACGGCCTACGACTTTTCGATGGCCCGCATCCTTGATGATGCCGGCATTGATGTGCTGCTTGTGGGCGACTCGGCCAGCAATGTCATGGCGGGCCATGAAACGACCCTGCCTATTACGCTTGACCAGATGATTTATCATGCCCAAAGTGTGGTTCGTGCCGCGCAACGATGCCTCATTGTCGTGGATATGCCCTTCGGCTCTTATCAGGGCAATTCTAAAGAAGCCCTCAACTCCGCTATACGTATCATGAAAGAAGCAGGAGCACATGCCATCAAGCTGGAGGGTGGGGAAGAAGTGGTGGAGTCTGTGAAGCGCATTATCTCCGCTGGTGTGCCGGTAATGGGGCACCTGGGGCTGACACCTCAGAGCATTTATAAATTCGGAACCTATGCCGTGCGTGCAAAGCAGGAAGCAGAAGCAACCCAACTTCTTCGGAATGCAGAAATATTGCAGGAGGCAGGTTGCTTTTCCATCGTTTTGGAAAAAATCCCAGCTGCTTTGGGGGAGCAGGTTTCTAAAGTTTTGAAAATCCCAACCATTGGTATTGGCGCTGGCGGTGGCGTGGATGGTCAGGTGCTTGTGATGCACGACATGCTGGGCTTGAATAAAGATTTCTCACCCCGTTTTTTACGTCGCTATGCTTCCCTTTATGATACCGTGAAACAAGCTACAGAATCTTATATCAGGGATGTCAAGGGCCGTGATTTTCCTAATGAGCAGGAGCAATATTGAGTAAGTCGAAAGGAAATTTTATTCTATCTGGTATTTATGATTCAGGAAGAATTTTGGAAAGAGCTCTGTAAGGAAATTCAAGGGAAAGCCAGGCTCGTTGCTGTTTCTAAGACAAAACCAGCCGCTGATATTTTGGCTTTGTATGAGCTCGGTCAAAGGGATTTTGGGGAAAACTATGTGCAGGAACTGACGGAGAAGGCTACGTCGCTACCCTCCGATATTCTCTGGCATTTTATCGGCCATCTGCAACGAAATAAGGTGAAGTATATCGCTCCGTTTGTTCACCTTATTCATGGCGTAGATTCCTTCCCCTTATTGCTTGAAATCAACAAACAGGCAGCAAAGAATAATCGGGTAATTGACGTGTTGATGCAAATGCATATAGCGGATGAAGAGACCAAATTCGGCATGGATGAACGGGATATCATCGAGTTTCTACAGTACTACGAGGCGCAACGGAATAGCCTGAGTCATGTCCGTATTCGCGGGCTGATGGGCATGGCTACGGCCACAGAGGATCCCACGAAAATCCATTCTGAATTTATCCGCATGCGTCAGTTTTTTATGAACCTGAAGAAGTCCGAATTCCTGGCAAAATCTTACTTCGACACTTGCTCTATGGGGATGAGTGGCGACTATCAAATCGCGCTCGATGCCGGTAGTACGATGCTACGGATCGGAAGCCTTCTATTTGGTTCCCGTTGAAAGGTTATGCGCTCTTTTTGTGCTCCTGTGCAGCAGCCAGAAGCCAATAGCGGCTGTCAAGGCTATTGAAACAATGAGCCACCACAAGGCTTGAAATCCCAAAGTGTCAGCAAAGCTGGAGCCAAGAGCAGGCCCTAAAACCTGTGCGGTCGCCCAGGATGCTGTGTACACACCGGCATATTGTCCTCGGTTTGCATCGCAAGAGCGGCTGACCCAATAAGTATTCATAAAGGGCATTGCCAGCATCTCACCGAGGGCAATAATCAGCGTACAGAGAGCAGCCAAAAGCAAAGCAGGAAGCCCCAAATTCAGCAACAGGAATGCCAGTGCAACGAGTAGGGTACCTACAGGGATATATTGTAGTGGTTGTCGCCGGCCCTCCAGCCGGAAGACCAGCACCATTTCAAATAAAGCAATGATCAGCCCATTGGCGGCCATTGTGCCTCCTATCACTTCTTCAGACAACTTGAGCACACTCCGGTAATACACGGGCAGGGTGCTGAAGAGTTGAAAAAAGACAAAGGCAAATAGGCTGACCAAAACAGCAAACAGGAGGTATTTGCGGTCCCGGAACACTTCAAATCGCCTGGCCTTTGGTTGCGAAGCATGAGCCAGACGATCTTGCCTGGCAGGAGCAAGCACCAGGCGCAGCAACAACGCAGCAAATAGATTGGAGAAACCGTCCAGAATGAAGAGCCAGGCATAATTGTGCGCTGCAATAAATCCTCCTAAAGAGCCGCCCAGTGCCCAACCGAGATTGGTTGAAAGCCTGTTCAGCGAATAGGAACGGGTTAAGTTTTCCGGCTTGCTGTAATGTGCAATGGCCAATGCATTGGCCGGACGAAAGGCATCATTGACGAGCGCAAGGATGAAGGTGACTACACAAATGAGCAGAAAGGAATGCATCTGTCCAAGCAGGAAAAACAGCAAACCGCCTCCTGCTAATGCCAGAATTTGAATTCGGTAAAATCCAAAATGATCTGCCAGCCTGCCTCCCAGAAAACCTCCGCAAATAGCTCCCAGTCCATATACTGCAAAGACGATTCCAGCCTGACTGATGCTGTAACCGAGCCTTTGCGTGAGGTAAAGCGTCATGAAGGGAACTACCATCGTGCCGCTTCGGTTGATAAGCATCACGAAGCACAGCCACCAGCTTGCAGGAGAAAGCCCGGAATAAGATGCCCGGTAAAGGGCTGCAATACGCTTCATGCAGGATAAGAGAGAGTGGTTGCAAGTTCTGTTCTGCACTTGCAAGATGCCTATAGAAAATCTCGTTTTAGGATGTGCACGGGCAACTTTTATCTTTATCAAAATGCCCCTTATGATTCGCCACCTTATAGTGCCTGACGAACGAGAATTTGTAATTCGATTTCCTGATGAAATGTTGGGGAAGCAAGTGGAAATAATTGCTTTTGAAATTCCGGAAGAGAAGGAATCGGAAGTCCCAAACCGCGACACCTTTCTTTCTTACCTCCAGAACTCAGCTTTTGCTACGCGAAAACTCAGAAAAGATGAGGATACGGAATAGCCTAAACCGAAGCAGAACTTATTATAGGGGCAGAAGGATTCAAGCCTTTCTTTTATCTGAGCCTTTTTTACCCCCGCTTGTTTCATTCTTTCTGCGCACCACAACCCAATCTTCAAGGCCAACCTGAAAAGGCAATTTGCCAATACGAACAGTTGCTTTTTTATCCCGGATTTCGGTCAGGGTGCCTACCTGATGATTCACACGATTCCGAATCAGATCGCCGATTTGTGGTGCTCCTCCAATGATTTCGTATTGCTTGTCAGCCTTCTTGGCCGCAGCGGCATTTCCTGCCACCTGCTTTCGCTGAAACAACACATTTTCTGCAGCCTGAATTACTTCGCTCTTATCCTCTGTTTTCTTCCATTCCTGAACAATGGCTTTGAACTTTCGCTCCGTATTTCGCAGGTATTCCAGTTCTTCTTTTTTGATTTTGTTCTGCAGCTTCAAGGTCTCCTGGTGCTGCCGGAGGCGCTCTTTGTCTATCAGGCGCTCATATTGCTCTTTCCGTTTTTCATTCTCCGCCAATAGCTCGTCCAATTGTTTTTCCTTACCGCCCAGGCGCAGACTTTGCTTTTCATTCTGATGCAGAATCTTGTCTAAGCGAACATGGCCTCGTTCGGTCAGCTCGCGTGCGCGGGCAATGATTTTTTGAGAAAGCCCGCTGCGCTGTGCGATGGCAAAGGTGTAGGACGAGCCTGGCTTGCCGGTGGTGAGCTGGTAGAGCGGCTCCAGCAGGTTCTCATCAAACATCATCGCACCGTTGAAAATGCCCGGCACTTTCCCGGCCATCACTTTCAGATTGAGGTAGTGTGTGGTGATGATGCCAATAGCATGTTTTTGCGCCAGCTCTTCAACGATAGCTTCAGCAAAAGCACCTCCCAATGCCGGGTCGGAGCCGGAGCCGAGTTCATCAATAAAAAAAAGGGTCTTGCCATTCGCGAAATCCAGGAAATGTTTCATGTCGCGCAGGTGTGCGCTGTAGGTGCTCAACTCATGCTCGATACTTTGGGTGTCGCCGATATGAATCATGAGTTGTTTGAAGATGCCCATTTCGCTGCGCGGGTCGGCGGGAATAAGCATCCCAGCCTGAGTCATCATCTGCAGCAAACCTGCAGTTTTCATGCTTACGGTTTTACCGCCGGCATTAGGGCCGGAAATTATGAGGATGCGTTGCTGACGGTCTAAACAGAGGTTGAGCGGCACCACGGTCTTGCCATTTTTCTTAGCCTGAAGCAGCAGCAGCGGGTGGCGAGCCTGCACCAGGCTAAGACCTGGATGTGGAGATAGCATGGGTAAATCCGCTTCCATTTCCTGTGCAAGCACAGCTTTGGCACGGATAAAATCAAACAGACCGATGAGCTGATAATATTTCTGTAGGACAGTCGCATAAGGCGATAATGCAGCCGTCGTTGTTTGTAAGATGCGTTGTATTTCACGAACCTCTTCACGCTCCAGGCTGAAGAGGGCATTGTTGAGTTCAATGGTTTCTTCCGGCTCGATGAAGCTGGTACGCGCGGTGTCGCTCTCTCCATGTAAAATGCCTCGTACACTGCGCTTGTGTTCTGCAGCAACGGCTACTACACGGCGTCCATTCATAAAACTCTCCGAGATATCGGCCAGAAATCCTGCTTTGCCGAGGCGGCGAAGGATGTGTTCAAATGTGCGACGGAGCGTTTGCCGGGTGCTGGAAAGGTTGGCACGGATGTGCATCAATTCACGGGAAGCATGGTCGTGGAGCTGCCCCTGTTCATCCAAGACTGCATTTACAATACGGACAATTTCTTTTTCAAAAACAAGCCCTTCTACGAGCAATTCGAGGTTTGGAAATAACCCTGAGTGTCCTTTGAACCAAAGCAAGATGTTTTGAACCGTGAGGGCCAGTTGGCTCAAGGCCACTAAACTATCTGCGCTCAAAATCGCGTTATGGATACTGAGCAGGCGAAGTTCCTGTTGCAGGTTGCGGCTGTATGCTCCGGGGAAATAATCGCCGCCACCCAGGCTGAGCTTGAATTCTGCAGTTTGCTTCAGCGCTTTCTCGATTATTTCTAAGCGATTCATGAAGCGCATGGCCGCAACCCGGCTTCGGGCCTCATCGGTACGGCATTTTTCTGAGAGCAGCTCGCGAATCCTGGTAAACTCTAAGGAATCTGCGGCGTGCGCAGGGTACAGTTGCATGTAAGGTGTGAACCTCCAAAAGTAGCGCAGGTAGCCTGATTCACTGGGAACCGCCAAACGGAAACAGTCAAAAGAAAGGAACTGCCGTAAGCTTTTAATTGTAACTGATCAATATTGGTAGGCTGTTTTGCTCATAGCGTTCCTCCTCCTCATTGTAAGCAAGGGCTAAGTTTCGTTTGGGGAGGTTTGTTGTGACTACAATCCCTTCCACTTCAATCATAGCAGTGCCCGTACCGGATAGTTTTTTCGTCCCGGTTAAAATAGTAGTCTTTGTTTCCAGAGTCAGTACGTTTTCTCTATGCTCCACACTGATGAATCTCGGAACCGTAATACTAAAGGCATATTCCGGACTACCGCTGATTTCAAATTGTGCACGGACATCCTCATCGTCTTGTTTCATCCTGGAAACACGCCTTTGCACCACGTTTGATGCTGCCAGGTTTTGAAATTGAAGTGGATGGCTTCTTAACTCTAACTGGCTGCTTGCCTGTGAAATGCTTACCGGAGTGATGATATTGGCATTTACTCCAGACGTAGCCGAAACCTGTGCATCGGTCTGCACTCCTGTCCATGCCAGGAGCACTACTGTTGCGATACCTGAAAATGAAACGATACGGGCGGACATGGCAGATGCTCTAAGCGGTACAAACGTAGCCGGCGCCCTTTGAATTTCTTAGTGGATTTAGCCTTAATCCGAAGTCATTAACCAGTTGGTTTCATTTGCCGGATTCTCACGTTGAACTATTGCTAAGCATTGGTTATGGATGGGCGAATTTGGGGCAGAGCGTTCTGTATTGACATTCCGGATAGTATTTGGGAATTGCTTTGACAGGAATATTTCTGGCTGCCAAAAAATTTGAAACAAGGACTTCCGGATTTATCAGGGCCTTCACATGGCTGCCAAATATGTCCCCTCTATTTTTGCGGCCTTCACATCGCATTATGAAACGCACCAAGCACACCCTTTTTCTTGCTTTTACCACAGGTATTCTATTGCTTCTTGGCAGCGCATGCCACCGCAGCCAAACAAAACCTGAGGGTGCCGGCACAACGAATACTACTTCCGAAGCCAGCCCGGCCACCCGGATTGCTTACGTAGATATTGACACGTTTGAAGCACACTACGAAAGCCTGAAGAAAAAGAAAGACGAATTCAAGGCCCAACAGGAATCTATGGAAAGTGAATTGCAACGCTCCGCCCAGCAAATGCAAGCCGACTATGCCGGAGTGATGCGCAAACAACAAGAGGGGACTCTCACCCGCGCCGAAGCAGAAGCCGCAGAAAAACGCCTGGGACAAATGCAACAAAGCTTAGAAACCCGCAAGGCGGCGATGGGCACTCAGTTTCAGGAAAAATTGGAGTCTTTCAATAAGAAGCTACATGATGATATGGACAAATTCCTGGCACAATACACTAAGGATCATCACTTGGATTATGTGCTCTCTTATTCGCGCAGCAATGCCCAGATTCTTTTTGCCAACCAGGCTTTCAACATCACTCAGGACGTGATAAAAGGCATGAACGAACAGGCAAAAGCTGCCGAAAAATCCAAATAGCTTTACCTTAATCGCCAAACTAATATTGAGACGCGCCCCGACCCGGCGCGTCTCTACGTTCCCACACCATCGAAACCAAAAAATAATGGAACAGGCAAGCCCTCATTACCATCGTTCCCTTCGTCTGATTGACGGTGCCCTCCTGGTTGCAGGCTCTATGATTGGCTCAGGCATTTTCATTGTCTCTGCCGACATCTCACGCACCTTGGGCAGCGCAGGATGGCTCATTGTTGTCTGGATTATTTCGGGCCTGCTTACCCTGGCTGCCGCCCTTTCTTACGGCGAACTGAGTGGCATGTTCCCCAAAGCGGGCGGCCAGTATGTCTATCTGCGCGAAGCCTATGGGCCTATGTGGAGTTTCCTGTACGGCTGGGCCTTTTTTACCGTCATTCAGACGGGTACCATCGCCGCTGTGGGCGTAGCCTTTGCAAAATTCTTTGGCTATCTGGCTCCTGCGCTCGGCGAAGACAATATCCTTGCTACCATTGGGAGTTTTCACCTGACGGCTGCACAGTTGGTAGGTATCGGTGTCATCGTGTTGCTGACTGCTATTAATGGTAGAGGAATTGAAGGAGGAAAATGGATCAACGGCATTTTCACCGCTGCCAAGCTCTTGGCAATGGCCGCACTCATTGCAGCCGGTTTTATCCTTTTCCGGGATGGTGCTGCCATCTGGAAGATGAACTGGTCAGAAGCCTGGATGGCCATTAAGATTGATAAAGGCCCCGGCGGAACCATCTTTCATGAAATGCTTCAGGGCGGGCCATTGGTGCTGGCTCTTTGTGGCGCAATGGTCGGTGCTATCTTCTCTTCGGATGCCTGGAATAACGTGACCTTCATTGCCGGCGAAATCAAGCGGCCAGAACGAAATATTGGCCTATCCCTCTTCCTCGGCACCTTAGTGGTGACCCTGCTCTACATCTGCATGAACCTGATGTACCTGAATGTCCTTTCCGTTCATGAAATTGCCTTCTCACAACAAGATCGCGTCGCGCTGGCTGCTTCCAAAAAACTCTTTGGCGCCTTGGGCACAACCATCATAGCGGTACTGGTCATGGTCAGCACCTTCGGCTGTAACAATGGTCTGATCCTCGCTGGAGCCCGCGTGTATAACACGATGGCCCGCGATGGCCTGTTCCTTCCTGCTGCCGCAAAACTGAATGCGAAAGGGGTGCCCGCAATTGCCCTTTGGATGCAATGCCTCTGGGCTTCCATACTCTGCCTCTCAGGAAAGTATGGGCAACTGCTCGATTATATCGTCTTCGTCGTACTCATCTTCTACATCCTCACCATCGGAGGCATCTTTGTGCTGCGCCGCCGCCGGCCCGATTTACCCCGACCATACAAAGCATTCGGATATCCTGTTGTGCCGGTACTCTATATGATGGTGGCGGCGTTTATCTGTATCATTTTGCTCAAGGTGAAGCCAGATACAACGCTGCCGGGCCTCTTCATCGTCCTGCTGGGCATCCCGGTTTACTTTGTTGTGAAAGCAAGCATCGGTAAGCGCATCAAGCCGGATTGATACTGCCCCAGTATCCTTTCGCTGACTAATCTCCTTTCGGCACCTTTGCGCCTTTGAATGAAACAACCCATGCGCTCGCTTTCCCAACTCTTTGAGGATATGAATTCCCTGCACGTAGCCATCGTAGGGGATGTCATGCTGGATAATTATTGGTGGGGCGATGTGGAGCGGATTTCTCCAGAAGCACCGGTTCCGGTTGTGGCATTGAAGCATCGTGAAAGCCGACTGGGCGGAGCTGCTAATGTGGCACTAAACGCACGTGCCTTAGGTGCCCGGGTGAGTCTTTGCACTGTTATCGGTGCAGATACTGAAGGCGATACCCTCAGTAATCTGGCAACAGAATCCGGTATCGGGATGCAAGCAAGCCTGCGTAGCTCCCAGCGTGCCACCACTACCAAAACACGCGTCATGGCCCGCCATCAGCAGATGCTCCGCCTGGACGACGAACAGGCCGATGAACTCTTCCCGGAAGAAGAACATCCTTTCATTGACCTGGTGCTCCGCTTTCTGCAACGCGAAAAACCCCAGGTGCTCATTTTTGAAGATTACAACAAAGGGGTTCTCAAAGAGAATGTCATTCGGCGCATCACAGACCACTGTCGCGAAATCGGCATCCTAACGGCAGTGGACCCTAAGAAAAAGAACTTCCTGAGCTTTCATGGCGTGGACATCTTCAAGCCCAATCTCAAAGAGGTGCGCGAAGGCCTGAACGTAAACCTGGACACTCCCAACCTCAACCTCCTGGAAATCGCACACCAAAAATTGCACGAGGCGCTCGGGCATCAAATCACTTTCATCACCCTTTCGGAGCTGGGTGTGTTTGCTCAAAAAACGGGTGAAACACCTTTTATTATCCCCTCACACTTACGCAACATTGCCGATGTGAGCGGTGCCGGCGACACCGTGATAGCCACCGCAGCGATGGTCTTCGCACAAACCCGCGACCTAAGGCTCATGGCAGAAATCAGCAACATAGCAGGTGGCCTTGTCTGCGAAGAACTGGGTGTCGTTCCCATCTCCAAAGACCGGCTCCTTACCGAATGCCAAAGCATCCTCGAAGGGGAAGTAAAGATCCAATAGGCAGCAGTATTTACTTGCTCCTGTCCTCTCCGGGAAGGGAATGTAGAGCGAAGGCACCTTCGCCTTTTATTCAAAATATATTGTTGACTTGCTGCTTCTATCCTGCAACGGAGGCCGTGCAATGAATATTTGTCGAAAAAAAAACTGCCTCCAGAAGGAAGGCAGTTTTTGTAGAAAATAAAAGTTGCGGTTTAGTGCTTGCCCTTCATATCCACAACTTCCACCTGGAAGATGAGAATAGAGTTGGGAGCGATTTTCGGGGAGGGGCTTTGCTTGCCGTAAGCCAGTGTGGAGGGGATGTAGAGCGTGCCTTTGCCTCCCTTGCCGAACAGCGCAATGCCTTCGTCCCAGCCGCGGATAACCTGACCTGCACCCAGGGTAAACCAGAAAGGCGATACATGGTGGAATTCGGGATCAGTGTTGGAGTCAAACTTCACGCCTTCAAGGGTAGTTCCGGTGTAGTTCATGCTCACGCTGTCACCGTTTGCCACTTTGGGGCTGCCGGGTTTTTCAATCGTGTAGTAGAGGCCGGAGGCGCTGCGTTCTGCCTTGATGTGATTCTTGGTCAGGTAGTCCTGGATGAGTTTATCATCCACCTTGGATTGCTTTTCGGATTCTGCCTTTTGTTCTTCCTGAAGCTGTGATTGTGTCTTTACAGAAACGACAGCAACAGAATATTCAATCTTCATGCCTGCACCTTTTTTCATCCAGGGCAGGAGCTGGTTGCCGGCCTTGGCAATTGAGTCGAGCGGGACGCGGAAGATGGCGCTGTCGCCCTTGGTGAGCATGGCTAAACCTTCTGCCAGGTCACCGTTGAATTGAGGCGGTGTGAGCTGGAAAGGGACAGGCTGGTTGTTGTTCATCACGCGGGAGTCGAAGAGGACAGAATCTCCCTTTGGGAAATGCACATAGCTCTTGATGTGGAACTCCATGAAGTCACCGATGGCTGGCTTTTGAATGCCCGGTTCATCTTTGACAATCTTGTACTCGAGGCCGCTGGGCAGCTTTTTGAAGCCCGAGTTTTGGGCGTTGCAGGAGGAAATAGAAATGGCGGCGAGGGCGATGGCCGGCACCAGGTAATGCTTGAACATGCAGGTTTTGTGTGTTAGTGGAAAATTTTAGAGCGGGTGAAATTCCGATAATATTTTTTTGAAACGGAGGATGGTGTCGTTAATGGATTCGGAAGATTTACCCCCCGATGCGTTGAAGTGTCCTCCTCCTGAAAAATGTGTACGGGCAAAGTGGTTTACATCGAAGTCGCCTTTGCTGCGGAAGGAAAGCCGTACTTCATCAATTCGTTCAGTTATCAGGGTTGAAAAGCGAATGCCCCGTATGGATAGCGGGTATTGAACCAGCCCTTCTGTGTCGCCGGGTTGCAAGTCGAATAGTTTCATGTCGGCCCGGGTAACACTAATCAGGCCTGCCTGCCATTGTGGGAAGATTTCCATCCGTTCGATGAGGGCATAACCCACAAAGCGCATTCGGTTGGTGCTCCAGGAATCATAAATGGCTTCGTGAATGGGACCATGTTCTAAGCCTCGATCTTTCAGGTCGGCAATCATTCGGTGCACCGCACCAGTTGTGACCGGAAAACGGAAAGAGCCCGTGTCAGTGAGCGTACCGGTGTAGAGGCATTGGGCGATGTCCAGGTTGATACAGGAATTGCATCCGCTGGTGTTGATAAAATCATACACCATCTCGCAGGTACTGCTCTTGGCTGGGTTGCTTTCGCCATAGTCAAACACCGGCTTGGGGAACATGTGGTGGTCAAGGAGCAACTTGATTCCCTTTGCCTGTTCTAAGGCAGGCTGCATGCTTTGAACCCGGGCCGGGTCGTTGAAGTCGAGGCAAAAAATAATTTCAGCAGTCTCCAGGCTTTCGGATGCCTTTTTGGGTTCGGCTTCCGCATTGATGAGCCATTCCGTGCCGGGTAGAAACAGGAGAAATTCGGGTGCATCATTCGGTGTGATGGCGGATACCTGATGCCCCTGTAAACGGAGAAAATGAACGAGCGCCAGGGTGGAACCGATTGCATCGCCATCCGGTTTGTAATGGGTAATGATAGCGATACGCTTCGGCTGTTGAAAGAGCGGCAGCGCTTCGGCAATGGGTTTCATAAGGCGGCGCGAAGATATTGTGCCGGAGCTATGCCTGCACGCTTCTCGATTTGGATTTACAGATGGAATGGCACGAAGTTTTGTTCAGAACGGGGAATTACTGAAAACCCTTCTGCCGGTTTTCCGATGCCTGCATGATATGAAAAAGCCTTACTTGATGTTACTCCTTGTGTGTTTGCTTCCGCTCAGTGCTTGTCAAGGTGTGGTGCATATACTTTCAGGAGGCATGTGGCTGGGCATATCCATTGTATTGGCACTTGCCTTACTGCTGACGGTTGTGTTGGCCAAATTGATTGACAAGTGAGCCGGGGATGATGAATCAACCATCTTCCGAAATATAGGAAGCATTTTGCCGGTCAATATTTCTGCAACAAAACAGTAGCCGTGGCGACTACACCTTCTTCCCGGCCGATAAAGCTCATTTGCTCTGCGGTTGTTGCCTTTATCGAAATATCATCTGATTCCATGTGCAGCACTTCTGCGATGGCAGCCTGCATCTGGGCAACATGGGGGCTGATTTTGGGCGCCTGAAGCAGCAAGGTGCTGTCCACATTTACGAGCCAATATCCCTTTTCACGCACTAAAGAATAACAGCGCTGGAGCAGCACCTTACTGTCTGCATTTTTATAGGCAGGGTCAGTATCCGGGAAGTGGTGGCCGATGTCGCCGAGGGATACGGCACCCAGCAAGGCATCACAGATGGCATGCAGCAAGACGTCGCCGTCTGAATGAGCCACACAGCCTTTGGAGTGTGGAATCTTGACACCACCCAGCCACAAGTCGTGCCCCGATTCGAGGCGATGAAAATCTATTCCCTGACCAATTCTAAACAAGACAAAAGCATTAAATAGTTACCAGATGTTCAGCCCGAATTTGTCAGCAAATGCTTTGGCTTTTTCGTAGCCAGCATCTGCATGGCGCAAGACGCCCATGGCGGGGTCATTGTGCAGCACCCGGCTGAGTCGTTGTGCTGCATCTTCGGAGCCATCTGCTACAATCACCATGCCCGCATGTAAAGAATATCCCATGCCCACACCACCGCCATGGTGGAAGGAAACCCAACTGGCGCCGCCGGCCGTATTGATGAGCGCATTTAATATGGGCCAGTCGGCAATAGCATCGGAGCCATCTTTCATGGCCTCTGTTTCCCGGTTTGGGGAAGCAACAGAGCCGGTGTCTAAATGGTCGCGGCCTATGACGATGGGTGCTTTCAGCTTGCCTTCTTTTACCAGTTCATTGAATTTTCGCCCTGCGGCCTCACGCTCGCCCATGCCCAACCAGCAAATGCGGGCAGGCAGGCCCTGAAAAGCAATTTTTTCCCGGGCCATCCTGAGCCAGCGGTGCAGGCCTTCATTGTCAGGAAACAATTCCATCAAGGCTTGGTCCGTGGTGTAGATATCTTCCGGATCGCCGCTCAGCGCCACCCAGCGGAAGGGGCCTTTACCCTCACAGAACAGAGGGCGGATATAGGCAGGTACAAAGCCTGGGAAGTCGAAAGCATTCTCTATACCGCGTTTGTCTTTAGCCTGCCCCCGCAGGTTGTTGCCATAGTCGAAGGTGATGGCGCCCCGTTTCTGGAGTTCCAGCATCTGTCGCACATGGCGGGCCATGCTGTCTAAAGAACGGCTGCAATATTCGTCTGGGTTGGCGCTGCGTAAGGTGTTGGCTTCTTCCACGCTCAGGCCTTCGGGGAAATATCCGATCAACTCATCGTGCGCGCTGGTTTGGTCGGTGAGGGTGTCGGGCGTGATGTTGCGGTCTATCAATCGTTGGAGTAAGTCAATAACGTTGCCGCAATAGCCAATAGAAACAGCTTCCTGCTTCTTTTTGGCTTCTAATGCCCAATCAATGGCTTCATCTATTTGGTCGGTCCATTTATCAAGGTATCGGGTTTCGATTCGTTTTTGAATCCGCCAGGCTTCCATTTCTGCCGCCAGGCAAACTCCTTCATTCATGGTGATGGCTAAGGGCTGTGCACCGCCCATACCGCCCAGGCCTGCGGTTACATTCAGGCGGCCTTTCAGGCTGCCGTTAAAGTGTTTTGCAGCCAATGAAAGATAGGTCTCATAGGTGCCCTGAACGATGCCCTGCGAACCGATATAAATCCAGCTACCTGCAGTCATCTGGCCATACATGATTAGACCTTTGGCTTCCAGCTCCCGGAAGGTCTCCCAATTAGCCCATTTGCCCACCAGATTAGAATTGGCAATGAGTACCCGGGGAGCGTTTTTATGGGAACGAAGGATGCCTACAGGTTTGCCGCTTTGCACCATCAGGGTTTGGTCTTCGTCCAGCTCTTTGAGGCATTCCAGGATTTTATCGAAGGATTCCCAGTTTCGGGCAGCCTTTCCAATGCCGCCATATACAACCAGGTCTTCCGGACGTTCTGCGACCTCGGGGTCGAGGTTGTTTTGAATCATGCGAAAGGCGGCTTCTGTAGGCCAGTTCTTGCAAGTCATTTCCGTGCCGCGAGGTGCTCGTATCATGCGGTGTTGGGTGTTGCCGGACATATCGGGTAGCATTTGATGTTTTGAGAATTAGAATCAGCTAAGCTGCGTTGCAGAAAGGCATCTCTTCCTGCCTTAGGGTAGAGTAGGGCTTATTTCAGTTTCGCCAGTTCTGCTTCAAGTACCTGTTTCATGTGTGTTTCATCCATCTTATCCGCTTCCGGGTTGAAGCTCTTGCCAATCACTTTTTCATATAGCTCCATGTAGCGCTCGGAGATGCTGCGCACTACTGCGTCGTTCATTTCGGGTACTTGCTGGCCGTCTTTGCCCTGAAAGCCATGCTCCATCAGCCATTCGCGGACAAACTCTTTGGAAAGCTGCTTTTGAGCCTGGCCGGCTGCCTGACGTTCTTCGTAGCCTTCTTTGTAGAAGTAGCGCGAAGAATCCGGCGTATGGATTTCGTCAATCAGGGTGATGACGCCTTCGCGCTTGCCAAACTCATACTTAGTGTCCACCAGAATCAACCCACGGGCAGCAGCCATCTCTTGTCCCCGGGCAAATAGTGCCAGCGCATATTTTTCTAACTGCTCATACTCATCCTGAGGAATCAGGCCGCTGCTGATGATTTCTTCCCGGGTGATGTCTTCGTCATGTCCTTCCTGGGCCTTAGTTGTAGGCGTCAGAATGGGCATCGGTAACTTATCATTTTCATGCAGGCCTTCCGGCAAGGGGACGCCGCACATATCGCGCTTGCCGGCCTTATACGCTCTCCAGGCACTACCCGCGATATAGCCCCGCACGATCATTTCCACGGGATAGGTGTCGCATTTATAGCCGATGGTGGCATTGGGCAAGGGCACTTTGATGACCCAGTTTGGGACGATGTCTTCAGTAGCCTGTAGCATGATAGCTGCAATCTGATTGAGCACGGCACCCTTGAAGGGAATCGGGCGGGGCAGCACCACATCAAAAGCGGAAATACGATCCGAAACTACCATCGCGAGATACTGGTCCTGAATGGTATAAACGTCGCGGACTTTGCCTTTGTAGAAGGCTGTTTGGTTGGAAAGCTGAAGCATGATTTGGATTTGGGGCGCAAATATACCGCCGCTAAATGGGAGGGCTTTTAATTGCCCGATACCTGCCCGTAGGCAGGTACTGGATTTTTTCCGGGAACATCCGGGCAATGAAGCCGGCTCCCCAAAAAAGTACAGGCAAAAAAAAGCTGCCGGTTGAGGCAGCTCTTTCTTAATCCGAGCGCATCAGAGTCTGGCGTTCACTGCGGCTATGTCGGCAATACGCTTTTCGGCAATTCTCATCGCGGCAGCCTGGGTATGGATTTTTTCTCGTTCGCTGAGTTCGAAAATCTCTAAGCTGCGGTTGTAGATTTTTTCTACGTTCCCTTTCACCCGGTCAGCGTTGTAGGTCTCGAGCTCAGCAGCGACATTGATGAGGCCGCCGGCATTGATGAGGAAGTCTGGAGCGTAAAGGATGCCTTTTTCAATCAGCATGGGGCCATGGACATCTTCATCGGCAAGCTGGTTGTTTGCGGCTCCTGCAACTACTTTGGCTTTCAGCTTGCCAATGCTTTCGGTGTTCAGGGTGGCGCCGAGTGCGCAAGGTGCGTAGATGTCCATATCCAGGTCAAAAATCTTTTCGCCGGCTACATATTCGACACTTGGGTTTGCCTGTTGGGTTTGCTTGATTTTAGCTTCGTTGATGTCTGTTATGAACACTTTGGCGCCTTCCTTCACGAGGTGGCCGACGAGGTATTGGCCCACATGGCCAACGCCCTGCACTAAGATTTTCTTTCCGCTCAGGCTATCATTGCCCCAGGTTTTTTTAGTGGAGGCTTTCATCCCCATGTACACGCCATAGGCAGTGAACGGAGAGGGGTCTCCAGAGCCGCCCATGTATTCAGGTACTCCAGTGACATGCTCGGTTTGCATGGCGATAAATTCCATGTCGCGGGCTGCAGTGTTTACGTCTTCGGCTGTGATGTATTTACCGTTAAGGCTATCCACAAACTTGCCATAACGGCGCCAGAGAGCTTCGCTTTTTTGGTTGGGGTCGGCCATGATGACGGCCTTGCCACCGCCGAGATTCAGGCCAGAGATGGCGGCCTTGAAGGTCATGCCGCGGGAGAGGCGCAGGGCATCTATGAGGGCTTCCTCACTATTCAGATAAGGCCAGAGGCGGGTGCCGCCTAAAGCAGGGCCGAGGGTGGTATTGTGGATGGCGATGATGGCATTGAGGCCTGAATGGGGGTCATGGCAAAACACAACTTGCTCGTGGCCCATGCTCTGCATCATTTCAAATAGGGATTGATTCATATCTGGAAATTGAATTGGGCCGCAAACCTAAACCTGAAAAAATAAACCTTGAGCGGGCGAACATTTCAGTGGAAGCTGATTAGAGTCAGTTCCGGGCAGCACGGTTTGCGAATAGGTAACTATTTCTGAACGTGTTTGCCTGCTTTTTTGCAGTAACATTGCTTAGCATGAGATACTTCAATGCGATAACAGACCCTGTCTATGTGAAACCGGCCCGGTTCTCCAGTCTGGATCGCTTTTACTTACGTTTTATACGGGACGAGCGAGATTTGCCTTTTGCGCGCCTGACGGTTCGGATAAGCCTGACGATGCTGCCTTTAGGTGTTTTGTTGTTTATGCCATTCATACAAGGGTGGTGGTGGTGGGGAATAGCTGTCCTATATCAGTACCTGAATAATTTCACCTACAAAGGCCCTTTTGGCCTGATGCTTCATTGCACCAGCCACAGGAAGTTTTTTAAGAAGGAATATGAATGGATGAATCAGTACCTGCCTTGGGTAATTGCTCCGTTCTTTGGCCATTCACCAGAGACGTATTATACACACCATGTAGGCATGCACCACGCTGAAAATAATCTCGAGGAAGACGAGAGCAGCACCATGCCTTATACCCGCGATTCGGTTCGGGGCTTTATGAGCTATTTCCTAAAATTCTTTTTCACGGGAATTTATCATCTGGCCCATTATTTCATCCGCAAAAAAAGGAAGCGCCTGATGGTACGGGCTGTACGTGGCGAACTTTTATTCATCGCTTTTTGTACCGCACTTTGCTTTGTGAATTGGCCAGCCACCTTGTGCGTGTTTATTATTCCATTTTGCATTTATCGCCTCATTGCTATGATGGGTAACTGGGCTCAGCATGCATTTGTATGCCCCCGGCAGCCTGAAAATGAATACCGGAACAGCATCACGTGCATCAATACGAAGTATAACCACAAGTGCTGGAATGATGGGTATCATATCTCGCACCACGAAAAGCAAACGATGCATTGGACCGAACATCCCGAACATTTCAAGAAGAATCTGGAAAAGTATCTGAACAATGATGCTATCATTTTTGAAGGCATTCATTTTCTCCACGTCTTCTTTTGGCTGATGCGCAAACGCTACGATTTGCTGGCTAAGCACTATGTGGATTTGGGACATTCATTTATCAATGATGCTCAGATATGCGGTTTCCTCCGCTCACGCACCCGGAAAATAATCCGTACACCGGAAAGCATGGCAGAAGAAGCTGCCAAGCCTTTTGTTTTCCCCAGCCTTTACGAATATTAAACTGCTGCAGTTTGCAGAGTGGGCTCCACCCAGACGCCATCTTCTTTTAGCAAGGCAATGAGCGCGTCCACGGCAACTTCGCTAGATACGTTTTTCCGAACGACTTCCTTACCTCGATACAGGGTAATCTTTCCCGGTCCGCTGCCTACATAGCCAAAGTCGGCATCCGCCATTTCGCCCGGGCCATTGACGATACACCCCATGATGGCAATCTTCACACCTTTCAGATGAGAGGTTGCAGATCGGATACGGGATGTTGTTTCCTGTAGGTCAAAGAGGGTGCGCCCGCAGGATGGACAAGAGATATATTCTGTCTTGGAAATGCGGGTTCGGGATGCTTGCAGAATGGAAAATGCAGTGTTATTCAGAAATTGATGGTTGCTGTTTACCGGCAGATAGGTGCGTCCCGTAGCCCGTTCGTTGAGGAGTAATGCGGGATTGTTTTTGAGCCAAAGCCCATCACCAAAACCATCCAGAAACAAGGCACCAGTTTCTGTTGAAAAATCAATGAGCTGCCGGTCCACACTACTTCTAAAGCTTCGGTTGCAAAGGATCATCGGTGCCTTGCTGGAAGTCTGGGCCATCCTGCGGCAGAAATGACGAAGCTGCAGCAGGGCTGGTGCTGAACTGGAATAAACACATAAGACTACTCGGGGATTCTGACTCACACGTAGGGCCATTTCAATTGCGTTTGGCTCTGCGGTGTCTATCTGTACAAAATTGATTTCGGGGTGCTTGTTAGTAGCGTTCAGAAATTGATTTGCCTCAAAAAGAGGGTAATGACGTTCTGCTTTTTTTGACTGTTGCCAGGTGTCTGCTTCTACCAGAGCTTGGAGCATGCCTGGAAGCGGGAAGTTTAGGATTTGCTTTCCTATAAAAACATAATCGGCCGCAGCATCTGCAATATGCCACTTGTCGCTGGGTGCATCATAACTATATCCAATTGCTTTTAGCGTTTCCGGGCCAATGGGATTTGTTTCAGAAAAATCAGCGATCACCACCGGGGGACGGGTACCCCCTATGTTGCCAATAAGACTACAGATTCTTCGCTTATAGCCATGCATCGTTGCCTGGCGTACTTCATCCGGCATTTCCTCAAGGCTACTGGTGGTTTCTGAGTATCGGGAGCAGATGTCTTTACATACCGGCAATTCATATTCAGGGTCCTCAGTCAGAGATACCCGAATTGTATCGCCAATTCCTTCTTCCAGTAAAGTGCCTATGCCCATCGCACTTTTGATTCGGCCATCTTCTCCATCTCCCGCTTCTGTGACGCCCAGATGCAACGGGTAACAAACACCGAATTCTGTATGCATCTGATGCACCAGCAAGCGGTAAGCCTGTACCATCACCTGAGGATTGGAGCTTTTCATCGAAAGCACAATCTGATGAAAGCTTTCATCGCGGGCTATGCGAAGAAATTCCATGGCGCTTTCCACCATCCCTAAAGGGGTATCTCCATACCGGCTCATGATTCGGTCGGAAAGGGAACCATGATTGGTGCCGATACGAAGGGCAGTACCATATTCCTTACAGATGCGGACCAAAGGCCTGAATCGTTCTCGGATCCGGTCCATTTCGGCGTGATATTCTTCATCATTATAGTTGATGAAGTCAAACTTTTTCTTGTCCACATAATTGCCTGGATTCACCCGTACTTTTTCTACGATACGGGCAGCAATCTCTGCAGCGTTGGGCGTGAAATGGATGTCGGCAACTAATGGGGTGTCGTAGCCTGCTGCCCGAACGGCTTTTTTGATGGCCGCCAGATTTTCAGCTTCTTTCTTACTGGGTGCCGTGATGCGTACTAGTTCAGCACCGGCTTCAATACACCGGATAGTTTGGGCCACAGTCGCTTCAGTATCCATCGTGTCTGTGGTGGTCATCGTCTGGATGCGGATTGGATGTGCAGCACCGAGCAGCAAATTCCCGACACGGACTTCAAGGGTGTGTAAGCGTTGATGGCTTTTGATGGACAACATTTCAAGCAAAAGTAGCGCAGGTAAAAAGGCGGAACTCCCGGTGGGGTTTCGGGTGGTTATTTTTGCCACAATGTTGCAAGTAGTGGCCCGCCAAAAGCAGCCTGGAATGGCTCACACTTTTTATTTGAGCTTCTGCCTGCTTGCCATATTTCTTCTGTTTTCTGCCCGTTACCAACCTCTTGAAGCAAGGGCCTTCCCTCAGTCCTGGGGGCTGGTCTTTAATCAAACGGATTCTACCGACTTACGTTTTGCTACGCGAGCATACATGGATAGCCTTCTGAAGTTGAGTCCGGGAAGAAGTGTTTTTTACTACAAATTAGAGCCGGTAAGACCCTATAAAAATGCCGCTCCCAGCTTCTATCTATTATGTGCTCTTTGCCTGATGCTGGGCATCATCCGATACACAGAACCCCGCTATTTTTCACTGCTCCTGGGTAGCTTCCGGAATGCCGGTACGGGTCAGAAGTGGCAGGAAATGCTTCAGGCTTCCTGGTGGCCAAACTTCTGGATGAATGTATTCTTTGCTTCCGTGATGGGAGCTTATATCTTTTACCTATTTGCCGGTGTTGAAAACAGCCTGAAGCTTGCATCCGACTATGTTTTGTTGCCTTTACTGATCGCTGCCATGCTGATTATATACCTGGGCAAGTTTCTCATCCTGAGCTTCAGTGGCTGGGCATTCAGGATGAAAACAGTAGCCGGGCAGTACATTTTCAATGTATTCCTGGTCAATAAAATCATCGGTATTGTTTTGTTGCCCTTCGTAGTGCTGATTGCTTTCAGCGGCCCTGAATGGCGAGAGCCTTTGGGAATCGTATCCGGCGTACTGGTGTTGGGCTTACTAGGTACCCGTTATCTGCGCTCCTGGCCTGCTTTCCAGCAATTGTTTAAAGGCTCTAAGTTTCACTTTTTAACGTACCTTTGCGCCTCCGAAATACTGCCTATGGCGGTATTGGTTAAGTGGCTGCTGCTCTTGCTGCGCTGAAGCAAATGCAAGTACAGCACGATACCCAACACCCAATTACCCGAACCACACACATGGCTAAGGCTGTAACAGCGAAAAACAGTAAAGGCACCACACCCAAAAAGAAGGCGGCGCCTGCCCCGCAAAAAAGGGCAAAACCAAAAGCTAAGGCTACTGTATCTACCAAAGCGTCAGCAAAGAAACCTGCGGCTCCCCTAACTGCTTCAAAGGCTCCCAAAGCAGTTTCAAAAGCTCCTAAAGCAGTGTCTAAGGCTCCTAAGGCAGTGTCCAAAGCTTCGAAAACTGCATCAAAAGCATCCGCAAAACCGGCTCCTAAGGTGAAAGTGCAGGCAGAAATACTGCTGAAAAAAGTACGCAGCATCCTGGTGACCCAACCCCGGCCAGACAGCGATAAAAGCCCATACTTCGATCTGGCCCGACGCTATAGTTTAGAACTTGAGTTTCACCCTTTCATTCGTATCGAAGGGGTCAGTGGCCGCGACTTTCGTCGGCAACGCGTGGACATTACCGAGTATAGCGCCATCATCTTCACCAGCCGCAGTGCCGTCGATCATTTCTTCCGCATCATGGAGGAAATGAAAGTGAAAGTGAGCCAGGAAATGAAGTATTGCTGCACTACAGAAGCTGTCGCTTTATACCTCCAGAAATTCATTCTATACCGGAAAAGAAAGGTCTTCTTCTCTGCGGATGGTTCTACCCAAGGCCTGCTGGATGTAATCGGGAAACACAAGACGGAAAAGTATATCCTGCCTTCTTCCGATAGCGGCAAGAACGAAATCCATGCCTACCTCTCAAAGCAAGGAATCCCCTACGCAGAGGTAACCCTCTTCCACACCTTGAGCAATGATATCTCGATGGTGATGAAAAAACATTCATTCGACATGATCCTGTTTTTCTCACCCTTCAGTGTTCAGGCCCTGCTTAGCCACGACCCTAAGTTTAAACAAAACGGGATGGTGGTTGGTGCATTTGGCCCCACAACTTCTAAGGCGGTGGAAGATTCCGGGTTGAGATTAGACGTGAAGGCCCCTGCCCCCAATGCTCCTTCGATGGTCTCGGCCCTGGAGCAATACCTGATTTTGGCCAACAAATAACCCAGGACTTCTTTTTTTCGGCTGCATCTCATTGCCCTGCTTTCGTTGCAGCCTTCCCACGAGCTTATTTTCAGGACAAGCTGGGAAAAAGCGCTAACCGGGGATGAAAGCCAACAAAAAAACCCCAAAGCAAGCTTGCATTTTGATGCCGGCTTGCTGTAGAATGTGCTGATTTTTTTGAGCCGACCTTGCATTTCCCTGTAGGTTTGCAAGCCTGTTTTCCTGATTATTTTCCATGAGTTTCACCCCGGCGAATTCCCGCCGATTCGTACTGCGTGCCATCTTCATTGCGATGGGCCTGGTGTTGCTCATCCGCCTGCTATTCCTTCAGCTTTTTGAGCCTAAATACAAAGTGATGGCAGCGGATATTGCCATCTACCGCCAGGTAGTGTACCCGCCCCGCGGTGTGATTTACGACCGGAAAGGACGGGTGGTCTGCTACAATGAAGTGGTGTACGACCTGCAAATGACGGCTAGTAATGTGCCCCGTGATTTCGACTCGTCAGCCCTTTGCGAGATTTTGGGCATAGACGGGAAAACGTACCATCAGAATTACGAAAAAGCAAAATGGAGCAATGGCCCCATGCGACCGGGGACTTTTCTGCCGCAACTCAGCCCCGCACAGACAGCTCGTTTCGGCGAAAACCGTTATTCCTTCCCAGGCTTTGACATGGTAGAACGGAACATCCGAAGCTTTCCGGAGCCTCATGGAGGCGCATTTCTCGGGTACATTGGCGAGATATCGCAGCGCATGTTGAAGCAGTTTCGATTCCTGAGCTATCAGCCCGGTGATTATGTGGGGCTCGATGGTCTGGAGCTTGCTTATGAAGAAGTACTTCGGGGGCGAAGGGGTGTGTATTACCGGGAGAAAGACAAATTCAATCGTCCACGTGATTCATACTTGAAAGGTGCGTTAGACACACCGGCAGTCGCAGGGCGCTCCTTGCAGCTTTATGTGGACATGGCCCTCCAGAAATATGGGGAAGAGTTGATGCAGAATAAGCTCGGTTCGGTGGTGGCCATAGACCCTGAAACAGGAGGCATTCTGGCCATGGTATCCTCGCCCAGCTATGACCCAAACCTACTGCGGGGTGCGGATCGCTCGGCCAATTTCGCAGCCCTATATAAGCTGCATACTAAACCGCTGTTCAACCGGGCCATGAAAGCCTTCTACAACCCAGGCTCAACCCAAAAACCGATGACGGCCCTGATTGCCCTGAATGACGGTGTGATTACGCCGGCTTATGGCTATCCTTGTCGCGGTGGCTATACGCTTTGTGGGCGGTTTATCGCCTGCACCCACAGCAACCCGGGTCATGCGGCAAACCTGCGCCTGGCTTTGGCCAATTCCTGCAACTCTTACTTCTGTCATATCTATCGCCTCAGTGTGGATGCACCCAAATTTGGTGGCGTGAAAAAGGGATTACACAAATGGTATGAACAGATGTACTCATTTGGTTTCGGCCATCCTACCGGTGTGGACTTGCCCTATGAGATTGGCGGTACTTTATTCGACACACTTCAATATAATGAGATGTACCACGGTGCCTGGAATTCCTGCACGAATGTGTATATCGGGATGGGGCAGGGCGAACTGGCCGTCACACCGCTCCAAATGGCGAACGGAATGTGCATTATTGCCAATCACGGTTATTACTATACCCCTCACCTGGTACGTGCGATTGCGAACAATCCCAAAGACCCGGTACTGGCTCCGTATTTAGTTAAGCATCGGGTTTCCAATATCCCGGACACTGCGTTCAAGATTGTAGGCCTGGGTATGATGGACGTGGTGAATCATGGTACCGCCACCGTAGCCAGAATGAAAGACATAGAGGTGTGTGCCAAAACAGGAACTGTAGAGAATTATGCCATGTTGAACGGAAAACGCACCAAGTTGCAAAACCATTCCGTGTTTGTAGCCTTTGCACCCCGTGTACATCCTAAGATTGCTATTGCAGTGACAGTGGAAAATGCCGGTTATGGAGCCACCTGGGCCGGGCCAATAGCTTCGCTAATGATTGAGAAATACCTGAAAGACTCTATCTCGGCAGAACGCAAGCCTCTGGAGCAGCGTATGTTGAACGGAAAGGTGATCAACTACCATCAGGTGGCCATTATAGACTCAACCCAACGAGCGAAATATGAGCTGTACCGGCAGCGGAAAGACTGGCTCAGGCAGCAACGCGACAGCCTCCGCCGGGCCCAAGACTCTGCCAGCTTCTTTTGGTATGTGAATCATTATTTGATGAAGAAAAAGTAACCAGCCCGCAGATGTCAACCGGTATCCGCTCCCTTTTCGCCCGTATTGATGCACTGACCCTGCTGCTCTATTTCATTTTAGTGCTGGTAGGCCTGATGGCTGTGTTTTCTGTAGAATACCGCAGTACCGATGTTGGCCTGTTCCTACCCGGAAAAAATTATACGAATCAGGCCATCTTCCTGGGCATTTCTCTTTTTGCCGGGCTTATCATTTTGTTTACCGACAGTAAAGCTTTTGCCTCTATGGCCTTCCTGTCGTATTTGTTTGGTATCGTCTTGCTGGTGGTTACCATTTTTCTGGGCAAGAATGTCAAAGGCTCTCATTCCTGGCTCAGCCTGGGTCCGGTCGCCTTTCAGCCGGGAGAGGTTTGTAAAATTTTCACCTCTCTTGCCTTAGCGAAATTTCTTTCCCTCAATGAAACCGATTTTTCCAAGCTAAAAGACCGTTTGATTGGTGCCGCTTTTGCGCTGTTGCCGGCCATTATCATCGTGCTTCAAAGCGAAACGGGACTAGCGCTGGTCTATGTCGCTTTCTTTTTGGCCATGTATCGGGAGGGGCTTCCGAATGGCATCCTGATTTGTGGCTTTTCTTTTATTGCTCTGGCCATTGCCAGCCTCTTACTGTCACAGCTCATCTTATTCATCATCCTGACGGCATTGGCAGCACTGTTTACGGCCTTGCTCTGGAAACGCTTTCTGCATAGCGGCCCACTACGCCTACTGATTATTGGCTCTTATGCGGTAGCTATTTTATTCTCGCAATTGGTAGTCCCTTTTGCCTTCCGGCATGTGCTGCACCGCTACCAGACAGAACGGATTTATGCAATGCTGGGTCAGGATGTCCCAGAGGCTTATCTGCCTGAGTCCGAACTCGCAGAAGACGAGCCGACCAGAAAAAAAGACAACAACTACAACGTAACTCAATCCAAAATAGCTATCGGTTCCGGCGGTCTTTGGGGCAAGGGCATCCTGAATGGTACTTCAACCAAAAATGGCTTTGTGCCGGAACAACATACCGATTTCATCTTTTCATCCATCGCCGAGCAATTTGGGTTTGTGGGTAGCGCCTTGCTCATTTTGATTTATGTGTTGCTCATGCTGCGCATCAGCTTCCTGGCCGAACGTCAGCGTTCTACTTTCAGCCGGGTGTATGCCTATTGTGTGGCCTCCATTCTCTTCGTGCATTTCGCCATCAATATCTCTATGACCATTGGTCTGGCACCGGTCATCGGTATTACGCTTCCATTCCTCTCTTACGGTGGCTCGTCGCTGCTGTCGTTTTCTATCCTCATCTTCATCTTACTACGACTTGATGCCGACCGGGCCGTGCTGATCCGATAGCGGCGTCATGGGTGAAGGTTCCTGCTTAATTCAAAAGTTTCGTTTCATGATTTTTCCACTTTTAGAAGGCAGTTTCACCATTGGTCACGACAAAGTATTTGTGCCTTTTGATGCAGAAAAAGAACAGCTTAGCGACCGCCCTACGGGTTCTCTCCTAGTGGAGGTTCAACCCTTTTTAATCCAGCTTCCCGGTGATTTACTGCTCTTAGATTCAGGCCTGGGGTTCTCCGATGCTCAGGGCCGCATGCAACTTCATCAGAACATCCGCAAGCAGGGTTTCGAGCCGGAGCAAGTCACAAAAGTCCTCATAAGCCACCTTCATAAAGACCATTCAGGCGGGCTGCTTCAGTCGGGTGGTGGTGCTCTGCGTCCGGCTTTGCCCCTTGCCCGGTATTACATCTACCGCGCTGAGGCTGCATTTGCTTTAGCTACTGGCTATCCTTCCTATCATCCGGAAGATTTTGAGCCACTCTTGCAATCAGGACAGGTGGAATGGCTCGATGCGGAACAGGGTGCTATCACGGAGTCTATCCGTTATCAGCATAGCGGAGGGCATAGTCCACAGCACATAGTATTTCATATTCAATCCGGGAATGAAAAAATTTTTTATGGCGGTGACGAAGCGCCCCAACTCCGTCAACTCCGGTTCAAGTATGTTGCGAAGTATGACTTTGATGGCCGTAAGGCTATGCAGCTACGCGAGCATTGGGCAGAGCAGGGCCGGGCAGAACACTGGAAGTTTCTCTTTTACCATGATATAAAATGCCCGGTTGCTGAGTTGGCCCCTGCCTAGTAGAAAAGCCGATGCAGAATGCCTTCATAGAACGTCAGAACGGATCCATGAGAAGGGAACTGAAAGCCTACCAGTTTGACTCGCTGAAGGAAGAAGGGCTATGTGCAGTGAGTGGCAGATGGATTACAACCAGTAGCGTCTGCATAAAGCACTCTGTAACCTCTCACCAGTAGCCTATCCTTAGCGCCAGCTAATAAATGAATCCAAAGCTGATGAAAACCCAGAAGCCGTATCCACAAATCCACCTAGGCCGACTCAGCCGGAGCGAGCCGGACGAATAACGCGGAATTGTTGATAAGATTTTTGAAAACCCAATGTCCGAAAACAAGCAAAACTCTACATTTAATCGGCTCCGTTTTTAGGGAAGCTTACTCAAATCACGCATTATTTTT
Source organism: Bacteroidota bacterium (assembly GCA_018267625.1). Taxonomy (GTDB): domain Bacteria; phylum Bacteroidota; class Bacteroidia; order Chitinophagales; family Chitinophagaceae; genus UBA1952. The sequence goes on from JAFDYC010000028.1 coordinate 66,464, forward strand.
TATCATTGTGTTAACATTATTTTTTTTTTTGCCAAAAACTAACTTAGATGAAAAACGTATTTTTTCTTGGTGTCACGATCCTTGTCTTAACTGTTTCTGATCAACTGTCCGCAACCTGCTACAATACTCGAAAAGATGCACAAAGAAACGGGTATGATAAAGTGTCTCAGTCTGATTATAATACAGTAGGTGGAACTACTTCATATTTATTTTGCAAAGAACCTGGTACGAAAGCTTGCAAATACAGTGATGGTCATATTCCGCCAATGGTTGGAGGAATCCCCTTAGACGATTACGTAAACCAGCAAATTCTATCTGGTGAATTAGTTGGGAATGTAGTTTTGGACGATGGAAATGGTAACGAACTACATTGGGAAGTTTCTAGTGACGGTTCAATCAATTATAGCTACTGCATGCAATAACCATATTTTGTATAATTTAGCAAGTTGTTGCAAGTATGGCCCCCATATTTTTGCCATGAGAACACTATGTATATCAATTTATATTTGTTTATTAATTACGTTTGTGACTTTCAATGCAGAAGCACAGTATATTTTGAAAAATGTCGTGTTTACATCTGACCAATCAATACCCAATACCGATTTCCCTTTTTTTAAATTTGCCTATCGATATCAAGATGGTATTTTTCGAGTCTATGAGATAATTAACACTAACAAAAAATCTTCTATTCAAATCACCGAATTGGATGAAAAATATGTCCCTACAAGGCGTGACACCATCTCAGACTACTTCCAAGGAGGATCAGAAATTGATGACGTCTTGCCTTTAAAAAACTATGATGTGCTTGTAGGGTATAAGAAAATATCTATTTATAATAGGATATCAAGAACTCAAGTTGACACAAAGTATGTACTAGGAATAAAAAAAATTTTTGATGAAGTTAGTAAAATAAATGACACTTTATTGCTTTTGGCAGGTGTTGATGATTTACACCCATTAGATGGTCCCTGTGGATTGAATTTATTGATCTTCAATATTAAGTCTAATGAGATAGAAAAGGAACGGCTAGTTAAGGTACCTGGAGTGGCAATGGCTGACATGTCTGTTAAGTTAATTTCTAGCAACAACAATGAAATTTATTATTTTTCACCTCTTTCAACAAACCTATATACATTCGATATCAACATTAATTTAAAAAGCATTAATCACATTGATTTTGAAATGGATTATAATAAAAACAATCAATTTGAAAAAAATACAGATTCCTTAATGTATGGTGAATGGATGCGACTCTATAAAATTTATGCGGGCATCCCAATAGTAACTGATAGTTTAATAGACAACTTACAGAGTGTATTCTTTACAAAAGATTATTTAGTTAAAATGATAAGTACGATAAACAATGAATTTGATCACATTGACAAGATAATCCCTCTTGCAGATAATTTGATATGTATTGGAGTAGCTCGAAAAGGAGTGAAAATATATAGAGACGTTTACTTTGTTAATTTGAAATCAGGCTTTGTTATTAAGAAGTATCGTAATTGGCTTAACTCACCAGCTCAGTCATATAATCGAATTGAAGATTGCTTACCTTTAAGTTTCGCGACTCCTAAATATCAGAGGATGTGTTTCAATAAAGATGAAGTTTTTGAATCAAACTTGTTTAACCCAATAGAATTTAACGGTGATAATAAGGATTCTGTTGACCTCGCTTTTCAAAATAGAGTACTTAAAAACGGATACAAGTGGAATATAATAAAATATCAATTAAAGTAACAACTTTTGTAATTACGGCCTTAATCGGTTGTTCTTTCATCAAAGCCTTAGCCCAAGCTAATCTGAAACCTACAACGTTTACTGATCAATTAAAGGATATATATTTGGAGCCATTTAAATTCAGTATTGACAGTAGTTATGCCTTCATAATTTTCAATAAAAAAAGTTGTCTGCATTGTGGGAAAGACTTATGCAGGATCTTTGAAACAACATCTGATCTTAAAAATTATAATGTTTTCTCTGTTTTTTGTGATGAATATAATATAAGCGGGATGCTTCCCAATAGAGCACGAATATTAGCTGAAGTTCCTTGTTCTAAGACGGTTTTATTTAGATTTAAAACTAATTTAGATACTAATTCCATCATTTTCACTGAGCCATCTCCTCAACTAGTTTTAATGCATAACGGATTGATTAAGTTTTTATCTTATGGTGAAACGCTTCATTTTATAAGTACGAAAACGAAATGATAATCTGTTTTATGTTTTAATATTCTAAATGAATCTCTGCGATACTATTACTTTATTATTATATATTAATATTTATCTACCTCATTATAAATTTGCCATAGTTACAGTTTAATTTGTAAATAATTACTTAACAACACAAATATGAAAACAACAATTTTTTTCTTGCTATGTGTGCTATTGTCAACTACTTCCTTTGCTCGTAAAATTATCGTTATTGATGAGTGTTCCGGATCGCCTCATCCAGATGGGAGTATGACTTACCAATACTGTGATGGTGGAAGACATGATGCAGTCCTTGATCAACATTTTTTAAACTGTTGGAATCCTGGTTCTAACGGTTGCAAGTGGAAAGTGCAACCGAAGGTTGGAGGGACGGATCAAATTACTGATTATATTAACCAACAGGTTGCTTTAGGCATTTCTGAAGGCTCTTTTAACACAGAAGATGGATACCATGTAACTTGGTCCATAGATGATTCGGGTTGTAGGCATACTCGTATTGAGGAAATGTAATGCCATTTTACACACTTAAATTATTTGCAATTCGCATCTCATCATTATATTTTAAAATGAAAATATTAATTTCATTATTATTAATATTTTTCCATTTTGTTAGCTTCTCACAGTATCAGTATTTACGCACTGTTTATATTGACACCGGCGATTCAATTCCCTCAACAAGATATCCTCTTGATTTTGTTGCATTTAAATACAAAAACTCATATTTGCGTTATTATAAGGCAAATACAATGAAAAGTTCATTATTTATTTATGATTTTGATCCTAATAGTTTTGTTGTTAGGAAGATTGATACTTGCCCTAATACCTTTGCTCGTTTTCCTGTAGATGTTCTCCCTATGAAGAACTATGATGTCTTTATAGAGCCTGACAAAATATACATTTATGACCGAATAATTGGTAAGCAAACGTCCTATAGATATGCATATGGAGCATCAAAAAATTTTCTTTGTGTTAATGCGTTCAATGACTCTATTTTGCTTCTATCAACTTTTACAAATTTCCATCCCTTAGATGGGGAGCCGGGCCTTCATCTATATACATATAATATTAATACTAGGAATATAATTAGATCGCGTATTATTAGAATGCCCGGTATAGCATTAGCGAACAGTGATGGCGCTTATGTTTCTGATGTTGGTGGTAAGTGTTATTTTATTGACCCGCTAACTACTGATTTATACGGTATTGACACAGAACTCAATGTTACTTGGATAGGAACAGTTGATAAGAGTATAGACAAGAAAAAAAACATAATTTACGAGCGAAAGTCGGATAAATTAATTTATGATGACTGGGATCGAATGTATGCAGATTTCATATCTAACTTTGGAAGTGATCTTGATAGTTTAAAAAATGCAATTCACTCAAATATATATACAAAAGATTTCTATGTTAATACGATAAACAATCTTAAAATACATTTTGATTACGTGGAAAAGATGTATCCATTTAATGATTCTTGTCTGGTAGTTGGGATATCGAGAGCAAATTCTGGATATAAAGTCAGAGATGTCTTTATGTACAATGTATTTACAAAAAAAATTGAACTCCATTATAAGAATTGGTTGAACGATCGAAAAAAAATCTGTAATAAATTTCAGGATTATTTCCCTGCAAGTTTTAGCAATCGGAATACCCATAGTTTGTGTTTCAAATCAGACACTATTTTGATGGGTACTTTTTATGATACAAGCCTTTTCCGTCCGTCTTCTAAAGATTCATTGGACTTAGAAATACATAAGCAAATTCTTAAAAATGGGTATCGATGGTCTTTACAAGAATATAAGCTTGAATAATGATCTGGTATATTATTTGAGTCTTTTCTTTATTATTAATAACGCCATAAACACTTTATACTACCTCTCGGAAACGATTATTCTGAAGGATCTTATTGCTTCTTTATAAATATTAATCTTGCTTTTTTTGATGTATCTCACAGGCATCCTGGTGTCCTTACTGAATCATTGCTGTAGCTATCCCTTGACCATAAGACTTTGTTCGTTGCAACTGATGCCAGTTTGTTCAGGGCAAAGCCGGCGGTGAATTCCTGCTGAATGCTGCTATCCTGAAAAGAAGTTTAGTATAGACTGCAACTAATGTCAAGGATTAAGGCGTAGCCGAAAAAAAATATCGCTCTATGTGCCATCTCAAACGGGATAATTCCTAACGAACAGTATGGGTTACCGCCTGCGTTTATTCCTGAGTTGCTGCAGCAGCAGTTTCTTAAAGTCGCGTTCTGCTTCGTAAAGCGTCACCAGTTGCTGCGGAGAAATCACTTTCAGAAACTGGCCTTTGTATTTACGTTTTATGGCTAGCACATCTTCCTGCAGTTCCATCCGGTCATCTATCAACTGGTTGGCTTCTTCGTCATTGGTGATGGCCTGCCTGTTTTGTGTTCGGAATGCACGTCGGGTGCTCCTCAGCTCTGCCTCGTAGTTATCATACACCGGCCAGAATGCTGCTGCCTGTTGTGAGGTCAGTTGCAGCCTGTCAGTGAGGTAGCCAACTTTAATCGCGTGAATTCTTTCTGCACCCCGACCCTGGGCCTGAGCCTGCGGGGTTGATGAGGCTAACATCAACAGGATAAATCCAACAATTCTCTTTGCCATTTTCCGGGAAGTTTATAGGTCTTTAGGGGCGTGGGTTTCGGCAGGGATTTGATCGCCATTCTCTTCGAGGTACTGCCGGATATCCTGGTCATTGAGCGATGGGAGTTGGGTGTTTTTGGACGCGGCGGGGCTGTCAAACAGATTTTCCAGGATAGCGTTGTCGAAGTCATCCAGGTGCAGCGCCACATACTCTGAAATGCTGTCGGGGGCAAGTTGTGCAAGCTGCCTGGCGGCTATCGCATCCGGCGTTTGTGCATCATAATAGTGGTACGTGCCTAAGCTCAGACTCAGCAACAAGACAGCCGCTGCCGCTGCAATAAACCATTTACGCCAAGGGCTTGCCAGTGGGATGAATTTTGTCGTATGCGGGTTTGCTGCCGCAGCTTTTGTGGCAGCTAATAATTGAGCGGGCAGGGTAGTGAAATACCCATCTGGAACGGTAAATGGTATTTTTTTTTCGCCAGTAAAATCAGCCGTAGCAGCCGTGTCAGTCAGCCGCTCAGCCAGGTCATAGAAGTAGGCTTCCGGAGTTTGAAAGACTAAGTCTTTAGGGAATGAAGCAGTATCCGGCTCCTTTGCTTCAGCGCTCAATTTGCTACTCAGAAGCTGCTTTGGCAGGTCTTGAAAATATCCTTTGGGAATCACAAAAGGAACCTGCAATGGGAAGTCAGCAAGTGGGCTACCCATCGCTATCAATTCGTCTCTTATGCCTGCATGTCTGTTCACAGTTCTGAGAAGGCTGGTAGGGGCAATGGTTTAATTGGGGATATTCTTAAAATATGCTTCGATCTTCTTCACGGCATGATGGTAAGAAGCCTTGAGTGCACCCACAGAAGTGCCGGTCACATCACTCATTTGCTCGTAGGGCATCTCATCATAATAGCGAAGGTTGAAAACTATTCTTTGTTTTTCAGGAAGCGATTGAATTGCCTGCAGAAGTTGCCATTCCAGCTTTCGTGCATCGAAGCCCGGCTCAGCACGGAGCTGGTTTTCAAGGCTACTTTCCTGATCGCTCAGTGACAGAGAGGTGCGTTTTTTTCGTTGTTCAATAAATGAAAGTGCTTCGTTGGTAGCGATGCGATAGAGCCAGGTGTAGAGGCTGGAGTCGCCTCGGAAATCGGCCAAACCACGCCAGGCCCGAATACTCATGTTTTGCAACACGTCATGTGCATCATCGTGGTTCACTACGAGCCTGCGTATATGCCAGTACAGCCGTTCGCTGTATTTCTCTAAAATGCGGGTAAAGGCTTGTTCCCGGCTGGCTTCATCCTGGAAAGCAGCCAGCAATATCTGGTCATCTGTCTGGCGCAGTGATACATGCATAGGCAGTTTGCGAAACCTTATGACCTACAAAAATGCCGGAAGTTTAAAAAATGCGATGCCTGCAACTTTGTGGGCCATGAATAGCCTTTCGGAACTCCGTGTTGTTTTTTTTGGAACACCTGATTTTGCGGTCGCCAGCCTGCGGGCCTTGCTGGATGTGGGAGTGCAGGTGTTGGCTGTTGTCACTGCCCCTGACAAGCCAGCGGGCAGAGGTCGTCAGGTGCACGAGACGGCCGTGAAGCAGTTTGCACTCGAGCGGAATTTGCCGCTGTTGCAGCCACTAAAACTAAAGGCAGCAGAATTTATTAGTCAGCTTCAGGCGCTCCACGCGGATGTACATATCGTCGTTGCATTCCGTATGCTGCCGGAAGCTGTTTGGAATATGCCCCTATTAGGCACCATTAATGTGCATGCCTCGCTGCTGCCGCAATATCGGGGCGCTGCACCCATCAACTGGGCATTGATTCACGGTGATCAGGAAACCGGCGTTACCACGTTCAGGCTGAAACATGCGATTGACACAGGAAATATTTTATTGCAGCAAAGGGTTGGGATTTCTGAAGAAGATGATGCAGGAAGCCTTCATGACAAACTCATGCTTGCCGGCGCTGCCTTACTGGTGAAAACTTTACAAGGAATTGTTGTTGGCAGTCTGGAAGGGCAGCCTCAGAAGGAATCTTCAGAGCTGCACCATGCTCCAAAAATCTTCCGGGAAGACTGCCTCATTTCCTGGCAGCAATCCGGGCATAGAATATTGAATTTCGTCCGGGGTTTAGCGCCCCATCCTACTGCTCATACAAGCCTTGAGGGAAAAATGCTGAAAGTCTTTCGTGTCCATGTACAGCCAGCCGCCTATTTGCCTGCACCTGGAAGCCATGAGAGCGATGGAAAAAGTTATTTGCGTTTTGCTGCTGAAGATGCTTGGGTTTACCTGGACGAACTTCAACTTGAAGGGAAAAAGAGAATGGACATAGAAGCTTTCTTAAGAGGCTTTCGGGTTTAATGGGGGTTATGTTTTCTGCGCCAGCCTATCCTGAAAATATTGCAGGGCGAGGGCATACCCTTCCAGGCCCAGTCCGCTGATGGAACCGACACATTTAGCGGCTATAAAAGAAGTCTTGCGGAAGTCTTCTCTTGCCAGCACGTTTGAGATATGCACTTCAAGGACCGGCAGCCCGATAGCGGCAACCGCATCTGCCAAAGCAATGCTGGTGTGTGTGTAGCCGCCGGCATTCAGCACAATAGCATCTGCCGTCGCCCTGCATTGATGCAGCAGATTGATGAGGTCACCTTCTATGTTGCTCTGAAAATAGCTGAGCTGAATGCCCGGAAATCGCAGATTTAATTCTTCGAGAAAATCTTCGAAACTCCGGCTGCCGTATATATCCTGCTCGCGGGTGCCGAGCAAGTTTAGATTGGGGCCATTTAGGAGGGTAATGCGTAGCATGTAGTTACAATGTTGCAATTTACGCTGTAGCTTTGATGACCTACATGCACACACTCGAAGACAGAATTCAAACTAAACCTATTCAGGATCCATACTTACGTGCCATGCTCAACATTATGGTGACAGGAGCCTGGCTACAGGGGCGAATGAATCTATTGCTTAAACCCTTTGGTTTGAGCGAACCGCAATATAATGTGTTACGTATCTTACGTGGCCAGCATCCGCAGTCCATGAACCTTTATGTAATTGGTGAGCGAATGGTATATCCGACTTCAAACGTTTCCAGAATCATAGACAAACTATTCGAAAAAAGATTGGTTTCCAGGAATATTTGCACAGAAAACCGTCGGAGGGTAGATATTTCTATTACACCTGCGGGTCTGGCTCTTTTGGTTGAAATTCAACCTGCATTAGATGCAGATACCCGTTGTTTTGAAAATCGTTTAAGTGATTATGATGTGAGACATCTTAGCAATTGCCTTGAAACACTCAGACAAGATAAATGATGAAAGACTCCTTAAATAGCAAATAACATGAAACAAATTTTAATTTCCGGACTTGCCTGTGTACTGATTTCTTTAAATTCTGGAGCACAATGCAAACTTGATTAAAGTAATTATTATTTGGTTTTTGAAGAAAATTTTGATTCTATTATTTCTCATTCCCAACTTTCGAATCGGTGGATGTTTTTACCCGGATGATCCAGGATGGGGGTGGGGGGATTCTTATGATAGCACTAATCATACATGGGTTGATGGAGAATTTTATGACGAGTCACAAGTGTCTGTTATTCCAGGAGGCATTTTAAGGTTAACTGCTATTAGATTAGATCAGCTTGCACAAATCCAAAGTTCATGGTATCATGCGGAATTCCTTAAAGGAAATAGAAATACCCCTGATCGCTGGTGTAGGTATAAGTCCGGTATGATTCAATTACGAAGAGATGTTTCAGGGGCTCCATTTGAAGGGTGTAACGATTTTAAGGGTTTTACTTATGGGATGTTTGAAGTAAGGATGAAGATACCTAAGGGTGTTACATATCCTGCTTTTTGGTAAATCGGCCCTAAGATGTTACAGGGAAATTAATACTAGGCCTTAATCCTAAAAATTATACATCAGAAATTGATTTTAGAAGTATTATTCCTGGCATTTATATAGTAAAAATACAAACTGGCCAATATGTCGAGTACAGCAAAGTAATAAAGTATTAATTATAAATTATAAAGAAATAATACCATTATATATATTATAATTGATAAATAATTTATCGTGAAATTTACATTCAAGTTAAGATATTTTTACAAAAATAATATTGCTATATTGTTTATTGTTATACTGTCTTTTTTTTTAAGAATCGGAGCAATATTAATTGACCCTTTTCTTCACCCGTGGGATGAAAGATTTCATGCTTTAGTAGCAAGAAATTTGATGACAAGCCCCTTTACTCCTATCCTTAGAGTTAACCCAATTACAGAAAACTACGATAAGTTTATTTGGTGCTGTAACCATATTTGGCTCCATAAACAACCACTATTTATGTGGCAAATGGCATTGAGCATGAAAGTTTTTGGAGTTTCTGAATGGAGTATGCGATTGCCGAGTGCAATTATGGGGACAATTTTGGTACTCCTGATATATAGAATTGCCATTCTGATAAAAGTAAGTAAGCGAGTAGCACTACTCACTGCATTATTATTAGCATGTTCCAATTTTCATTTGCAAATGATAGCAGGGATACAGGGAATGGATCATAATGATGTAGCTCATGGCTTTTATGTGTTAGCCAGTATTTGGGCATTATTTGAATTTGAAAAATCAAAAAAATGGTATTGGGTTATATTCATTGGTGTGTTTTCAGGTGCAGCTATTTTAAATAAATGGTTAACTGGATTATTGGTATATTTCATTTGGGGAATAGTTTTGTTATGCCAATTAATAAATAAGGCCGAAGTCAAAAAACAAATTATTTTTTTATTATTATCATTAATTGTTTGTTGTATTGTTTTTCTACCGTGGCAATTATACATACTTTATCGCTTTCATGATTTGGCAATTTATGAATATGCATTCAATAGAAGGCATATTAGTGAAGCTTTAGAAGGGCACGAAGGTGGGTATCTCTATTATATAAACCATTTAAATTATATTATTGGAAAATTTCTTATATTTTTCATCCCCCTTGGTGTAATTTTAATTGTTAGAGATAAAACTATAAACCAAAAATTAAATTATGGCATAATTGGTGCTATTGTATTCGTTTTATTATTTTTTAGTATAATTGTAAAAACAAAAGTTGATACATATATTTTCTTTATTGTACCATTGGCGTATTTGTATGTATCTTATGCAATTGAACAGCTAATATTATTATTTAAAAGCCTTATCTATAAAAAATATTTAATTATAATATGTTATTTTATATTTCCTATAATTACATTGAATCCTGTTTGGTTTTATAATTATTTATCAATAAATAATATTGATAGACGTAATCGAATATACAATGCAAATATCTATAAGAATTTAAACAAAGATATTCCTAATAAATTTCATGTCGTTATGAACATGAATTCATTTGAAGATATTGATGTTATGTTTTATAATAAAGGTATTACCGCATATCATTGGACACTTCCTGAATCAGATTTTAAATCTTTTGAACGTAAAAAAATTCCGATTGCAGTTTTTGAGTCACATGGTTCATACAAATTGCCGCAATATGTACTTAAATATCCATATATTTATATAATCAGAAAGGAGCTAAAAAGCTTTTATTAAATAATATTTCTATTATAATTTCGTGTGTATATCAACTTACTTAGTTGGTTTTAAAGCCTATTTGCAGTTGGAGCGTTCCATGTCGGAGCATACTGTTGAAGCCTATTTGCATGATACTGTGCTCTTATTGACTTTCTGGCAAGCCAACCATCCTGATCGCCCGATCCTCGAAATCAGCCTGCCCGATTTGAAAACCTTTGTAGCAGAGATTTATGACTTGGGACTGGCTCCGGCCACACAGGCTCGGATTCTGAGCGGAATTAAATCCTTCTTCCGTTTTCTGCTGCTCGAAGGCGAAATCACCAGCGACCCAACAGAACTGTTGCAGGCACCCAAATTGCGCCGCAGCCTGCCTGAGGTACTCAGCATCGAAGAAATAGAAGCTATGATGACTGCTATAGACCACAGCCGCCCTGAAGGGCAACGAAACCGCGCTATGCTGGAGACCCTTTATTCCTGCGGCCTTCGCGCCAGCGAACTGATTTCTTTGCGTATCTCAAACTTGTATCTTGAAACCGGTTTCCTACGCGTCATCGGTAAGGGGAATAAAGAGCGGCTGGTACCAATTGGAAAGGAAGCAGCAAAACAAATTGACCTGTATCGCCTTCATGTTCGTCCACAAATTCCTGTTCAGGAAACGGCGCGGGATATTCTTTTTCTGAACCGACGGGGTAGGGGGCTGAGCAGGATGATGCTTTTCAACATCGTTCGTGATGCTGCACAAAAGGCTGGCATTCGGGTGCCCGTGCATCCCCACACGTTCCGGCATTCATTCGCAACGCATCTGGTGGAGCGTGGGGCAGACCTTCGGGCGGTACAGGAAATGCTGGGCCACGCGAGCATCACCACCACGGAAATCTATACTCACCTCGACCGGGGCTATCTGCGCAGCACCTTAGAAAAGTTTCATCCCCGCTACCAATAACCAGCACTCCTAAAGCATTTACGCCAGGGCAAATAACTTCGCCTCCTCGTGCGCTTCCTGAAAAAATCCCTGAAAATTCTTGGCTGGGCCCTTGTAGTCATTCTGGTACTACTGTTGCTCTTTTGCGGATATGTATGGTATGTGAGCAATGTGCAGCCGCCCCGGGTGCAGGATACATCCGCTCTATCTCTTCATGTAAAGCATCCCGAAGGCAGCCTTTACACTATTGGTGATAACTGGATTCGATGCAACCGATATGGCTTGTATGAGATGTACGTCTCAGGCAAACCCTTCGAGCGTGGCGTAAAGAATGGCAAGCTCAGTGCGCCGCTGATCACGGCCCAGGAAGAAGCCTTTACGCAGCAAATCCGGCAGATGATTCCTTCGCCGTTTTACCTGCATTTCCTGCGTTATATCGTTGGCTTCCTAAACCGCGACCTGCCTGCAGCGGTGGACTCAGAATACAAAGAAGAGATTTATGGAATCTCCTTTGCGGCGGCAGATTCATTCAATTGGATTGGGAGTAAATATGCCCGATTGCTGAACTACCATGCCGCCCACGACATCGGCCATGCCTTACAGAACATGATGCTGGTTGGTTGCACCTCCTTTGGTGCCTGGGGGGGGCGCACCGAAACCGGTGCCCTTTTGTTGGGCCGCAATTTCGATTTCTGGGTGGGCGATGCTTTTGCCCGCAATAAGATTGTCGCTTTTTACGCCCCGGACCGCGGCCATAAGTTCATGTTCGTCACCTGGGGGGGCTTCACCGGTGTGGTGTCGGGGATGAATGATGCCGGCCTTACGGTGACCATAAATGCTGCAAAATCAGAAATACCCTTCCATGCGGCAACGCCGGTATCGCTGGTGGCCAGGGAAATTTTGCAATACGCAGGCAACCTTAAAGAAGCCATTGCCATTGCCCGAAGCAAGACCATGTTTGTCTCAGAAAGTTTCCTGGTAGGCAGCGCCGCAGACCATAAGGCTATTTCCATTGAAAAAACTCCGAAGGACCTGGCCATTTATGACCCTGAATCGGAAGACATCCTTTGCACCAACCACTATCAGAGCAAGCATTTCGCACATCAAAAGCTGAATGAAGAACAGATGGCCAACAGTGCATCGGTGTATCGGGAAGAACGCCTGCGTGAGCTGATGAATCGGAATTTTCCTTTGACTCCTCAAAAAGTGGCCAACATCCTCCGCGACCGGCTGGGCCTGCATGATAAGCCCATCGGCATCGGTAACGAGAAAGCCATTAACCAGTTTATTGCCCACCACAGCATCATCTTTTCACCCGACAGCCTGCGTGTCTGGGTGAGCACTTCGCCCTGGCAAATGGGGGAGTATGTATGCTATGATTTGAAGAAAATATTTGCCCTGCACGGTTTGTCTCAGGACCGCAGCATTGCCGACACGGCGCGCAACATCGCTCCGGATAGTTTCCTGCACAGCCCCGCATATCAGGGTTTCCTTCGCTTTCGCGAAAACAAGCTTTCACTGATGCGGCATGGCTTTGTAGATACCGCAGCTACCGTGCAGGGCGACCCCTTGTTTTATGATGCCTGGCGGGTGGCCGGCGATTATTGCAAGAGGCAGGGCTGGCTTGCCGCCGCCGCACAGTATTATCGTCAGGCTCTGCGGCTGGAAATTGCAACTGTGGGCGAACGACGCTCGATAGAAAAAAAGTTAGCCGCTTGTATCCGCCGTCCTTGAACCAACATTTTTGCAGCATGATGCCCTCACCCCTGCCGGCCCTTCAAGACCGATTTGAATCGCTGAAAGCATGTGTGCTGCTGCCTACCTACAACAATGGTGGCTCATTAGGAAAGGTGCTGGATGAAGTATTGCAATACACCAACAGTATCATCATCGTCAATGATGGCTCAACAGATGCTACCGCAGAAATACTCCTCCAATATCCTGCACTGTCCATTATTTCTTTTCCTAAAAACAAAGGGAAAGGAGCAGCGCTGCGTGCCGGTTTTCATGCGGCGGCTGATTCCGGATTCGACTATGCTATCAGTATGGACAGTGATGGGCAACACTATGCTTCTGACTTGTATTTTTTCTTAGATGAAATAGCCGCGCGACCAGGCTCATTGCTGGTTGGCGCCCGGAATATGCATGTAGATAATGTGCCGGTGAAGAGCAATTTTGGGAAACGCTTTTCCAATTTCTGGTTTTGGTTCAACACCCATATTCGCCTGCCCGATACACAAAGTGGCTACCGTTTGTACCCCGTACAGCTCCTGAGCCGGAAACGTTTTTTTTCTACCCGTTTTGAGTTTGAAATTGAAGTACTGGTTCGGGCAGCCTGGACTGGGATTCCGGTTCGTGCTACACCTGTCTCGGTCTATTACCCTCCGGCCGGAGAACGGGTTTCGCACTTCCGCCCCTTCAAAGATTTTTTCCGGATTTCTGTACTCAATACCGTACTGGTGACCCTTGCCGTGTTATGGATAAAACCACGTGATTTTACCCTGGGACTATTCCGGGCAGGTGGTGTTCACAAACTATGGAAAAGCCTGTTTTCACATCCTGATGAGAGCAATCTGAGAAAGGCTGTTTCAGTGGGCTTTGGTGTCTTTATGGGCATCGTTCCTGTATGGGGATTCCAGCTATTAATCGGCATTCCCCTGGCCTTGATGATGCGCTTGAATAAGGTTTTGTTTCTGATTGCAGCCAATATCAGCATCTTCCCTTTCACGGCTTTCTGGTTGATTGCCTCGCTCGCAACGGGCAAGTGGCTGCTGGGCTATGACTGGCATTTTAACCTGGCCGGTGTGACACTGGAACGGGTAAAACAAGATGGGCTGGCTTTTTTTACAGGAGGGGCTGTGTTGGCCCTGGTGATGGGCTGTTTCGCTTTCTTGCTCACCTGGATGGGATTGAAATTTTTTCGAAAGCAAGGAGTTGAAAAGACGGAATGGCAAACCGAATCACTTTAAGCTCATCCCGTTTATGAAATGATTCACGAGCCTGAAAGAGGCACGTTGCCCTGTTAATCCCTTTCTAAAAGCAGTTGTCCAATAGCTCCTGTGAACAGTTTCTACCTGAGGTTTACACATATTTTCAGACATTCGCGCCCATTCAAATTTCCTCTGCGGCAAGTCTGCAACATGCTTACCGAGGTTTTCCATGATACTTCAGCTCCCAAACGATAAGCAATCTTCACCAGTCTCCAATCCGACAACACAGACGGAATTGGGAAACCTGCGTGAAATGCTCTCTGAAATAAATGAGCGCTACCTCGTGGATGACCCTTCCCCAACATACCTCATTGCAAAGCGAAGCTTCGATATTCTCATCTCCTTCGTCATCATCATCCTGATTCTGTCCTGGCTCTATCCCATCATTGCATTACTAATCAAGTTTAGCTCTCGTGGGCCGGTACTATTTATCCAGGAGCGAACGGGCTATCTGGGCCTTGAATTCGACTGCTATAAGTTCCGCACCATGTACCTAAATGCTGAAGCTAATACGGCACAGGCTACAGCGAAAGACCCTCGAATTACCCCTATTGGTCGCTTGCTGCGAGCAACCCACCTGGATGAATTACCCCAGCTCTTTAATGTGCTGCTCGGCGACATGAGCATCGTTGGCCCCCGCCCGCACATGCTGTATCATACCCGCTATTACGCTAAGATGATTCCCTATTATCACCTGCGACATAGCGCTCAACCTGGTATGACCGGCATGGCACAGATAAAAGGGTACATAGGAGAAATTCACCAGGAACGCGAAATCCGAAAACGCATTCAGTGGGATATCTACTATCTGAAACACCGCAGTGGCTGGCTTGATTTTAAGATTTTTTTCATCACCATTGGCCAGGTCTTAGGGAAAGCTTTTCAGCTTTTGCACCATCCTTCCGGAAAAACCTCCGATTAAGACGGCAAAGGCTTGTTTAACTTGCCTGATATGTCTTTCGTCCTAACAGTATCCTATCCCGGCGACGCAGCACAAAGCAATGTTCATTTTGCTGCCGGCTTAGCTCAAACGCTTGGGCTTCCCCTACAGGTATTGCTTTCCTATACGGTGCCCTTGGCCGTAGGCGAAATGCCCATGCCCCTCTTGCCGGTAGAAGAAGTGCGCGATGCCGCTCAGAACCGGCTGGATGCTTTGCAAAACGACTTACAAACCCGCTACACCGGCTTGCAAATCCAAACTAATTTGAAGTACGGCACTACTCAGGATGCCCTTCAAGAGGCCGCGGGTAGCGGGACCCAAGGTGCCGCAGTCACTGTCCTTAGCATTGGCGATGCGGCACAAACGGACGCATGGTTCGGCACAGATAGCGTCAACATCATGCGCGAAAATCAAGGCCTGGTGCTTGCCGTTCCACAAGGGGTCAGCTATCATTCACCCCGGCATATTTGCCTTGCCTGTGATGCAAAAGGCATTCAGGATGGCTTACCCATAAGTGGCTTATTAAACCTCCGTTCAAAGCTTCCATTCAGGCTGACCATCCTTCATGTGCTGGAAGAGGGAACCTCATCCACCAGTTACGACCGCTCCTTGCTGCAGGAACAACTTGCAGGCTCTGCCGCTTCCTTCTCAGAAATAACGGCATCTTCTGCCGTGGACGAAGCGATTGTCACTTTTGCGCAGGCACAGTCCGTTGATTGGTTAGCCTTGTCACCCCGCCATCATGGCTTTTGGGATAGTCTCTTCCACCGCAGCCATACCTCTAGGCTATTAAGCCATACCCGGATTCCTGTATTAGCCATCCACAAATAAGCCTGGAGAATATGCGGCCTTTTTACCTGCCTTTTCTTGGGCTGAATGATTGCCAACTCTATCTTCGCAGCCCTTTAGCCTCAGTGCTTAAGCCCAGGTGGCGAAATTGGTAGACGCACCGTCTTCAGGTGGCGGCGCCGCGAGGTGTGCTGGTTCGAATCCAGTCCTGGGCACAGAAACAAATAACCCGCTTTCAAGGCGGGTTATTTTCATTTACTGCCATTATTTGGTTACCGGCAGCTTCGCCCCGATGCGACTTTCATTGCCAAACAGTGAAATAATACGGACAAAAAATTACTGCTTGAAAATGGAGCCTTGCTCGAATTAATGCTGATGGTCCTCTGCCCGCCATTCCGCAAAAGACGTGGGCGTCTCTTCCAGCCTTACCGAAATCAACTTAGGTTCTTTATGAAAATGTACCTGTAGTTTCTCAACAAAATACAAAAGCAGGTTTTCGCAAGTGGGCTGAAAGGGCACTAAAATGACCTTCTCAAATTCAGCTGTAATCAGGTCTGCTTTAGAGTAGGGGGCCTGATCGTTCAAAACTAATGCATGGTCGTAGCGGGAGATGATCTGCTCGTGGACGATGCTTTTCAGGTCACCAAAATCAATCACCATCCCTAGTTTGGTATCCTGCAGGTCCTGCGATGGGGCGCCCAATAAAGTGACGCTTAGGTGGTACGTATGGCCATGTATGTTTTTACAAGGCCCGTCATAGCCCCAAAGGGCATGGGCCATGTCCATGGTGAAACGTTTTGTGACGCGCAGATACCGGGGCTTCATAAGAACAAGTAATAGGAGGAATGGAATATCAGAAGCGCATTCTGAATGAAACGAAAGGGAGCTGCATTTTAGATGATCTGCATGTTGCGGCCCGATGCATTTCCTATGCAAAGATGCCGGTTTTTTAGGCCGGCATCTTTTAGCGAATTGTATCTGATAGAGGAACCCTACCAGAGGTTCCGGATTGTTTAGTTTATGTGGGAGCTCAGGTATTCGGCAATGCCTTCGGAGGTAGCTTTCAACCCTTCTTTTCCCTGATTCCAATTTGCCGGGCAAACTTCTCCGTTTTCTTCGTGGAAGTTCAGGGCATCAACCATGCGCAAGGTCTCATCTACACTCCGGCCCAAGGGCAGATCGTTCACTACCTGATGGCGAACGATTCCTTCCTTGTCAATGAGGAATAGGCCCCGATACGCCACAGGATTTCCTTCGAAGCTTAGGCCATTTTCTGATTGTGAGTATTCCCCAGCCAATACACCATAATTGATGGCAATCATCTTGGAATGGTCTGCTACAATAGGGTACTGAACCCCTTGGATGCCACCCCGGTTACGTTCGGTATTGAGCCAGGCGAAGTGGCTGAATTTCGTGTCGGTGGAGCAAGCCACAACAACAGTATTGCGGGCTTCAAATTCCGCCAGCTTTTCCTGAAACGCAATCAGCTCGGTGGGACATACGAAGGTGAAGTCCATGGGGTAGAAGAAGAACACCACATTCTTCTTTCCTAGATACTGCCCGAGGGAGAAATTGTCCACAAATTCAACGCCGTTCACAACAGCTTCAGCCTGGAAAATGGGTGCTTTTTTTCCGGTAAGAACCTTCATCATTATGGGTAATAATTTTTTGTTGCCGCAAAGTTGCGGTGCCCTATTCAATGCCCCGAATATTTGGAAATAGGATTCTTTGAAGCGGTTATTGACGTGCCAGGGCTTAGGGGCTAATCATCACGAAAGGAGCCTGTTTCAGCAGGGTTCTTTCTTAGCTAAATGCATCTTTAATCTTATCGAAAAAGCCTTTTTCATCTTCAGATGCTGGTGTGTTGCCTGGTTGGAAGTTGGGTGATTCTTTCAGGCGTTCCAGCATCGCAAGTTCCTCTTTGCTCAGGTGCTGCGGGCTCCATACAGAAACCTCTACCAATTCATCCCCTCTTTCGTAGGACTGAAAAGCGGGGAAGCCTTTTCCTTTCAGCCTGAAAATCTTTCCGCTTTGAGTGCCGGCAGGGATTTTGATTTTGGCTTTTCCCTCAATGGTTGGTACTTCCACGCTGGTGCCCAGCACTGCATCTGGGAAGGAGACGCGCAATGGATACACCACGTCTAAGTCGGCACGGCGTAGCTGAGGATGGCGTTCCTCTTCGATCAGAATCAGGAGGTCGCCTGCCGGCCCTCCGTGCTCACCGGCATTGCCGGCGCCGTTCATAGAAAGTTGCATGCCTTCTTGAACACCTGCTGGTATTTGCAGGTCTAAGGTCTCTTCTCCATACTGACGGCCTTCGCCTTTACAGGCAGCACATTTCGCCGTGATTTGCTGGCCCGAGCCGTTGCAGGTAGGGCAGGTAACTACGGTTTGCATCTGGCCCATGAATGTCTGCTGCACCCGGCGAACCTGGCCCTGCCCGCCGCAGGAACCGCAGGTCTGCACGCTGCTTTTGTCTTTGGCACCAGAGCCATTGCAGGTATTGCAGACTACATACTTCTTAACCTTGATCTTCTTGTTTGCTCCGGAGGCTATTTCCTGAAAGTTCAATTTGAGTTTCACACGTAGGTTCGAGCCCCTGGAGCCCCTGTGGCGCCCCCGGCCTCCGCCTCCGCCAAAAAAAGAACTAAACACATCCTCACCCCCGAAAATGTCTCCGAAGTTTTGGAAGATGTCTTCCATCCTCATGCCGCCCCCGCCAAAGCCTCCGCTGGCAGCACCCCCTACTCCGGCATGTCCGAAGCGGTCGTAGCGTGCTTTTTTGTCGGCATCACTGAGCACATCATAAGCTTCAGCAGCTTCTTTAAAATGCTCCTCGGCTTCTTTATTGCCCGGGTTACGGTCGGGGTGAAATTGCATCGCCACCTTACGGTAGGCCTTCTTGATTTCGTCTGCGCTGGCTGATTTGCTCACACCCAGCACCTCGTAATAATCTCGCTTGCTCATGAAAACTAAGTATCGTGCTTATTTGCCTACTACTACTTTGGCGTGGCGAATAATTTTATCGTTCAGAAAATAGCCTGGGGTGACAACGTCCACCACCTTGCCTTCCTGGCCCGGTGCGGGGATTTCGGTGATGGCATCGTGCAGCTCGGGGTCGAAATCGGAACCTAAAGCTTCCATTTGTTTCAGGCCTTTTGCCTGAAGCGTGCTTCGCAGCTTACTGAACACGAGATTGATTCCTTCCTTCATTTGTGCTACATCACCAGTTTCGAGGTTTTTCGAGGCCCGGTCGGTATCGTCTAATACATCCAGCAGGGAGCTGACGATTTCTTTGCCAGCAGTCTGCAATAGTTCCACACGCTCCCGGCTGGTACGGCGTTTATAGTTTTCAAATTCAGCAGCCAGACGCAAATACTTATCGTTTAATGCAGCCAGTTCTTCCTGAAGTTTATTATCGACATCGGCACTGAGTTGTTCTTCCAGTCCGGTGATTCCAGCGCGGTTTTCGTCTGTATTCAGACCTTCTGCCAACAATTCTTCTTGAAGTTCTATGTTCCGATCCTGTTCCATATTTCCTAGTGACTGTTCGTTCTTATTATCCTTTGTCATGCTGCGTTTTTTAAACATGCGCGAAGGTACTGTCAAGAAATGGGCCAGCAGGCTTGTGAGATGGCAAAATGGCATCCATGCCTACTGTATGAGCGGGTTACTGCATTTTTTAGCACGAAGTTTTGAATACCGGAACGAATCAGCCTGCCTGACTGAAAAAGAAACTCAGCTCATTTTGCTCTAAGGCCCGTATCCCCTTTGGGGTATCCTGAAGGCTGCAGCATGCTATTAATGGGTCGTGCTCGAAGAAGAGAATCCAGTCATTGGCAACAGCTTCCCGCAGTAATGCCTTTTTCTCTTTGAGTGTATCTAAAGGTCGCATGTCGTAGGCCATAATCCAGGGCATGGGCAAGTGGTGGATGGAAGGAATCAGGTCGGCACAATAGAGCAATGTTTTGCCCTGGCAACGAATCTGAGGCAGCATCATAGCATCGGTATGTCCTTTGACGAAGCGCACGCGAAAATCGGGTAGCCATTCTTCACCCTCTCCAGTTTCAACGAAGCGCAGCACACCGGCTTCTTCCATAGGCAGGATATTTTCTTTCAGGAAAGAGGCCTTCTCGCGGTCGTTTGGTGTAGTGGCGGCAGCCCAGTGTTCGTGGTTGGTCCAATACAAAGCATTGGGAAAAGCCGGAACCAATTTGCCGGCCTCATCTCTTCGGATGGAGCCTCCGCAATGGTCAAAATGAAGGTGGGTAAGGAACACATCGGTAATGTCTTCTACCCTGAAACCATGACGGGATAGGCTTTTCTCCAATGTATCCTCTCCATGAAGGAAGTAATGACCGAAAAATTTTTCGTCTTGTTTATTGCCCATCCCATTGTCTATTAGGATGAGGTGGTTGCCATGTTCAACCAATAGGCAGCGCATGGCCCAGGAGCACATATTGTTGTCATCGGAAGGATTAGCCTGATGCCAAAGGCTCTTAGGCACGACACCAAACATGGCGCCACCATCGAGCTTGAAATGACCGGAATTGACGGAATAGAGTTTCATGATTATTCAGGGGCCTTGAAAGCACAAAGTTGACCTTGATTGAAGTTCGGCAGTTCAGTTGGCTTAAACAGAAGGGACATCATTGCAGATTATTTCGTCAGCCGCATTGCCCTGGTTCAATTTTCGTTGCAGCAGATGCCGGCGATGAGAACTTACTGAAAACAAAAGAACGCACCAGGGATGCGTTCAAATGAATTAGGATGCTGCAGTGGCTTCGCCAGGAATCGAACCTGGATCTGGAGCTTCGGAAACTCTTATACTATCCATTGTACTACGAAGCCAAAAAAAAGCCAGGAGGAGCGTCAAAACCTTGCGGGCTTTAGCATGCTTTTCTCCTGGCTCTCTGTGTACGGCGTACGGGAGTCGAACCCGTCATTCCACCGTGAAAGGGTGGCGTATTAACCGATTTACCAACGCCGCATTCCCGTTTTGGGTCGGCAAATATACAGGGGTATATCTCAGCTTGCCAAACCTTCCCAAACAGAAAATTTATTTCGCTGCGACCATGGCCTGGATGATGCCCAGGAAGTCGGCAGCCTGAAGGGAAGCGCCACCAATCAAACCGCCATCCACGTCCGGGCAGGCGAAGAGCTCAGCCGCATTAGAGGGCTTGCAGGAGCCGCCATACAGGATGGGAACACGCTCAGCGAGCGTGGTACCATATTGGGAAGCCAATACGTTGCGGATATGAGCGTGCATTTCCTGAGCCTGAGCCGAACTGGCGGTGCGCCCGGTACCGATGGCCCAGATGGGCTCATAGGCTAAGGCAATGCGGCTCCAGGCTGAGGCTTCTAAATGAAACAGGGCAGCGCGAATCTGGCTTTCAACGAAGGCATTTTGACTACCTGCATCGCGCACGGATAGTGGCTCTCCGCAGCAAAAAATGATATCCAGGTCTGCGCCTCTTGCGGCATCTAGTTTTTGGGCCAGAATGGCATCGCTCTCGGCATTGTATTCACGGCGCTCAGAGTGCCCCAGGATGACAACCGGAATACCGGCACTATGCAGCATTTCTGCGCTTACTTCACCGGTGTATGCACCCCTTTTTTCCTGATGGCAGTTTTGTGCGGCAACACGTACAAACTCCTTCCCTTGTACCAATGCCTGGATTTGGGTAAGGTGAAGCAAAGAAGGGGCAAACAAAACCTGGCGTTCGGCACTCAACGTAGGCATACCGGCCAGCACGTCCTGCACTAATTGGCAGCCTTCGGCAAGGCCCAAATTCATTTTCCAGTTGCCTGCTACTATTTTCTTTCGCATGATTTAATAAGGAATATTTGATAGGTTTTTTAAAAAAAATCTTGTGTCGTTTTCGTGTGTCTGAATGGTGCGGGCAGCTTCAACGTTTGGATAGTCATCAGGAGCCAAATATCAACTGTCGACCGGCTGCGGTGCGGTGAAAGACTTCGAGAAGTAGGGCGCGCTCCGCTTCACTGAGGGTTTTGTGGCGCCGGGCCATCATACGTTCTGCCGTTTCCAAGGCCCGTTCAAACTGATAGGTGCTCATGCCCTGCGGCCCACCCCAGGTGAATGAAGGAATAAACTTCTCTGGAAACCCACTGCCCCAGATATTACAGGACACACCGGCAATGGTACCCGTATTGAACATCGTGTTGATGCCGCTTTTCGAATGATCGCCCATGAGCAGACCGCAGAAGCTAAGACCGGTACGTACACTCTTATTGGCAGCTTCGTCCCAGGCCTTTACCTCATCATAGTTGTTCTTGAGGTTGGAACAATTGGTATCCGCGCCGAGGTTGCACCATTCGCCAATGACGGCATTGCCTAGAAAGCCATCGTGGCCTTTATTGCTGTTGGCAAAGAAGACCACATTGCCTACTTCACCACCGACTTTACAGCCCGGGCCGATGGTAGTTGCTCCATAAATTTTAGCGTCCATCTTCAGTGTGGCACCTGCACAAACTGAAATGGGCCCGCGCAGCTTGCAGCCTTCCATCACTTCAGCGCCGGAACCAATGTATATAGGGCCGGACTCAGCATTGAAGATGCTTCCTGCATCAATTCGGGCACCTGTTTCCACAAAGATTTCAGTTCCTCGGGTGCATACATCGGCAGGTAAGGGCGCTGATTCCCTGCCTGCTTTCAGCCAAAAGAAATCCTGACGGATGGCCCAGTCATTATTTGAAAAAATATCCCAGGGCCGATGGAGCCATCGAGGTTCTTCCAGGCATTCAATCGGATTTAATGAAGCAAGTTGTTTGTGCCAGGCATCCATGTTGGGGATGCTGTGTTCCAATTTAGCCGCTACGATTTGGCCATCGTGTTGCAGCGATGCGCCGACTTGCAGTGTTGCCAGCTCAGTGGCCAGCTTCTCGTTGCCTATGACTCTTCCATTGATATAAAGAAAGGGCCCCGGGCCTGTAGCATTGGGAAATACGTCTTGCAGGTATGCTTCTGTCAGGCTGAAGCTTTGTTGCAGTGATAGCAATTGTTGCCAGCGTTCGCGGGCTGTGAAGATTCCGCAGCGGATGTCCGCAGATGGGCGGGTATGAGTAAAAGGGAAGAGGGCTGTCCACTGTGCGTCGTCAAATAGAATGAGCTGCATGAGGAAATCAAAAAGCTAAGAAAGGCCAAAGAACAGAAGCCAACATACTTAGTTCCGTGCTGTCTCTGCGAGCCAGTGCTGGATGCCGGAGCAATCTGAATATTTCGGGTCCACATGCAGGTAATAAGTAGGTAGGCGCTCCAAAATCCAGCTTTCCAGTTTTTGTTGTTCTTTCTGTGCCTTGGCTACGTTTTGAATCTTGGCATAATCATCACGCATGTTTGCCTTGTGGGGTTCGGTCCGGCTTTTTAGAATCACGATTCGGGTGCTGCGTTCGCCCTGAGCAGTGAATATCTGGGGTTGAGAAATGCTCCCGGGTTTCAAGCTGTCAATCATCAAGGCTAATTGCGGGTCGAGTTGGTCAACCTGCAACTGAGTAGAGCCCGTGCGAGGGTCTGCAATCATCCCACCGGTCATCTTGCCTTGTTCGTCCGTACTGTATTTACTAACGGCTTCACCAAAGCTCAATTTGCCCGCAATGATTTCGGCCCGTATGCTGTCTAAACGAAGCAAAGAGGCCTTATAGTCGGCATCGGTGTGCTGCGGAATGATGAGGATGTGGCGAACATCAGCTTCTTCACCTCTCCGCTGAATCATCTGGATAATGTGGTAGCCGAATCGGGATTTGATAACGGGTGAAATCTCCCCATTCTGGAGCCGGAAAGTGGCTTGAACGAAGGCTGGATCATAACCGCTGCGGGTCACTCCGTCGATGCGGCCACCATTATCGCGGCTGCCAGGGTCTTCGCTGTATAGGCCGGCCATTACTTCGAAGCTCTTGCCATCTTTCACAATTTGCCTGCGAATGTCTTCTGCCATGTCGCGGGCATATTTATCTAATTCGGCATTCACCGGTGGTGCCAGCACGACCTGACCCACTTCAACAGTAGCGGGATAAAAGGGTAGGCTGTCTTTGGGAATGCTATTGTAAAACGTCTGCACTTCGGCGGGGGTGACCCTTACATTTTCCAGGATTTTACTACGAACTTTTTCCGCCATCATCTGCTCTTTCACTACATCGCGGTAGGCTTCTTTCATTTGGAAAATAGTCTTACCGCTAGCCGCTTCTAATTTTTCCTGAGAACCATACATACGGATAAAATACCGGATGCGGTTATCGAGCTGCCCTTCCACTTCATCATCGCTCACAAGCAGGCTATCACGTTCGGCCTGTTCCACCAGCATCTTTCCGGAAATCATATCCTGTAAAATCAGGCAACGCATCGAATCAGTGACTATTTCGTTCGGGGTGTTCTGCATGCTCTGCGCCACCATCTGGTCGAGGTCGCTTTGCAAGATGATGCGGTTTTTGCCAACGATAGCAATGATTTTATCAGCGTTTTGTGCCGGTTGTGCCTGTGAAACAGAAAAAGAAACAAGCATCAGGCCTACACAGGCCAGACGGGAAATGAAATCAGAAAAATTCATGAAGGGAGAAAACGGGCGGCGCCAAAAATAAGTCAGGCCACAGGCGCCATTGGGGCTTCTTTTGTTTTTAACGTTTTCAGGAAGAATGGAACCAGTTATCGTTGCCGGTCTTTAATAAAAATGCCCTTTAGTTCAGCTGGGTTATAGGCGTCGGAAGCTGTGGGCAGTAGAGGATGCTTCGCAGCATATTGCTCGTAAGCCGGGATGGCTTCCGGGTGAAATTTCACCCAGGCATCATATTGTGCCTGGTTTTCGGCACGGCCAAACACCCATTGGTTATAGGCATCAAAGTGCCCAGCCCGCAGCAGGTTGTCCCAATAAGTGAATAAGGTAAACGGGTAGCGGACGGCATACCGGGCCATCCATTCCATGCAAAAACGGGTTCGCAGCATGGTTAGGTTTTCTGTGGAAAATCCATCGGACAGCACCGGAGCCAGGTGCAGCAAGTCGTGCTCCACAGCTTCTTTAAAGTTTGTTGGTGTTGTTTTCACCTTCTTTCCAAAGCGTGGAACCAGTCCTGCATCCGGGGTTCCATACAGGCGCTTATATGCAGCCAGGAGCAGCTTCCTGGTTTCGCCGCTACGGGGAGTGTAGCGCTCCAGATTGATAAAAATTTCTGCATACAGGATGGCCCATACAGGTTCGTCTGTTTGCATATAAGCCCGTGCTGCTTCGTAATAATTCACATGGTAGCCGGGGTCGGCAGCGATGCCGGCAATCCAGGCGTTCAGGGCTTCTGGCAGGGCACGCTGCTGCTCATAATATTTCCCTTTTTCATGAAATAAAAACCCCGAACCAGGGTATTTCTCTAAGCCTTTATCCAAAAGCTTCCTTGCCTTTTTGTCTTCATGCAATGCAGTCTGGATCGAGGCAGCAATCGCGTAAGCCGTTGCATCGGCCCGGTCGTTTTCAATGAGGGGTGTGATGGTGCTTTCGGCACGGCGGTAATTGCCGGAAAGCAAATAAGCCTGGGCCAGGTCGCGGTAGAGAACGGGCTTATCCGGCGCCAATGCAATGGCCTGCTGGTATGAGGCAATCGCCGGGCCGAAACTCCCCGCTGCTAATGAGGCTTGTGCACTCCGGTAGAGTGACTCCACTTCGGGTGAAGGCCAGGATTCATTTTGAGCCTTTGCCACAGGCAGCCAAACCCAAAAACACAGGAAAAGGGCGCCGAACTTGAGCCGGACATTAGAAACAGATTTTTTCACGCTGCGCAAAAGTAGGATAGGCATGCCCCTGCTTTGGGCTACTTCGATAGGCCTGGTTCATTCGGGCTTATTGAAATTATTGTTTGAATTTTCCTGTATGAACATCCAACGAATTGCCCTGCTCACCTCCGGCGGCGATGCTCCGGGAATGAATGCTGCCATCCGCGCAGTAGTGCGCACCGCGGTCTTTCATAAAATGGAAGTATGGGGCATCCGGCGTGGCTATGAAGGGCTGATTGAAGGCGACATGATCCCGCTTCAGGCTCAGGATGTGAGCAACATCATCGCAAGAGGTGGCACCATCCTGAAAACTGCACGCAGCAAAGCTTTCCAAACTGAAGAAGGCCGCCGCAACGCTTTTACCCAATTACAACAACGGGGTATCGAAGGCTTGATTCTGATAGGCGGCGATGGCACCTTCCGGGGCGCTCATGCGTTTTTCCAGGAACATCAGATTCCTGCTATTGGTCTGCCGGGCACGATTGATAATGACCTCGCAGGTACCGATTACACAATTGGCTTCGACACTGCAGTCAATACCGCTGTTGAGGCTATTGATAAAATCCGCGACACTGCAGAAGCCCACGACAGGCTGTTTATTGTGGAAGTGATGGGCCGTGATGCGGGCTACATTGCGCTGCACAGCGGCCTTGCCTGCGGTGCCGAAGACATCCTCATCCCGGAAGTAGAAACCCTGCTCGGCCAGGTAGTGGCGCGCATCTGCGATGACGAGCGACGTAAGAAAACAGTACACATCATCGTAGTCTCGGAAGGGGATGATTTGAAAGGAGGCGCCTCGGCACTCTACGAATACATCCGCCACGATTTTCCTCAGCTTGACACGCGCATGTGCGTTCTGGGCCATATCCAGCGGGGCGGCTCGCCCACCTGCGCCGACCGGATCCTTGCCAGCCGTCTGGGCTTTGCTGCGGTGAATGCCTTACGAGCCGGTAAAAGCCAGGTGATGGCCGGGTTGGTGAACGATCAGGTAGTGTTTACTCCTTTTGATCAGGCAGTGAAACAACAGGCAAACCTGCACCGTGATATGCTGCAGATGATCCGTGTGCTGGCCGTTTGACATTCCGGAATTAAAACAAGGTGCTTTGCCGAATTCCCTGGGCCTCCGAAACATTAGTTTCCACATGCAGCAGGGTGTCTGCGCCGATGCGATACACTGCAGAAGGCCCATAACGAGAAGCCACTGCTATTTCGGTATCGCCGGCATGAGGCCGGAAATTTTCCAGTGCCCGTTCCGGTGTATTGTTTTCTTGCGATAAATGAGCTAGGATAACCAGGCGCAGATGGGCAGCCCGGTGATGAAGGAATAACTCAAGAGCCTGCCCGTTGGACAGATGCCCCGCTCCGCCCCGAATCCTGTTTTTTAAATGCCAGGGATAACGTCCGTTTTCAAGCATTGCTTCATCATAATTCGATTCCAGAAACACGGCATGGCACTGCGAAAAATGATGCTGTACCCGCTTGCACACCTGGCCTATATCTGTCAAGATGCCCACTTTAATATCGCCGGAACACACCACAAACGAATGAGGCTCACAGGCGTCATGGTGTTTGGAAAATGGCAGGATGCTCAGGCTTCCAACCGGTACGGGCACTTCGGGCTGGAAACTATGCAGCAACTCCGGAGGTAGCGTAACCCGGCAGGCCGCCCGGGTGGATGGCGTGATGAAGACCGGCAGCTTATGCCGAGCGGCCAGTCGGTACATGCCGCGGATATGGTCGCTGTGCTCATGCGAGATAAACAAGGCCTTTAGCTTACCGATATCCAGACGCAAGGCCTTCATCCGGAGCTCAGTCTCGCGGCATGACAAACCCGCATCCACCAACACTGCCTCATGCTCATTACCTACATAATAGCAGTTGCCATTGGAGCCCGAATTGAGCGATGCCAAATACAAGGACATAAAAATTTCAGGCAACGAAAGTAGCCCCCATCCAAAACAGGGGCAGGTAGCAACCGATGCAGAAAAGGAAAGTCCCGCTGACTAACAATATTTTTTAGACTTGAGAAAAATGTGAAAAAAATAGAGGCTGCCTCGATGGAGACAGCCTCACTATGGAGCCAACTATCAGATTCGAACTGACGACCCCTTCATTACGAATGAAGTGCTCTACCAGCTGAGCTAAGTTGGCCGGGGGCGCAAAAATAAGGGGATGCGTTATTTGCTCAGCAGAGCAGGCTGGTTCTGCCGGTCACTTTCAATTAATCCGTCCCTCATTCGCACGATGCGGTGGGTGTATTCAGCGATGTCTTCTTCGTGGGTGACTAATACAACGGTGTTTCCTGCCTCGTGAATGGTGTGAAAAAGATCCATGATTTCGATGGATGTTTTTGTGTCTAAGTTGCCGGTAGGCTCATCAGCGAGGATGATGGCGGGGTTGTTGATGAGGGCGCGGGCGATGGCTACTCGTTGGCTCTGGCCGCCTGAAAGTTCATTGGGTTTGTGGTGGCCACGGTCGGCAAGTCCTACTTTTTCTAGCATGTCGCGGGCGCGTGCTTCACGTTCTTTGCGGCCCACACCGGCGTAGATCAGAGGCACGGCCACATTTTCCCAGGCGCTGAGGCGGGGCAGCAAATTGAATTGCTGAAAGACAAATCCGATTTCGGCATTCCGGACGGTGGCTAAATCATCATCAGCCATGCGCGACACGTCCTGTGCGTTCAGAACATAGCGCCCGGAGGTGGCGGTGTCTAAACAGCCGAGGATATTCATCAGGGTGCTTTTGCCTGATCCGGAAGGCCCCATCAGGGCTACATATTCGTTTCGCTGAATCTCGAGATTGAGGCCTTTGAGCACGGGCAACTCCTGCCTGCCGAGGTAGTAAGATTTATGAATGTCTTGCAAGGAAATAATAGCGCTCATAAGCTGCTGAAAGGAATAGATGAATCGCAGGCGACCTGCAATTTGGGGCATTCTGCCCGCATGATTTTCTGTTCTTCTTATTGCCTTCCGAAAATCCCAAATACAGCGCTGCCGCTACCGCTCATCGAAGCATACAAAGCACCCTCTGCATACAAGGCCTCTTTTGCTGCCTGGATTTTCGGGTATTGAGGGAAGACTGAGTCTTCGAAATCGTTGTGCAGGATATGGCGCCATTCAGCGAGGGGGGTTTCGGGCAGGGAACGTAACGGAAAAGAGGCCGGGCGGGGCTGCACCTGCCGGAATGCCTCGCTCGTGCTAACCAGAATTTCTGGGCACACAACCTGGATTCGATAGCCGGAGAGGTCCAAGGCAACGGGTTCCATCCGCTCGCCGCGCCCTGCGGCAAACTGAGGTTCGTTTCGGATAAAAAAAGGGCAGTCTGAGCCCAGTGATAAGGCAAGTGATTCTAATTCGGCCTGGCTGAGTCCAAGTGTACCGATTTCGTTCAGCATCATTAAGGCAAAAGCGGCATCGGCACTGCCACCCCCCAACCCGGCCCCCATGGGAATCACTTTGTGCAGATAAAAATCCAGAGCGGGAATTTTTGATGGATACCGGGCTTGCAGCAGTTTGAATGCTTTCCAAACCAAGTTGTTTTCTGGTTTGCCCTGAACGGGCCGCCCGCTGAGCTGTAAGGCAGGGACTGAATTTGCCGCAGGCACTATTTCCAAAGCATCCCTCAGTTGCGGCAGTGGGTAGAAAATCGTTTCGAGATTGTGGTAGCCATCCGCCCGCTTGCTGGTGATGTGCAGGCCGAGGTTGATTTTGGCTGGTGGAAAACGGAGCATGAAAAGAAAAATCGCTGAGCGGCAAAGTAAAATTCACCCAGAAAATCACACATCTTCTTGCCTATTGTAACAAAACCTAAACGCCGCTTCGAAACACCTTTGCCCGATTCTTGCTAAGCATCATCCCATGAGATATTCCCTGCCTGCCTTTTTACTTTTCATAGCAACTATTTTCTGGTCGAATCCACTTCTTGCTCAAAACGGAATGAAGGGGCCTGGAGGCGGGCGACAGGGTGGGAAATTGGGCAAGATGTATGGCAAAGTGATTGATGCCAAAACCGGCAGACCGGTAAGTATTGCCTCTGTATCCCTGCTGAAAACGGAAGATGGAAAGCAAATCCTGGCGCAAGGAGGTATCACCGCCGATAATGGTGAGTTCAGCTTTGACGGTCTGCCACTGAATGAGCCCTTGGAATTGGTAATCTCTGCCTTGGGCTATTCAGAGTTTAAAAAGAGTGTTTCGTTTGACTTGGCTGCCCTGATGAAAGCTGGTGCAGCAATGAAAAATGCTGGTGCCAGTCCGGACGCAAATGCAAACTCAGATTCCTATTCCAGCCTACTGGACGCAACGAACAAAGACTTAGGCAATATTCAACTCCAGCCCAGCAGCCAGAATCTGAAAGGCGTGACCGTGACGGCATCTCAGCCTGCATTTGAGCTTCAGGGCGAAAAGAAAATCTTCAATGTGAGTCAGGATCTAAACTCACAGGGGGGCACCGCAGCCGATGTGATGAAAAATGTACCCGGCGTGCTGGTGGATGCCGACAATAATGTGAGCATCCGCAACAGTGCACCGCTCGTTCTGGTAGATGGCCGTCAAAGCCCATTGACCTTAGATCAGATTCCCTCAGATGCCATAGACAAAGTAGAAGTCATAACAAACCCTTCTGCGAAATATGATGCAGAAGGCGGACCCGGCGGCATCCTCAATATCGTGTTGAAGAAAAACCGGAAGACGGGGTATAATGGTTCCGTTCGTGCTGGTGCAGACAGCAGGGGCGGAACAAATCTGGGCGGCAATTTCAATGCCCGTTCCGGTAAAATCAATATCTCTTTCGACGGCAATGCCAGCCTGCGCAATGGCTTTGAGCAAGATCAGACAGACCGATATGAAAACTATGGCGGACGTACCCTGCAAAGCCATCAGGATGGTGAAAGCAACCGGGGCGGCGCCTTCTTCTTCGGGAAGTTGGGGCTTGACTATTTTGCCACCAACCGAACCAGCTTTTCTCTAGGCCTGCTCAAGATGCATGGGGAGCACCGCCCCGACCAATCCCTTGACATGACCACAGATACCCTGTTGGCAAATGGTATGGAAAGTACCGGATGGGCAAGCAGGAATACAGGAGGGAAATCCACTTTCGACATGAACGGAATTGAGCTGAGCATGAAGCATCTTTTCCCGCGTGCGGGTGAGGAATGGAATGTTGAAGCCAGCGCCCGGGGAGGAAATAACAGCGGCCAAACGAATTATTCCACCCGCTACTTCACAGGCCCCGAAGAAAGCGCTGTAAGTAGAAACCTTGCTGAGCAAACCAACTCCAGCGGTTCAAATAATTTCTATTCTATACAGAGCGATTACAGCCGCCCATTTGCCCAAAAAGACAAACTGGAAGTAGGCGTGAAAGCCAGTGTGCGTACCACAGACAGCCGCATCATCAATTCTATTCAGGATAGCGCCGGGAACATGATACCCACACCCTTCGGCACCAATTACAACAGCAGCGATCAGGTATATGCTGCTTACGCTTCCTATAGCGGCAATTTCGGGACGAACAATTCTTATCAAATAGGCCTGCGGGCTGAAAGCTCCAATTATCTCGGTGCGTTGCCCGACAGCAACCTAAACCTCAAGGTCAGCTACCCAATCAGCTTGTTCCCTTCGCTGGCATATACCCGGATGTTGGGGGGGCAACAGCAGTTGCAATTCTCCTACAGGCGCGGCATCCGCAGGCCCAGCTTCTTCCAGTTGATGCCTTATGTTGATTACTCCGACCCGCTCAATATCCGCGAAGGAAATCCCAGCCTGAGGCCGGAGTTCACCAATTCCGTTGAGCTGAGCTACATGAAGAATTTCACCCGCAGCAACTACATCCTGTTTACCCTGTATGAACGCCATTCCGACAACTTGATTACGAACCTTCAGACTTTGGGCCTGAATCAGTTTTCAGGAGAAAACGCCATCATCACTACACCCGTGAATGCGGGCAGCAGCGACCGCTATGGCGGTGAACTTACAGTGGGCTGGGACCTGAGCAAGTGGTGGAATACTACAGCCAATGCCAACCTGTATAATGGCCAACTTAATGATAACAGCGGCTCTTCCAGTAGTTATTTTTCCGGATTCGGCAAGCTGAATAATCAGTTCCGCTTTGGTGGTGGCTGGAGCGCTCAGCTTTCAGGCGTCTATCAAAGCCGCACCAATATCCTGGCATCTGATGCCAGTGGCGGACATGGATTCAACCAGCAAAACGCTTCCACAACCCAAGGCTATTTGGAAGCTCAATGGTTTACGGATGCCTCCTTGAAAAAGACATTTCTGAAAAACAATACAGCCTCACTGACACTGTCTGTCAACGACATCTTCGGCACCCGGAAGTTTGTGCAGCATACGGAGTCCGATTTTTTTGTGCAGGACTACAGCCGCATTTCCAACCCTACCATGTTCCGGCTGAGCTTCAATTGGCGATTTGGGAAACAGGACACCGACCTGTTCCGGCGCAAAAACATGAAGGCTCAGATGGACAATATGCAGGATGCTTCCCAAAGCATGGGTATGTAGCAATGTGGAAAAGTTTCCAAGAGAAATCTCCTACATGTTTGCCGGGAGCAGTATATTAGTACCACGATTCGACAATGGTCCGGTTGACTACCGAAACGTCCTTAGACATTAGAGCAACCGCCAACCAAATACGACGATCGGAAAAGAAAAGGCGGTGCTTCGGCGCCGCCTTTTCTGTTTTCAGGATTAAGGCTTTTCGCCATTCTTCCCATTAGTTTTGCGCTCCCAACAAAAAAGCTAAACTGCATTTATGTCGGAATTGCTTGAACATTTTGACCCCAATTCTGTGGGCATTAAGTCCAACAACATTTTTGGGCTTCCATTTAAAGAAGAAAATGCAAGGGTCATTTTACTACCCGTTCCCTGGGAAGTGACCGTCTCCTATCGGCCTGGTACTGCCCGTGCTTCAGAGCATATCTATGATGCCTCCAAACAAGTAGATCTCTACGACCCCGATGTGCCGGAAGGATGGAAACAAGGCTTTTTTATGCTGCCGATTGATCGGAACATCCGTAAAAAAAGCGATTACCTGCGCCAATGTGCCGAGCTGATTATCTCTTACCTCACCGAAGGCGGCAAGGTGGAAGAAAATGTTCAGCTCGCCGGCAAGCTCGCAGAAGTGAATGCTGGTGGCGAGATGCTGTTCCGCTGGGTAAAAGAAATCACGGGCCGACTTTTGGATGATGGTAAGAAGGTGGGCCTAATTGGGGGCGACCACAGCAGCCCCTTGGGTTTCATCGCCGCATTGGGGGCCCGTCATGCAGAGTTTGGGGTACTTCAGATTGATGCCCATGCCGACTTAAGGAAGGCCTATGAAGGATTCATATACAGCCACGCGTCCATCATGTATAATGTGCTGGAGATGGTGCCCCAGGTGAGCAGGCTGGTTCAGGTGGGTGTTCGAGATTATTGCGATGAAGAAGTGAAGGTAACCGAGCATGCAGGCGAGCGTGTACGCTGCTTTTACGACCAGAGCTTGAAAGAACAACAATTTGAAGGCAAGAGCTGGAGCGATCAATGCAATGAAATCATCTCCTGCCTGCCTCAGAAGGTTTATATCTCATTCGACATTGACGGCCTCGACCCCAAGCTCTGTCCCAATACAGGCACCCCTGTTCCTGGCGGCTTTGAGCTGGATCAGGTCACTTACCTCTTCAAAAAACTGAAGGCCAGTGGCCGACAAATCATCGGCTTCGACCTGAATGAAGTGTCCACCGGAGAACATAGTGAAGGCATTGATTCCATCGTAGGAGCCCGTGCGCTCTACAAGCTTTGCAACTACATCCTTTAGGCATGAACCGACCCAGTCTGCCGGACACAACCCGCGCCCGCAAACGTCTGCACCGGGCCTGGAGCATGTATGATTGGGCCAACTCTGCCTACAATCTTGTCATCACCTCCACCATTTTCCCGGCTTATTACGCAGCCATCACCACCCAGCGCGACCCGCAGAGCGGTGCCATCCTTAATGACAGCGTCACGTTCTTCGGCAGGACCTTCAAAAACTCGTCTCTCTTCGATTATTCTATCGCGGCAGCCTACCTCATCATTGCGCTGCTTTCGCCGGTTCTCTCTTCACTTGCCGACTATAAAGGGAATAAGAAATCCTACCTCCGTTTTTTCACCTACACAGGTTCGCTGGCTTGTTGTGGCTTGTATTTCTTCGCGCCTAAATGGTCTGCCCACTACCTCGAGCTGGGTATTATTCTTTCCGGCATTGCCGCACTGGGTTACTGCGGTGGTTTAGTGTTCTACAATGCCTATCTCCCCGAAATCGCAAGCCCTGAAGAGCGGGACCACCTCAGTGCACAAGGCTTTGCACGTGGCTATGTGGGCAGTGTGCTCTTGCAGGTAGTCTGCTTTGTCTTTGTGCTGAAACCCGAATGGTTTGGCTGGCTGGGCATTCAGGATGCCGGCGATGCATCCCGATTTTCTTTTCTTTTGGTGGGTTTGTGGTGGATGCTTTGGGCGCAAATTCCATTCAGTAAGTTGCCACAGGGCCGACCTCAGAGCCGGCGCAGCACCCATTCCCTGCTCAGCAATGGATTTCATGAGTTGTACAAAGTGTGGCTGCAGATTCGAAAGATGCCCCTCATCCGGCGCTACCTCATGGCCTTTTTCTGCTACAGCATGGGCGTACAAACCGTGATGCTGGCAGCGACCATCTTCGGAGCAAAAGAGCTTCATTTAGCATCGAGCCAGCTCATCGTCACCATCCTGCTGATTCAACTCGTTGCTATTGCCGGTGCCTACCTGATGGCACGCTTGTCGCAACGCATGGGCAACCTGCCTGTGCTGCTTTTGACGGTTTTCATCTGGGTGGGCGTTTGTGTGGCTGCCTACTACACCACCACAGCCTTTCAGTTTTATGGGCTGGCTGCCGTTGTGGGCCTTATCATGGGCGGCATCCAAAGCATGAGCCGCAGCACCTATTCAAAGCTCATGCCTGCTACCGAAGACACCACCTCGTTTTTTTCTTTTTTTGATGTCTGCGAAAAGCTGGCAATCGTGCTGGGCATGGTTTCCTTCGGCCTGGTCGAAGAGCTGACGGGCAATATGCGTAATTCCATTCTGACGCTGATCGGTTTTTTCCTGCTGGGTGCCGGACTGCTGTTGTCTGCCATCCGGATTCAACGGCGTGTTGCTATTTGATTTTTTTAGCCAGTTCCTATCCCTTTCAACATTCGTTTCAGACTGTATGGAACTCGTTTCGGGATTGCGCATCTTTCATCAAGATTTCGCTGCCCGGATTTGTCCAGGAAACACTGGAACCATGTTCCGAGAAAAGCTTAATAGTAGCACTTGCCTCGCAGTGTGCGACGCAACGAAGTTGCCTCTTGGGCGGAAAGCTCGTGAACAAAAAAAAAATCGCAAACAATTTTTTATAAAAGCTGAGGCTGCCATTTTAAGGGCAGCCTCAGTGAAACCGGCGTTTAGTTCAGCACTGAAATTTTCCGGATGGTTACACCATCGCTGGTGGTTACATGGAGGAGGTATAGGCCGGCAGGCAATCCGCTGACGGGAAGTTGCATGTGGTGCGTGTCTTTGCCGGATGCGGTTTCGGAGCGAAGTAACCTGCCACTCATGTCAAACAAGTCCAACTGCTCTAATGCAGCCTGGCTGAGCTGGATTTGGAGTAGGTCATGTGCCGGGTTGGGGGCAATTAGGAGTGTGCTTTGCGGATGATTTTTTACGGCTGTATTGGTGCCGATGTACACGTTGTCAATGTTGATGGCGCCGCCTAAACCGGAGATATAATTGAACTTGAAGATGGCGGGTGTGCCAGCGGTTTTGAGGGCATTCAGGTCAATGCTTTCCATGCGCCAGTTGCTGTCTGCAGGCATCGGGAAGAGGTCATTTAGGTTGAGTGGGTTTATCACCGGATTGGCGTATGTGGCCAGCTCGGCACCGCCCTTACGGTAGATGCTGCTGAAATGAGCGCCACAATCAGTAGATGCCAGTACTTCCAGCGTGTCTGCAAAATCTACGTTGGCGGTGAAGTAGGGGGGAGTGTAGCGGTCGTATGTGAAGGAAACATCGAAGTTCAGCACCGGAGCTGCGAGGGCCGATACATTTACTGGTGGAGTAATTAGGGCATCTGAGCGGCCCAGATTATCGAAAATCAGGATGGTGTTGAAGGCTGTTGCGGAATTAGAACCGGTTAGCGCGATGCTGTTGTCCTGCTCCCAAGCGGTGTAGAAGTCGCCGGATTGTTGTAGGGTCCAGCCTGGAGGTGGAAAATCAGTTCCTTCAAAACCTTCACTGAGGCTGCTGAGTGTTGCGGCAGGCAGGTAGAAGCTTCCGGTCAGGGAATTATTGCCGAGCACGGTGTCGGCCAGGTTATTGTTGAGACTGTCAATTTGAACTGAAATGATGTTGTCAGCGGGTGTAGCGTTGTTCACATTTAAGGGGACGATTGCATGCTGGAAGGGGGCCAAAGTGCCGCTCCAGCTTTGATAATTTGTGGAGCTGCCCAAGGTGTATTGGTAGCGAATCTGGCGTAGGGTATCGCTGCCACTATTGCGCAAAAGCAGGCTGGGTGCAGCATGGGATGAATTACAGACCCAGAGAGCAGGATACACCTGCACTGCTTCGGCATCAGTGCCGGCATGAGCAGGAAAAGAAAAGAACGGAAAGGCAGTTTGATTGAGTGCCAGTGAAGGCACCTGGTGCCCCATGCCCGCCACTACTGTAAAGCGAACTGGACCATCGTGGAGCACCAATTGTTCGTAGGTAGAATCCAGGGGGCTTTGGTAGGTTAGGTCCTGGTCGCCGAGGGTAATGAAAATGGGAATTTGGGGGGCGTTCGCATAATTGAAGCCGTAGGATTGGGCATGTCCATTTACGGCTTCTTTGACCCCCTGCACGGCGGGAGTATTCAGCAACAGGCCTTTGAAATCGGTAGGGTGGTCCAATCCATAACGTAATGCGGCACGCCCTCCCAAGGAGAAGCCCTGGAGCACCACATTTTGCGAGTCAATATGGTATTGCGCCATCATAAAGTCCCTGCTGTTAGGGATGATGTCCTCGCCTCCTGCAGGCTGGAAATAATCAGCATTCCGGTTGGCGGCTTCAGGGAAAACGAAGATGGTATTGCCGAAACCGTTGGCCCAGCCCACAGTAGTGATGAGTGCGTTTCGGTAATTGTAGCAGGTGTCACCCAAGCCATGCAGGCCAATGAGCAGCCTGTATTTTATGGCCGGATTATAGCTCGGCGGAACATAGATGGAAAGGGCTCTGTTGCTGCCCATAAAGCTGATGGTCGTATCGTAGATGCCTGTGCGTTGTGCCCGAAGAATTGTGTCCGAAAAACATAGGGAAATGCAAAGCAGTGTACAGAGCCATTTATTCATCTTGAAAAGGATTTCTGAAAAAAAATTAAGGGAGCGCAAAACTAGGCAATGCCCGAACAAGCCTTGTCATTCAGCGGATTTAAGAGGATCCCTGTTTTCCCAAATCAATGAAGGTGGATGCCTATAAACCGTTCAATCAGGCTTGCTGAAACATACCTTTGCCGGCCTTTAAAGGATTCCGATTCTATGATTAAGAATTTCGCGTTGCGCCGTTTTATTGTTTTCTATCGTTTGCCCATTGCAGCTGTGTTGATTGTGCTGGGACTGCTCACCGGCTATTTGGTACAATACGGATGGTGGATGGCCTGGATTCCCTTCCTGATTGCGGCGCTTATGATTGTGGCCCATTTCATGGTTGGCCCGATGACGCTCCTGCAAGCCTATATCGAGCGGGGCGATATGGAAGGGGCACAGGGCTTGTTGAAGCGGGTGAAAAATCCCAAATGGCTTTATAAGCCGCTTCGTTCAACCTACTTCATGATGCGTGGGCAGCTTTCTGCTGCTACATCCGAAGACCTGGATGCCGCAGAAGCAGATTTTAAGAAAAGCCTTGCATCTGGAATGACCGAGCAAGGGGCAGAGGGAACGGCACACTTACAGTTGGGCAGCATTGCCGCCAAGAAAGGCAATTGGAAAGAAGCGTATGAACACTTGCGTCAGGCGGTGAAACTGGGTTTGCCGGATAAAGACAGTGAGGCCATGGCCTATCTCCAGCTTTCCAATATTTCGCTCAACCGTCGGGATTTTCGAGGGGCCAAAATGTATTTTTCTCGTGCAAAAAATGCCAAGGCCAGCAATAAGCAGGTGCTGGAGCAGATTCAGGAAATGACTAAATACATGGCCCGGATTCCCGGTTAAGTTCAGCGAGGCTTTCGCCCCCATAGGGCGTAATAAAGAATGAACAGATAGCAAGGTAGAAGAATCACATACGCAGCTTGAGTTTGCGGATGTGCCAGGCTGCCCATTCCTTCGGCCAGCTTGCCATAGAGCGGAGGCAAAACCGCACCGCCCACAATGCCCATGATGAGCAATGCCGCACCCGTTTTTGTGAATCGTCCCAGGCCTTTCAGTGCCAATGGGAAAATGGCAGGCCACATTACCGAATTGGAAAAGCCTAATGCAGCGAAAGACAGAACTGCAGCGTGGCCATGAAGGCTAAGAGTCAATAGTACTAGAAACAGGCTGAGCAGGGTGAAATACAACAATGCTTTCTGCTGGCTGATGAAACGGGGAATAGCGACAATCCCAACCAGATAACCGGCCAGCAATCCATAGCCGGTAAAAGAAGCAAAGTGTTTCGCCTGATCCAGCGGATACCCGAGGTATTGGCCAAAGCCAGCAAAGGTGTCGTAGCTGATAACCTCTGCACCTACATAGAGAAAAATGGCAATGGCACCCAACACGAGGTGTGGGAACTGCAACACGTTTTTCTTGTGGGCGGAAAGAGAGGTGTCATCCTCTTCTTCGCGCTCATTGATTTCCGGCAGGCCTGTGAAAAGCAGGGCAATACCCAGCACCACCAGCACTGCAGACATAATGCCATAAGGCATCACCACACGCTGGGCTAACTGAGCCAGTTCTGATTCCTTTTCAGGAGGGGCCAGCATCGCTAAACGGGCAATGAGTGCATCGGCATTACTTAGTACAATGCTTCCAAAAG
Organism: Bacteroidota bacterium; assembly: GCA_018267625.1. Taxonomy (GTDB): domain Bacteria; phylum Bacteroidota; class Bacteroidia; order Chitinophagales; family Chitinophagaceae; genus UBA1952. The sequence continues at coordinate 105,272 of JAFDYC010000028.1, forward strand.
CATAGACCGCAATGATGCCGGCCAACTTATTGCAAATGCCCATAATGGAGATGCGCTGTGCCGCGCTTTCATGTGGGCCTAACTCAGCTACATAAGGGTTGGCAGCCGTTTGTAGCAACGCCAGCCCGGTACCGATGATAAATAAACCCGCGAGAAATAAAGGATAGCTGCGCTTCCCGGCTGCTGGGAGGAACAATAAAGCCCCAATTGCCATGATAAACAAACCCAGGCTCATGCCCTTTTTGTAGCCGGTTTTGTTGAGAATGTATGAAGAGGGTAGTGCCATTACAAAGTAGGCGGCAAAAAAGGCCGTGGCTACTAAATAGCTCTCCGACTGGCTGAGCTGGCAGGCAATTTTGAAATAAGGAATGAGTTGGCTGTTGCTCCAGGTAATAAATCCAAAGATGAAAAAGAGGCAGCCTATCAGGAATATCGCCAGGCCGTAGCCTTGCTTTGAGGTACTTTGTGGCATATTGTGCAGGCGCAAACATAATGGCTGCGTCCCGCATTGAAAACAGATGAATAACCTGGCCCTCGGTATAGACATTGGTGGCACCAATACAGCATTCGGACTCGTCAATCGCAGCGGGGAAATTTTGAAACAAGGCGTTCTTTCTACTAGAGGCCATGCTACCGTATTTGATTTCGTAGCCGCATTGAAATCAGCCCTTTCGCCCTTGATTGAATCCATTGGAATCGAAAACCTGCAAGGCATAGGTATCGGTGCACCAAATGGAAATATTTATACGGGGGAAATAGTCCATGCGGCCAATTTGGATTGGAAAGGACGTATTCCGCTGGCGCAAATAATGCAGGATATGCTGGGGTTGAAAACCCATGTAACCAATGATGCCAACGCAGCCACTATCGGAGAAATGAAGTATGGTGCAGCTAAAGGAATGAAAGATTTTATCTTGTTGACTTTAGGCACCGGGCTGGGAAGTGGTTTTGTGGCTAATGGCCAATTAATATATGGGCATGATGGCTTTGCGGGCGAGTTGGGCCATGTGCGGGCAGTACCGGAAGGAAGGCTCTGCGGCTGCGGCCGTAAAGGCTGTCTGGAACGCTATGCTTCTGCCAATGGTATTGTAAGTAGTGCCCAGGAAATGATGTTGCATTCTAGCGTTGCATCTTGCCTGCGCGAGATGCCAAACCTGACGGCAGCATCCATCACACAGGCAGCCCGGGCAGGCGACCAACTGGCATTGGAGTTATTTGAATTTACAGGAGCAATATTAGGAACCTGTTTGGCCGATGCCGTAGCCATCACCTCACCGGAAGCCATCATTTTATTCGGCGGTTTGAGTCAGGCAGGTGCATTAATTTTTGAACCGACACAAAGACATATGGAAGCATCTATGCTCCACATCTATAAAGGAAAGGTGAAATTGCTGCCTTCTTCGTTGCCAGATGCTGATGCGGCAATTCTCGGGGCGAGTGCATTGGTATGGTAGTAAATTGCCGGATAGGTTTTTTCAGCCAAAGGGGGAAAGGGATGATGTTGTATAAATAGCTTTCTGCAAGGCATATATCTTTATCCAAATGCAAGACTCTGGCTACCGGCATTTTGTCTAGCTTCTGATTTGCTTATCACTACAAATCAGATTGTGTGCACTACCTCTCGAGGCTCCAATGCACATATCAGAAGAAAATGTGTCAGTGCCCCGTTTTTAGGACAGGTCTAAAGTAGAGGTTGTTGCTTGTTTTTGGGGTTACATTGTCCGGGCAGAGGTACCCCCGCCCGGACAACGGGCGTTTGCCTGTGCCCACTCTGCAGGCGTTTGATTCTTCAATCCTTCATGTGGTCTTTCGGTGTTGTAGTGCCTTAGCCATTTGTCGGCGTGCTCCTGTACCTGCCAGCACTCGGTGAATAGATACATGTCCAGCACTTCTTTTCTGAATGAGCCATTGAAGCGATCCTGTATCCGTTCTGCATGGGCTTTCCTTTCTGAAAAAACACCTGAATGATCCCTTTGGCCTTGTGTTACTCCGCAAAGGCAGGGGCACTGACAGAACGGAAACATGTTTTCCTCATTTCTGGACATAGTCAACACATTTTGAAAACCTAAAGTGCTTGAAATTGTAATTTCGCAGCTCAGTTTTCAACCCATGCAACGTATTTACTTCGATAATGCAGCTACTACTTCTCTTGACCCGGAAGTACTTCAGGCCATGATGCCGTATCTAACCGAAAAATTCGGTAACCCTTCATCTATCTATTCTTATGGAAGGGAAACTAAAATAGCCATAGAGTCTGCCCGGAAAAGCGTTGCCAAAATTTTGGGCTGTCGTCCTGCTGAAATTTTCTTTACTTCTGGTGGAACAGAAAGCTCCAATACGGCCATCCTGGCTGCCGTCCGCGACCTTGGCTGCACGCATATCATTACTTCCCCTATTGAGCACCATGCTACACTGCACGCAACTGAAAATCTGGCAAAATCAGGCTTGGCGCAGCTTTCTTACGTAAAACTAAAAGATAAGGGACACGTGGATTTGGAAAGTCTGGAATCACTTTTGACAGCTAATAAAGGGAAGACTTTGGTAACCTTGATGCATGCCAACAACGAATTAGGCAACCTGTTGCCCGTGAAAAAAGTGGGGGAACTTTGTGAAAAATATGGGGCCATTTTCCATTGCGACATGGTTCAAACCATCGGTCATTACCCGGTTAATTTGCATTCTTTCCCAGTGCATTTTGCCAGCGCAGCCGGCCATAAGTTCCATGGCCCCAAGGGAGTAGGGGTTTTATTCATTAATGAATCGGTGCATATCCATCCGTTGCTATCAGGAGGTTCTCAAGAACGAAATATGCGAGCGGGAACAGAGAACCTGTATGGAATTGTAGGTTTTGCCAAAGCTTTAGAGTTGGCTTCTGCCCAATATGAGGAAGACCAAAAGGAAGTAGGGGCCTTAAAAGCATACATGTGTCAAAGTATTTGTGAATCATTTCCTCAGGCAATATGCAATGGTGACGTAAAGGGCTCCTCGCTTTATACAGTCCTCAATGTTGCATTCCCCAAAACGGAAAAGACAGACATGTTGTTGATGAATCTGGACATGGCTGGTATTTGTGTTAGCGGAGGCAGTGCCTGTAGTAGTGGAGCTTCTTCCGTTAGCCATGTCATTAAGACCCTCTACAATGGCCGATCCGAAAACCTTACTCCTATTCGCTTTTCATTCTCCCGCCAAAACACAAAAGAAGAAGTAGATAGGGTAGTAGAAAAGCTAAAAGAGCTATTGTAAACCGTTCATCGAGGAAGCTATTCAGCCCCTCCCCAAAGGTTTCTTGAGGGTTTATCAAGTACCAGGATGCGCATCAATGACTGCACTTCATCCGCCTTCTCGTCTTCACGACGATAACGGTAGCAAAGAGCTAGTTCTTCGAGCATTTTATAAATTACTCTTCGGTTGTCAATTGGGGTAAAATGTTGCGACTTATCGCGCACTCCGATTTTGTTCAGATAGGCATCTACATCCCTTCGGGTATAGACAGAGCCATTCATAGGATCCAAGAAAAAAGTGATTTGCCCACTGGCTTGTGCCTTGTCCGGATTTAGGAAGGGATGCCATGCATCTATATAGGCAAAGACTAATTGACGAGGAATTTCAACGGCAAAGACGGGTACATCCAGCAATTCGCAGAGCGTGAGGTAGAGCAATCCAATCGTGTAACCATTGCCCTGCTTGCTGTCAAACATCTGATTGATGAAAAAATGCTTGGGCTCTCGTTCACTCAGTTCATGGCCTTGCAAGTGATAAAAATTATAGAGGATACTGTTGAAAACATTCACTTGCTCTAACGGCGTCAGGTAGTTATTCAATTCCAACCACACATTGCGGCGTAGAGTATCTACCTGGCTGAGGATTGATGCTGTCTTTAGGTCGGGATACTGGTACCGTGCGACGAGGATTGCTCCATGTAATAAGCCCGGATTTTTTTCTTCACACCACTCATGAAAACTTTGTTGTAGGTCTTCCAATTGCACCCGATGAATCAGCAATTCAATCCTTGCCTGCACGGAAATATCGGTCGTCGTTTCCCACAATGCTTCCAGATTAGGAATAATGGCTTTCCCATAGTGCAAAATTCTACCCGCAACGGTTTCGTACACATCACCATCCGGGTCGTCTAACAGACGCAACAGTGCCTTTACTTCCTTTTCAATACTCATAAGTCCCTCTTGCGATGAAGATACCCCCTCTTAGCAATATTTATTTTCCATTGCGGACAACTTATTTTCCCCGATTTCAATGCTTGTTGAAAACCGGTTCGGCAATTCAAAATTTTTCTACTGCTCCCTCATCAGAATTGGACATCCTCAGGATCATTTGAACCCGAAGTAGGGTGGTGTCCTTCATCATCATCCCATGAAATATCATTAGCCTTGGAAGGTAATGTCTGGAAGCCTCCGGGAATGAAGAGCTTACTACCGCCAAATCCGGAAGTATCTCTGGGAATGCCAGCCTGCGGATTAGGGGACATGCCGCCAGCGGAAAATTGGCCATCCTGCAAGTCTTCAAACTTTTGATATTCCTTGATAAACCGCAACTTGATAGTATCCGTAGAGCCACTCCGGTTTTTAGCAACATGGATATGGGTTTCGCCTTCTATGGACTGGCCCATTTCATCGTTATTGATGCCATAATATTCGGGGCGGTACAGAAACATCACCATGTCCGCATCCTGTTCAATAGCGCCTGATTCCCGCAAGTCAGATAGCTGGGGAACCTTGCTTTCTTTACGGCTTTCCACTGCACGGCTCAATTGCGATAAGGCGATGATGGGGATGGCTAATTCTTTTGCTAAACTCTTGAGGTCACGAGAGATTTTTGAGATTTCCTGTTCCCGGTTTCCATTGCGGTTGATGTCGGCCTGCATGAGCTGCAGGTAGTCAATGATGATGAGTTGGATATCGTGCTTTTGCTTCAGCCTGCGGGCTTTGGCTCGTAGTTCGAAAATGTTGAGTGCCGCCTGATCATCTAAGAAGATGGGGCATTCTGCCAATCGGTTCATCCGTTGTGTCATCTGGATGAATTCATGTTCCTGCATCCTGCCTTTAGTGATAGCGTCCATACTTACTTCCGTAGTGGCTGCCAGCATCCGTTTTACCAATTCACTCGCGCCCATTTCCAGCGAGAAGAAGGCTACAGGAAAGGGCTTCTTGCTGTGCATCGCAGCATTCATAGCCAGGTTCAGGCAGAAGGCTGTTTTACCCACAGCAGGCCTTGCCGCTACGATGATGAGTGCGTTTTTCTGCCACCCCGAAGTGAGCCGGTCTAAATGGCGAAAACCAGTTGGAACGCCGGTCACATCATCCTTATTCTTTTTTGCTTCCTCTATTTCCTGCACAGTCTGCACCAGCACATCGCCGAGGCTCAGGAAGTTTTTACGCAGGTGTTTGTCTGTAATTTCATACAGGCTGCTCTCAGCCTTGTCTAAGAGGTCAAATACATCACTACTGTCTTCATACGCATCCGCAATCACTTCACCGGAAATACGAATCAACTCGCGCTGAATAAACTTCTCCATCACAATGCGGGCATGTGCTTCGACGTGTGCCGAAGAAATGACACTCATCGTCAACTTCGTCAGGAAGTAGGCCCCGCCAATGAGTTCCAACTCGTCACTTTTTCGAAGCCCTTCTGTCACGGTCAGCAGGTCCACCGGAGAACCTTTATCAAACAACCGGCGAATGCAGGAATAAATACGCTGGTGCGCATCTACATAGAAACTATCCGGACTTTGGATGATTTCCAGAACCTCTGCCAGCTTGTCTTTCTCCAACATCACAGCACCCAGCACAGCTTCCTCCAACTCGATGGCCTGAGGCGGCACTTTACTATAAACCAGGGAAGAAAGCTCATGCTTGCGACTGCGGCTGGTACCGAAGTCTTTTTTGATGTTGAGGGCCATGTAATCAGAAATAACGAAGCGGAATCCATTCTGCCTCAAGCGCTGAAAAATGGGGCTGTTTCCTGGTAAAAATCGGAAGCCGGCTGACTACTTTTTGCGCCTTTCGGGGCGAAGCTATGGGCAGTTTAGTCGGTAGAAAAAATTTCTTTTACGGCCAGATGTAACACTACTGCCTAAGGCTTTTTCAACCTCTATTTTCAAGGAATGTGAAGAATGAAATACACTATCCCGATCACCTCCGTATTTATCCATTTGTTCTGCACACATTCTCCCCAAAACAACTGTATTTAACTATGTCCATTTTCGTCATTTGTCTGCCTCAAAGCCTCGCTTTCTCAGCAATTCTTTGTTCCTGAAAATTGCCTCTTTCAAGAACGCAAGAAGTGCCTAAATCGCTTGTATGGCTTCCTTGCCCCTTAATGCTCCCCGCTATCTTTGCCGCCGCATGATTTTATCCTATAAATGGCTGCTCGATTACCTTCCTCTGAGCCTGCCTGCTGAAGAACTAAGCCTGATGCTTACCAACATCGGTTTGGAAGTAGAAGCCCTCGAAACTGTAGCGCAAAAACATAATCTGGACGGCCTGCTGGTGGGCGAAGTGCTGACTTGCATTCCCCATCCAAATGCAGATAAGTTGCGGCTCACTACCGTTCATATTGGCACAGAACAGGCCCTGCATATCGTCTGCGGGGCACCGAATGTTGCTGCGGGGCAAAAGGTAATCGTAGCACCTGTGGGTTGCATCCTTTATCCGGCAAAGGGCGAATCTTTTCAAATAAAAAAAGCCAAAATCAGGGGCGAAGCCAGCGAAGGTATGATCTGCGCCGAAGATGAAATCGGCTTGGGCTCTAACCACGATGGCATCATAGTGCTTCCCACGCAAACGCCGGTAGGCATGAAGGCAACCGATTATTTTAAGCTCCCAACTCCAGATACGGCTATTCATATTGGTCTCACGCCTAACCGCGCAGATGCCAACAGTCATATTGGCGTGGCCCGCGACCTCTGCGCCTACCTCAGCCATCATCGCAAGCAGGCATATAAACCCCTTCTTCCAGAAATCATTGCCCTGCCTACCGATGCCCCCGCAAAGGTTCAGGTTCATATTGAGGCACCCGATGCCTGCCCCCGCTATGCCGGCATTTGCCTGTATGGACTGAAGGTGGGGCCTTCACCCGATTGGCTTGTTTCCCGTCTGGCTACCCTTGGCCTGCGCAGCATCAACAATGTGGTGGACGCTACGAACTACATATTGCATGAATGGGGGCAACCTCTGCATGCCTTTGACCTTAGTAAGATTGCCGGTCACCAAATCACGGTGCGTTATGCCAATCCCAATGAAAAATTTGTTAGCCTCGATGCCAAAGAACGTGTCCTTCGGAGTGCGGAAGACCTTATGATTTGTGATGCAAAGGGGCCTATTGCCTTAGCCGGCGTGTTTGGCGGGCTGCACAGCGGGGTAAGCGAGGAGACCACAGATATTTTCATTGAAAGTGCCTGCTTCGATCCTACCATAATCCGGCGTAGTTCGCTGCATCATGGCTTGCGTACAGATGCTGCATTGCATTTTGAAAAAGGAGTGGATATTGCCCGCATCCCTACTGTGATGATGCGGGCGGCAAGCCTCATCCAAAGCCTGGCTGGTGGCCAAATCGAAAAAGGGAGTGTGGACAATTATCCCGTCGTTCAGAACTTGATTTCATTCCCTCTGCGTTATGAATACATCAACCGGCTTGCCGGAAAAAATTATGCTCCAGAGGTCGTCCGCGGCATTCTTAGTTCCCTCGAATTTCAATGCAGTGACCTTAGGGAAGAAGGCTGTATGCTGACGGTACCTTCTTACAAGAAAGACATCACACAAATGGCCGATGTGGTGGAAGAAGTGATGCGCATTGATGGCCTGGATAATATCCCTATCCCGCAGCGCCTAAACATGTCGCTGACCAAACCCATGCCTTCAGACCGTGCCGCCCGCAATCAGGTAACCGATTTGCTGGCCGGTATGGGCTTTTCAGAAATCGTCACTAATTCCATCACCAACGGGAAATACTATGATGCACAAACGCCCGTTGCACGTTTGCTCAACAGCCTCAGCCAGGAGCTGGATGTAATGCGCCCTTCTATGCTGGAAACCGGCCTGGAAGTGATGTCCTACAACCTGGCCCGCCGCAACGAAGACCTGATGTTGTTTGAGCATGGATTTGTGTATGCTGCCGATTTTTCGCAGCGCCCGGTATTAGCCTTGTATGCCTGCGGCACAGCTCAGGCAGCAGGCTGGAGAGGAAAAGCCATTCCTGCCAATGTTTATTTCCTGAAATCTGTGGTTGAAAAACTGATCCGTAAAACGGGCATTCAAAAAGCCAACCTGAGCTACGAAGAAGATGTCGTTTGTTGGAAATGGAAAAACAAGACGCTCTGCCAGATCCAAGAATTATCTCCGGATAGATGCCGGGCTTTTGGCATCAAAGAACGAGTATGGTATGCCGAACTGGACTGGGCATTATGGTTAGAAGCCTTGTCGAAGCAGAACATCCAATATCAGGAAGTTCCGCGCTTCCCGGCTGTTCACCGAGACTTGGCCTTAGTCCTTGACAAAAGTGTGCGCTATGCAGACCTGCAACGGGTAACCGACAAACTCAAACTGCAACATTTGTGTGACTATTCCTTGTTCGATGTCTTTGAAGGAGGCAATTTGAGTGAAGGCAAAAAATCGCTGGCACTAAGATTCTGTTTCCAACGTAACGACCGCACCCTGACTGATGTTGAAACCGAGGCGCTGATGGCGCAACTCAGCCAGGCATATCATCGCGATCTGGGTGCTCAAATTCGCGAATAATGGATTCCCTGCAATTGCTCCAGGACAAACTCAGACTCTTGCTGCGCCGACATCATGATTTGAAAAAAGAATGGGCTTCCTTTCAAGTTCAAATTGTGCGTCAGGAAGAAGAAATACAGCGGCTCAACATACTGCTTCAAAAAGCAACCCAGGAAAACATGGCTTTGCAAATCAACCATACTTTGCCCGATGCAGCGAGCCGAAAAGAGGCCCGAAACCGACTCGATGCAGTAATTGCAGATATTGACAAGTTGCTAAGTTCCCTTCATGAATAAGCTTCTGAATTACTTCCTGGTTGCCGGACTGCTGCTGTTCCTCGCTTGCAATAAAGAGGCACGTGACCCCTGCCTGCAACCCAGGCAAACCCTTCTGCGCGCTCATGCTTACCAACATGCCGACACAGGGAGCGTCCTCCTCGACACCTTGCTCCCTGCCCCCATGCTCATTCCTCTTTCGGGCCTGCCCAATCAATATTATTACCTCGCTACACCCCGCAGCAGCCAGTTTAGCTTTACCCTTTCCGGAGTGGCAGACAGCAGCCGTTGGGTGATTCGTCCGGACACAGCATCCCTGCTACAGGACACCTTCACCATCTACTACGACCGGCAGCTTCGCTTCCTTTCCAACGCCTGCGGCTACACCTATTTTTTCAACCTGAAGCAAATTATTTATACCCGTCATGCCCTCGACTCGGCTGCGATCATCCACACCGATGTGACCACCGATGCCAACGTTGAACACTTGGATTTGTTTTATTAAAATCATCGCATGCCTTTCCCTTCATTGCCTCTGAAAGCCTTGCTGGCAGCCGCTTTCTTAGCATTAGCAACAACTCCAGTTTGTGCGCAGCAAGATTCGGTAGCCCAAGTGCTGGAGCAGGAAGAAGGGCATCAGCTACGCCTGGGTTTCGATATCCTTCGGCCCATCATCAACCTGGCACAGAACACGCGCCAATCCTACGAGGCTACCCTGGATTATTACTGGCGTAAAGAACTCTACTTCGTTGCGGAAGGGGGCCTCGGCAGCTCACGCTACGAGTATCCCGACCTTAGCTACACCGGCAACAACACTTTTCTGCGCCTGGGTATTGATAAGAGCATCCTGAGCCGACTCGGGCCTGGCGACTGGGATGGAGCCTTCTTTGGATTGCGTTATGGGATGGCGTTTATGCACCGCGACGAAGCGCACTACACCATCGTTGATTCTGTGTGGGGCAACAGCTCCGGTACTGTACCCTCCAAAACATTCAATGCCCAGTGGGCCGAGCTGACTGGCGGGGTACGCGTAGAACTGTGGAAAGGAATCTGTGCAGGCTGGAATGTGCGTGCCCGATTCTTGCTCAACGGCCGTTCGTTTCGCGATTTATCACCTGATTTTATTGCCGGCTATGGCCGCGGCGACAAGAGCACTGTGTTTGATTTCAACCTGTATCTGCTCTACTCCATTCGCTGGGGAAGCCATCCCATTGCCCTCGCCAAAACACAACTGTAAATAGCGAATTTTATTTTCGCTTTTGTACCCTGTTACTGCTTTTTTCATCGTGTCCTGAACTTGAATCAGGACACGATGAAATGTAATCTGAGAAAAGGAATCTTCTAAATAACTCCGGCTTAAATCAAGCTGAGGCTGCGCGAGACAAAGGCGCTCAAAGCCTCGCCCCGTAACATGCCTTGTGAGAGCAAGGCCAGGTCGAATGCCTGATGAGCCAGGGTCTCCTGCTGGCCTTCATCAGTGCCCAGGATGCGTTGGATGAGGGGATGGTTGCCATTGACGGCCACTTTGTAGTGGTCGGGCATTGCTCCATAAAAGCCCATGGAGCCACCGCCTAATGCAGCCATGTCTTTCATCCGGCGCATCCATTCATCCATCGTCACGGTAACGGGTAGTTCGTCGGGCGACAGGCTCTCGATACTGAGTTCCATGCCCGGCTGCGTCACTGCTTTTGAGAATATTTCGCGGACGTGTTTTTGCTGTTCCTCGTTCAACACCATTTCGATGGCAGCTTCCTTCTCAATAAGCTTATCCATCACTTCGGCATCTATACGCTTGAGGGTGGTTTTTTCCAGTTCGCGTTCCAGATGGGAGATGAAATGGCTGTCAATGGGTGAATTCATCAGGAGCACATCGTAGCCTCGTTTTTCAGCAGAAGCAAGGTAGGCATGCTGGCGTTCGGCATCCGGGGTGTAGAGATAGATAAGGGTGCCGTTTTTATCTGTCTGAAGGGCAGCTGTTTTGTCGTGGTATTCGCTCAGCGTGTAGCTGTTGCCCTGAGTGTTTTGAAGCAATAGGAACTCTTTGGCTTTTTCTGCAAACTTGGGTTCGCTGATGCAGCCATATTTCACAAACAGGCCAATATCTGCCCACTTTTCCGCATAGCTCTTGCGGTCATTTTTGAAAAGTTCGGCCAGCTTATCGGCCACCTTACGGGTGATGTAGTTGCCTATTTTTTTTACGGCACCATCGGCTTGCAGGAAGGAGCGGGAGACATTGAGCGGGATGTCGGGCGAGTCAATGACACCATGCAGCAGCATCAGGAATTCGGGTACAATATCCTTCACCTCGTCCGTAATGAAAACCTGGCGGGAATAGAGTTTGATTTTATTTCGTTGCAGTTCAAAATCCTGCTTTAAGCGCGGGAAATACAGCACACCGGTAAGGTTGAAGGGGTAGTCCACATTCAGGTGAATCCAGAACAGGGGCTCTTCGCTCATGGGGTAGAGCTCGCGGTAGAAACTCAAGTAGTCTTCATCCTTGAGTTCGGCAGGGTTGCGGGTCCAGATGGGCGTGGTGGTGTTGATGATGTTGTCCACTTCCACGTCTTTCCATTTCTTCTTGCCGTCTTCATCTGCTCCGTCTTCCACATGTTCCGTGCGTGTGCCGAACTGAATGGGAACAGGCAGAAACTTTGCGTACTTATCGAGGATAGTCTGGATGCGATGTTCTTCGAGAAACTCTTCGCTTTCGGCATTGATGTGGAGGATGATGTCGGTGCCGCGCTCGATTCGGCTGCCGTCCGAAAGTTCAAATTCTGTACTACCGTCACAAGTCCAGCGGGCTGGCTCTGCAGTTTCCTGATAAGAGCGTGTCTGAATTTCAACCAGGTCGGCTACCATGAAGGCGGAATAGAAGCCAAGACCGAAGCGCCCAATGATTTCCTGTGCATCTGCAGCTTCTTTGAACTTCTCCATGAACTCTGTGGCGCCGGAGAAGGCTATCTGGTTAATGTATTTTTTGATTTCTTCCGCAGTCATGCCGATGCCGCTGTCGGAAATGGTGAGGGTCTTAGCTTCCTTGTCAATAGAAACACGAACCCTCAATTCGCTCAACTCGCTATTGAATTGACCTAAAGAAGCGAGGCGTTTTATTTTCTGGGTGGCATCCACCGCATTGGAGACCAATTCCCGAAGAAAAATTTCATGGTCGGAATAGAGAAATTTCTTGATGATGGGGAAGATGTTCTCCGTGTGGATGGAGATACTGCCGTGTTCGTGCATGGGGTAATTCTTTTAAAAACTATTGAAATGCTCCCCGGGGTACGCAAAGAATATTCCGGTTGAACCCGGCAGCCATATTGACAGCGAAAACTGTGTTACGCGCCTTTCATCTGTGACGTAGAGACGACGCTTCGTCTTGCTGGAAGCAATTTTTGACGTAGCCAGGAATTTGTGGGCACTTCTAAAAAATAATAGATGCAGGCCGATACAATAAGTGTAGTGCTGAAATACAGTAGAAAATATGCCAGGCTATCGCGGGGAATATGAAGCCTGCGATTGGCGATACTGAGCATGCCGCCAACGCGGTAATGCACCATATAAAACGCAAAAGAAATTTCGCCGAGTACTACACATATCTTTTGTGACATCAGCCGCGATATGTAGCCCGAAGTGTGCGCAAAAACGTAGAGTAAAAAGCTCATAGGCACCCAGTAGTACACAGAATAGCGATATACATGTGGCACTGATAAATGGAAGAAAAAAAAGAGAAATAGGACACCAATTGATGCCAATTCCATTTGCGTAGCATAGCGAAAACCCCAGGTACGCTTTCGCTGTGCGAATAGTCGGTATAACACGATGCCTAGAGCGAATTCGCCGATCCTGGCAAGAGGGTTATTGTAAAAGGCTATTTTTTGCAAATGGGGATCGGTGAGGCTCATGCCCACAGCGAGGGCAGCAGCCAGGCCTGCAATTATCAGAATCCAGCGGCAAGGGCGTTTTATCCAGAACACCAACAACGGAAACATGGCATAGAAAAACGATTCTGCTGAAATGCTCCATGATGGCGTGTTGAATGCAGCAATCCACGACATATCCGGAACCCAGCTCTGGAGCATGAACATGCAGGTGAAAAGCCTGGCCCACCATATACTGGCACTATGATGGAATTCGTGCATGGTAAACGGTATCTCGACCAACAGCATAAGGAGATAAAGCGGAAAGATGCGGGCAAATCGAAGTAGCCAGAATTCTTTCTGTTGGATGGAATGTGTATCGAATGAATCGGCGTAATTCAAACTAAGAATGAATCCGCTCAAAATGAAAAAGAAGCTTACTCCGATGTATCCTTCATTCATGACGTGCCACTGAAGCCAGAATCCAGTCGTCCCTGGTGTTTTGTAAAAAGAGCAATGGCAGCAAAACACCATAAACGCAAAAACAAAGCGCAATGAAGTGAGTGGCCGAATCATGAGCTGCAAAAATGCACTGAATGAAATTTTATTTACCTCCCCTATATATTTTCAGTCATCACCGCAGCCAGAAGTGCTTCGCCTTCAAAGCGATTATTTTTGAAAGACCTGTATGATGCGTTTTCTGAGGTTTTTGCTTCACGTAATAAGCTGCACGGCCTTTCTGGCAGTGCCTGTTTTCCTTACATCCGAGGCGAAAGGATTAGAAAAATTAGGTCTGCCTGTGATTCGGGATTTGATTGGTGCAGTTTTGACGCTGGGCTATTTCTACTTCAATTATTACTACCTGTTGCCCCGGTTTTACCTGCGGCGAGCCTATCTGCCTTTTGTCCTGCTGACGATCATCTGCTTTTTTGTGGTTGTACTGGGCAGTCGGTATGCTGTGCCGATTACCGGCTCCTGGACCGACCAGCCAGCCCCTTGGAATCACCTGCTTCCTGATATCAACCACAATTTGTTCCGTTTCCTTTTTGTTTATCTCGTGTCGCTCATCTTACGCATTCGTGACCAGTGGAAACGGGCCCGCGAAGGGAAGACTGCTGCGGAACTGGCATTTCTGAAGGCCCAAATCCAGCCACATTTTCTTTACAACACGCTCAATACGATTTATGCGCTGGTCATCGAAGACTCGCCCCATACAGCTGGTGCCATCACCCGCTTGTCGGGAATGATGCGTTATGTGACTGATGAAGCCTCCCTGGACTATGTGCCGCTGGCCAATGAACTGTCCTACCTGGAGAGCTATATCACACTTCAGGAGTTGCGATTCGGCACCACGGTCGGCATTTCTTCAATCGTCACCGGCGACCCGGATGGCTACCGAATTCCCCCCATGCTGCTGATCCCGTTCATCGAAAATGCCTTTAAACATGGTATCAACCCCGAAGAAGATTCCGGCATCGTGGTACGAATCAATATTTCAAATGATATTCTTCGCATGAATGTGCGTAACCGGCTGGTCAATGCCCGCCCGGAGCGCGGGTCCAGCGGAAAAGGCTTAGCCAATACAAAAGCACGACTCGCCTTGCTCTACCCGGGGCGATATGAACTCAATACTTCTCACGACGAGGGCGTTTATGCCGTCCTCCTTTCACTCACTCTTGTATGATACGAGCTATTGCCATTGATGATGAACCACCCGCATTGCGAATTATCGAACGATTTGCAAGCAGCAGCGAGCAACTACAGCTCCTGCGTACGTTCACGCACCCAAAAGAAGCCCTGAAGTTCCTGGAACGGGAAATGGTGGATCTGATCTTCCTCGATATTCAGATGCCATCTGTCTCTGGGCTTGATTTATATAAGTCTTTGCCCAAAGGACCTATGGTCATTTTCACCACCGCCTACAGCGAATATGCCGTTGAAGGCTTCGAGCTTCAGGCTGTGGACTACCTGCTAAAACCATTCACCCGTGATCGGTTTGAAAAGGCAGTAGAAAAAGCGCAAAACACGCTGGAATATCAACAACAGATAGCCTCCGGTGGCCAGCAGTTTATTTCTATCCGCGCGGATTACAGCACGCACCGCATTTCCCTAACAGACATCCGATACATTGAAGGTTTGGATGATTATTTGAAAATTCACCTGGATAATGCCCGGCCCATTGTAGCCCGGCTGACTATGAAGGCTATGGTGGAGATGCTGCCCGCTGGCGCCTTTATGCGGGTACATCGTTCATATATCATCCCCTTAAAACGCATCACGATGGTGCGCAACAAAAGCATCTACATCGGCGAGGTTCAGATTCCCATAGGTGGCTCTTATGAAGAGGCATTTTTTAAAGCTTTCTGACATTCTCATGAAGCCATTACAGCTTGAACCAGCTTATATCGCGTCAGATGTTGGTACATTTGTTAGGAACACACAATGATTGATTTAAAGCAGCGTTATGGTATAAAATGTGTTCATGAAAGCAGTTATGAAACGAGGGGGCTGGCAACAGAATTGGGTTTTGAAGGATTGGAAAAAACAGGTGGCCATCTCAGAACGGAAACAATTGATTAGAACCCTGCTCCTCTGTGTAGCCTGCCTGTATTTCTGGCTACTGATGAGTATCTAAACGAGAAATAGGAATGTGTGTGTGACGATGAATGTGGTGTGTTTTGGATGATTCAAAAAGGTCGGCCCTCGTGCCGGCTTTTTTGATGCCTTCCATTTTCTAACATTCCTTTCTGTCTCTTGACGCGATTTTTGAAAGCCCAATTTTATGCGCCTCGTATTGCTGATGACTTTGTTGTGGTTCCCCTGGGCGGTTCAGGCACAGCAACACGAGCTGCTGGCTACTGATGCAGTTTCAGGACAAGGACTTGGCCCCATCCTGATCACGAATCTTCGTTCCGGAGCACTTTGGCTGAGCGACTCATCTGGGAAAGGAGCGTTCACAGCTTATCCGGGGGATGTAGTTCGGTTTTCCCGAACTGGCTACCGGGATCTGGAGCAAAAAATCATCGGTTATTCTGAACCGGTGACCATCCAATTGGAACGGGCTCCTATCGAATTGAAAGGTGTCGAAGTTCTGTCGCCCTATGCCCGGTTCCAGCGTGATTCTGCCTTCAATCATCAGTTTTTCAGGAAAGAATTGAACTATGCGCACAGCCAGGCCCACCTTTCCAATATTCAGGGTGGAACCGGCTTTGGTATCGGTTTCGATGGGGTCATCTCAGAGCTGGCTCTGAGGCTAACGGGCAAACGCAAGGCAGCAAAGCAAT
Source organism: Bacteroidota bacterium (assembly GCA_018267625.1). Classification (GTDB taxonomy): domain Bacteria; phylum Bacteroidota; class Bacteroidia; order Chitinophagales; family Chitinophagaceae; genus UBA1952. The sequence goes on from JAFDYC010000028.1 coordinate 121,417, forward strand.
TAGTCAAAAACTTGTATTACCTCGAAGACCTTCAGTTGAATTCCATCCGATACACACCCACATTAGTCAAAACGCAAACAGGCTTAAACGATAGCGAAGCCTGGAGCTTTATTCGCCGGCATCCAATCCCCAACGATTTTCTACGAGATGCTTCTGAGCTGGAATTAAAGCAGCGTATTCGGGACTTGTATCGTGAAGACTTACGCCAGGCTACTGTTGCCCAAAAGCATGAAGGCGAATGATGCAAACCCAGCATCCGGGCGGGCTATTCGTCCCGGTATTCTTTCCCGGTCAGGTTGATAAACACATCTTCCAGGTTGGCGGCTTTGGTTTCTTTTGTCCGTTTAAAACCAGATGCCAGCAATTTGTCAATCAGGCCGGCAGGTGTGTCAATAGAAATGATTTCCCCGCTGTCCACAATAGCGACCCGGTCACATAGTTCTTCGGCTTCGTCCATGTAGTGAGTGGTCAGCACTACCGTAGTCTTGCGCTCCCGAACCTGGCGAATCAATTCCCAAAGGTTGCGGCGGGCCTGTGGGTCGAGGCCAGTAGTTGGCTCATCCAGGAAGATGATTTTGGGGTCATTGATGAGTGTGGTAGCAATTGAAAAACGTTGTTTTTGCCCCCCGCTGAGCGACTTGTATTTCGCATGGGCTTTATCACGCAGATTCACGAGGTCGAGCAGTTTCATGGCATCAACTTCCTGGTTGTAGAGGCCGGCAAACAAAGCAATGAGCTGCCGCAAATTGAGGTTCGGATAATAGCCAGCACTTTGAAGCTGCACGCCGATGATGAGCTTGATGTCATTTGGAGATTTATCCAGGTCCATTCCATCTACTATGATGCTGCCCGAAGTCTTCTCACGCAGGGTTTCAATAATTTCCAAGGTGGTGGTTTTTCCGGCTCCGTTTGGCCCCAGCAATCCGAATATTTCACCCTGATGCACATCAAATGAAATGCCTTTCACGGCAGTGAAATCGCCATAGCGCTTTACCAGATTGGAAACGGAAATAATGGGAGACATGGGATTCTTTCTTGAAAATTTTTTAGGCTTGAATAAAAAAACAACTCCTGTGCAGCTTACCGGTGAAGTCGAAAGGTGTTGTCGCTGCTGTGATGTCTTTGACGTGGGTAGCTGGGATGGCATCGCGCTCTAACTGAAAGCCGCGGTAGTTATTGCTGAAAAAAATGCTGCCTGCCGGGCTAAGGATGCGCAAAAGATTTTTAAGCAGGGCTACATGATCGCGTTGCACGTCCCACTCGGCTTCCATGCGCTTGCTGTTGGAAAAGGTGGGCGGGTCGCAAACAATCAGGTCATAACGCTCACGGGGCACACCTTTGAGCCATTCCAGCACATTGTCCTGAATGAAGTCATGAGCCTCGGGGCGAAACAGTTTGTTGTATTGCATGTTTCTTTTTGCCCAATGGATATAGGTACGGCTCATGTCCACGCTGGTCACTTCGGCTGCACCGCCTGCAGCAGCATACACACTGAATGAACCTGTATAGCAAAAGAGGTTTAGTACCCGCAACCCTTTTGCTGCATCCCGTACCATACCACGGGTAATGCGGTGGTCGAGGAACAAGCCGGTGTCTAAATAATCGCTGAGGTTGATGATGAAATTCAGGCCGCCTTCCGGTACAATTCGTTCTACTCGTTCAGTGCCAAATTTCTCATATTGCCCAAGCCGTCCGGCCTTGCGCTGCCTCATTTTCATAAAGACCTGCGTCTGCTCCAGGCCCAGTACCGATGCAATTACAGCCCCTGCAGTTTTCAGCCATTCGGCATGTGTTTCATCATCCATGCCATGGCGGCGTTTGTATTCGGCTGCATGCACCACACCGTCATACCATTCAATGGCAAAGGGTGCTTCCGGCAGGTCATGGTCATAGCAGCGGAAGCAAGAGATGCCCTGGCGGGAAGCTTGTTTGGACAGATGTTTCCAGACTTTGCGCAACCTGTTTTCAAAGGCGATCAATCCGGGAAAAAGCGCAAGGTCCATGAGGCCGCAAAGCTCTATTTTATTTCAGTGTAGTGAAACTGTTTGTCCCGCGGTGGGGCATAAAAATGTTTTTGATTTTGCGGCAAGGCAGCTTCCCTTTTCTTGTAATAGCTGCTGTCAATGGGTGCTACCGCAAATTCTTTTTTTGAAACCAGCTCATCTACGATGTAGTAAAGTTCCCGGGTCAGCCGGCCTGATTGTTCATCATAGAAGCGCCAGTAGCCATGTTTCACCGAGCCGCGGTTGGTGGAGACGACCCGTTGGTATTCGATGTCTTTGACGGGGTCCAGGACAAATATGGTGTCGAAATCCCGACCCGGATTCAGGCCGTAATAATGGCCCACACAGGCTAAGTGCCCATTTTCAAAATATTTTGCTTCTCCATCTAACATCCCCAGGCGGTAATGCTGGATGGATTTCACATCGCCCTGCCCATCGAACCGATACCAGGTACCCGTACGCATGCCATGGTCATAGCTTCCCCATTCGCTGAATGCTTCTTCACCCATTCGCTCTGGCTGCTGCATAAACCATTGTCCCTGGCGTTTGCCTTGGGCATCAAGTCGGTTAAGGCTTGATTCTGTTTGCGAGAAAGCATGCATTGAAACCAGCATCAACAAAGGGAAAAAAAGATTCCGCATCATAAGTTTCTAAAGTACGTGAGGCAAAGTAAGTGGAGCTTAATAATGGGAGCAGCAGCCCGGATCTGTCGGGCATTAGTGCAGGTTCGGCAAGTGCATTTTTTGCGCTGGATCAGTCTATCAATAGCTTTTGGAAGCTCGTTCCCTGCAGGGTAATCAGGCGCAGTAAATAAACCCCGCTAGGCCAGTTGAGCACCTGAATCTGCATGTTGTTTTCAGGATTGGGGCTATGAAATTGTATGCGACCTAATGCATCGAGTACATCTAAGGCCAGCACTTCCCTGGGGGCCAGCCCTTGCCAGTCAATTTGGACATGATCATGCGCCGGATTGGGCAAGCACTGCACCTGCAAAGCCTTTTTTGAAGAAGCAGTAATCCCCAGGCCGCTACAGTTTCCGGCCCAGATACAGTCTGCAAAGCGAGGCTCATCTACGAAAGGATTCCGATTGTTCTGTAAGGCATATACAGCTTCATTTCGTTCTTTCTCTTTTGCACTGACGGGATCCAAGTGGCTCCAGGCCAGCAGCATTTGAATAGCCCAGGGTTTCAGGCTGCTTTTGTTTGCCATCTCCCAATTCTGAAAGCTGTTGCTGTCGGCGAGGTAGCGTGTGGTGATATAGAAATAGCTACGAGCGATGTCGCCCTTAAATGAGTCTAAAGGTTCGAAGGCAGTGCCGGAGGGGGCTCCTGGGTAGGTGTTTGGCCCCAGCTTATTGCCGCTCTGGCTGGTCCAGGTGGCATTGCTGACAGTGCCATAGGGCCAGTCGGCGCGTTGGGAATTGACTTTAGAATCGGTGGGGTACACGAGCCATAGATCGGTTTGCATGGGGGTTGCATTCCCAAATTTGCTTTGTGGCCAGATGTGTTCGCGGTTATAACAGCCGCCTTCTGTGTTTGGTGTGTTGCCGCTGCATTGGTCACTTCCTAAAATGAATTCATAGGGTGGCACTCCGCCAGGAACATCCGAATAGATGGATGCCAGCTTCCCATTAGGTTTCTTATCGGTGGTGTAATAAGCATTCCAGAGGCCGGGTGTATAGCTCAACACGGTGTGTCCCTTAATGATGTCATAAAGTGCATCGCGTAATGCCTCACCGCTCTTGCCATAGGCTCCGGCATAGTAGCCCGTGGGTTGTGAATATAGGCTGAGGGGCAGCAGGGAAAAGAAAAAGATGAAGAGCCTTTTCAAGGATGGAAAATTTGATGCTAAAAATAATGGTAGGACAAGAGCACTTTCTTATCCGGAAGGCTCATCCTTTTTGGGAAAGCTAAATAGTGAAATTCTGATGAACGGAGCGTCGCAACGGATGCCTTATAGAAAGCGAAATGCCGGTAACAATACTCGCCAAGTGTCTTATTCAGTTACGTACACCCTTTTGACGCGCTGCGAAATGCCGGTCATGATTTCGTAGGGGATGGTATCGCTCCAGGCTGCGAGTTGGCTCAATGGAAGCTCGGGACCAAAGACGATAGCGGTGTCGCCCTCCTGTGCTTCGGAGATGGCCGTGATGTCCACCATACACATGTCCATGCAGATGACGCCAATGGTGGGAGCAGGCTGGCCGTGAATCAACACATGGGCACGGCCATGTCCTAGTGCACGGGGGTAACCATCGGCATAGCCAATTGAGATGGTGGCGATACGGCGGGGTGTATTGCGGGCATCGCTGTGACCATAGCCGATACCTTCACCGGCTGGCAGCTCTTTGATCTGAGCAATCACTGTTCGGAGTGTTCCGATTTGTTGTAGTTCGTGGTGGAGGATGCCGGTGCTGTCAACACCGTAAAGGCCCAGTCCAAGCCGCACCATATCGAAGTGGAGTTCCGGATGCCGGAGGATACCGGCGGTGTTGCAGAGGTGGCGGATGGGCGTATAGCCGAGCGCCGTTTCAAGCTTTTGAGCTGACTGAATAAAAACCTCAGCCTGTGTGGCGCTGAAGGAATCCATCTTCGGGTCTTCGGCGGCAGCCAGATGAGAAAAGATTGATGCTACACGCAACTGAGGGCTGGAAAGAAGCGTGGTGATGAGCGGGTCTAATTCGGCATGTGTGAAGCCTAAGCGGTGCATGCCTGTGTCTAACTTGATATGGACGGGATAGGCACTAACCCGCAAGGCGGTGGCGATGCGAATAAAAGCTTCGAGGGAGCGGAGGTTATAGATTTCGGGTTCTAGTTTCCAGGCAATCATCCGGTCAAAAGCAGAAGCTTCAGGGCTCATCACCATGATGGGCAGGGTGATGCCGCCCTGGCGTAAAGCCACGCCTTCATCGGTGTAGGCAACGGTGAGGTAGTCTGTGCCGGCAAACTGGAGGGCCGAGGCAATTTCGTGGCTGCCACTACCATAGGAAAAAGCCTTCACCATAGCCATCAGCTTCAGGTCTGGCCCAATACGGTTACGGAATGCAGCCAGGTTTTGCGCTAATGCCGTCAGGTTGATAGACAGCACCGTCTGGTGTACTTCTTCTTTCAACAGGGCATCAATCTGTTCGAACTCGAAGCTTCGGGCTCCTTTTAGGAGGATGGCTTCATCCTCGAAGCCGATGCGGTGGCAGGCATTCAGAAAAGCTTCCGTGCTTTTAAAGAAGAGGCTTTTCAGGCCAGGCTGTTGCCGGAATATTTGCTTGCTGCGCGTCAATGCCGGGCCAATGCCAATAAACCGGGTCACCTTCCTGCGGGCAATCATGGAGGCCACTTCTTCATATAATTCGCCATCGGGCCGGCCCATTTGCAGCATATCAGAAAGGATGACGCTGCGGCGATGATACTGATGCTGGCTCTCCAGCAAATCGAGCGAGATAGCCAGCGATGTGAGATCCGAATTGTAGGCATCATTTATGACCGTGCAGCCATTGATTCCCCGGTGGGTCTGCATCCGCATCTCTACCGATTGCAGAGCCATCATTCGGGCTGCAATGAGTTGGTCATCAAGGCCCAGCAGCAATAGAGCACACCAAACATGGATGGCATTCTCTACCGATGCGGCATCATGGAAAGGGATACTGATGCTGCGCTCAATCCCGGCATACAAGGCCTGAATCCGGGTCTTGCCACCTTCTGATTTTTTCTCCGTCACTAATAGTTCTGCATCGCCCTTTGCAGACCAGCTAAAGAGCCGGCGTTTCATGCCTTCACGGGTTTGGGCATGAAGCTGCAACATGGCTTCGTGCAGAGAGGTATAGTCGCGGCAGTAGATGATGACGGGCGTATGGACAAACAGACTTAGCTTCTCTGTAATCTTTTGCCGCTGACTCAGGAAGCCTTCACTATGTGCTTCACCAATATTGGTGAAGATGCCGATATCAGGACGTATGATTCGTTCCAGAGCTTCCATTTCGCCGGGCTGGGAAATGCCTGCTTCGAGGATGGCCAATGAATCTTCTTCGCTAATCAGCCAGGCAGAAAGCGCCACACCGATTTGAGAATTATAGCTGCGGGGGTTGCGCATCAGGCGCCGGTCTTCGCTGAGCGCGGAAAAGAGCCATTCTTTGACAATGGTTTTTCCATTAGAGCCGGTGATACCGATTACCGGAATTGAAAACTGCTGTCTATGGGCCGCTGCAATCTGTTGTAAGGCTTGCAATGTGTTTTTGACCAGAATAAAGCCAGCACCCAGGAAATGATCTGTAGGCAGAGGCTCGCTGATAATAAACAAGCGCACACCGGCTTGGTAAGCAGCCTGGATAAATTGGTGCCCGTCCCGGCGGGCCGTTCGGATGGCGAAGAAGGCGGTGTGTGCAGCTTCATTGATGTGGCGGCTGTCGGTGGCCAGTTCTTCAATGCTGGTATCTATAGGTGTTCCCTGCCAGGTTCCGTGGCACCATTGCCTCAGGGTTTCGGGGACATGTGCCATGATGGAGGTGTTAATGCCCGGCTTGCGGCAATGCCTGTACGTTCACCCCTTCCGGCTTTTCATCGGCCATGAAAAACTCATATCCTCTGCGGAAGATTTTTTCAAAGTTGCTGAAGGGGACGGTCACAGTGTCGGCGCCACCATTAATGATGGCGAAGAAACGATCGGTGCTGAAGCGGTCATCGAAGTTTTCCGGATTGGGGTTAGTAGCTACAGCGCGATCGTTGAGCGGGAAATAATACAAGAGTACGGACTCATGATAGCCATTCTTGCCCTGCACATCCACACTACCCAACTGAGGCATGGCTGCCACGCTGGAATCGAGATGTGGAATGTCTTCCAGGAAGCCTTCCGAATAGACCTTTTCGAATAGTGTCAGGTAGCTGCGAGCGCGGGCCTGGTTGAGCGGAGTTTCTAAATGAATAGAAGGGTCGAGCTGCACCTGGAGCTTGCCGTTATCCTGTGTCAGAGTAAATGAGTTGAGCGGTTCTTGCGTGTTGTGAATTTGAATGCTGCTTATTTGATCTGGTGCGATGCCAAACACCAGCCGGTCGCGCCAATAGCGCAAAGCCGGAGTGTAGCGGGGCGTGAGGTATCCTTCAAAGCCAGGGATATTGACCACATACGGGCGTTCAGAACCTTCCATCAACATGGCCGTTCCCGAGAAATTGGGCAGCTCACCGCCTACATAAAAAGCGCGCATTAATCGTCCCTGGCGGTCGTACACTTCTACTTTGATGCCGGCACCGGCGATGTTTCGAATAATGCCTTCGCGCACTTCATCAGGTGCTATATGCAGGGGTTGCTGCTCCCGGAAGGTGCTGAACAGATTGCGCAGCCTGCTTTGCAGAACAGGGTATTTGCCATTGACCAACCATCCCTTATCGGTGCGCTCAACCAACACACCCTTGCCACTGCCGTTTTCAGAAAGAAACAATTTCCCAATGGCACCGGTATCGCGGATGGTGAAGGCAGAATCGGCAGAGCGGAAGAGTTTTCCCGATTTATCTGAAAACAAAAAGAACCAAACGCCGAATCCAAGAATCACCAGGATGACGAGGTAGAGAAGGGTTTTAGACATGAAGATGCTTGAGAAATAGTATTTAGAACAAGCCGGAGATGATTTCAGACACGGTAGCGGATTCCTGACTATTGGCCTTTCGGCTTGGGCTCGTTTTCTTTTTGCTCATACCTGCGTTTTCGGAAGAAGATGTAAGCAGAGGCGAAAATCAACACGAGGCCCAACGGGATAGCCAGATTGAGCACCTGCCATTTCGTTCGCTCGCGTTCCACTCTACCAGCATCTAAGAGGCGCAGGCGAATGTCTTTGTTACGGGCTTCAAGGATGCCGTTAGGGTCGGTGAGGTAATCGAGGCAGTTGAGTAGGAAGGCTTTGTTGGCATAGCGGGTATTCGTGTATTGCCAGTAGCCCATCTCTTCGGGCCCGGTCTTTTGGTTGAGGCCATTGAGCATCATATCGCCATCGCCCACTACGATAAGGGCTCCGTTTGCACTATCGGCAACGGGTTTGAATGGCTGTTTGATGGAGTCTTTTAGGATTTTGAGGAAGTCAGGCGGAAGCCGATCCTGGAACGAAGAGTTGAATCGTCCCTCCAGCAAGACGGCTACCGGCAGATTGCCTTTATTGTACAATTCGGGACGGGGCGGGTAGCGCAGCATGCTCAGGGAAATCCGGGCGGGAGTCATAGTAGGCCTGCTATATTTGGAAGAGGCCAGCAAGACAGTTTTTTTGATGTCGGGATTGTCGAGTGTGTCTAAGGAAGAAACATACATGCCCATCACGCCGTCCATGTTTCGGACGATAGGGTGTTGGGAAGTAGGGATGAACACGGGCAGGTAAAACCAGCGGCGCAACTCTATTTGGGGCTGGTCGCCCATTTGCCCTACCACCACGGGAATCGGGTTGCTTTGCAGGTCTTCAATCAAATCATTGTTTTCGCGCAGCCCCCATTTGAACAGCATGTCTCCGAGGTTGAGGTCAAGGCCGGTGGCCAGAAACTGCTCCCCACTCAGGCTGTCCATAGAAGCATTGGCGCCATCGAGGTACATCAGCAGATGGCCGCCGTTCATCACATATTGGTCGAGCTTGAATTTTTCTTTATCGCTGAAGGGCTGACTGGGTTTGCAGATGATGGCAGCGGCATAAACCGAAGAGATATGGGTGCCGGCGTTCAGGTCCACCGTGTCTAAATGATACAGTTTTTGAATGTTGCTGAGTGCGTCATAGGTGCCCCAGCCCAAAGCTTCGCCATTGCCCATTAAGTAGGCAATACGAGGCTTATCGGGCCGCATCAGGCCATTGATGGCAGAGGCTAATTTGTATTCAAGCTGCGATTCGGAATAGTTCAGGATTTCAAGAGGAGAATAGCCTACATGACTTTCCAGCAATCGGACAGTAGCTTCTTTCCCGCCGTAATGAATGAGGGCATAGGGGAAAGCTAACTGTTCGCTGTATTTATCATCCCCGCTCTGGCGGATGTTCACAGCATTGACCCCTTTGGTAGCCAATTCAGTAAACACTTGATTCTTCTCTTTGTCATTCTTCCCTTCCAAAGGGTCGCGGAATTTGAACACAATCTTACCTCCTGACACATCCCGGAAGCTTTGCAATTCTTCACGCAGCGATTCCTGTAAACGCTGAAAGCCGGCTGGAAAATTTTTCCCCTGAAGCAACACATCCACCACCACAAAGCCCTTGATGTTTTTCAGCATCTTCTTCGTAGGCTTTGTAAGTGTAAATCGTTTTTCACGCGTCAGGTCAAGGCCGGTATGAAAATGCGCCGCCAACATATTGACGCAAATGAGCACGCCGAGCAGGATGATCACCCGAATACCGGCCTGCCGGTTTTGTGCCTTCTTCTTACTGCTGGACATGGATTGCTTCGAAATTCCGGTTGATTGAAAAACTGATTGTGCGTTATACCGCCCGCCGGGCCAGGGCTATCCGGGTGAGTGCAATGAACAGCGTGATGACGGAAAGAAAATAAATGACATCCCGTGTGTCAATCAGTCCGCGGCTGATTGAGCTGTAATGAAACTGCATCCCAATCATGCTGAGGTAATAGTCGGCGCCCCCGCTGAATGAAGGAATGCGACTCAAGGCCTCAAAACCCATATACAACAGAAAGCAGGCACAGAGCGCCACCAGGAAACTGACTACCTGATTGCCTGAAATGGACGAACAGAAAATACCAATAGCTGTAAAACCGGCAGCAAGGAAAAACAGTCCGATGTAGGAACCGATAATAGCACCACTATCTAAGGCTACTCCTTCTGTGGCTAAGTTGGAAATTGAATAGACATAAAGTAGGGTAGGCAAGAGCGCGAAGGCTACCAGTGCCAAGGCTGCGAAGTATTTACCCAGGATAATTTGAAGGTCACTGAGTGGCTTGGTGAAAAGCCATTCGATGGTGCCTGAGCGAACCTCATCGGCGAATGAGCGCATCGTAACAGCCGGAATGAGCAGCATCAGCAGCAGGGGAGCCAACTCAAAGAACTTATCTAATGAGGCATAGCCATAATCAAGAAAATTACTTTCCGGCATGAGCCAGAGAAAGAGCCAGCAGGCTGCCAGAAACACGCCAATGGCTACATAGCCGATGATGGAGGAAAAGAACGCGTTGACCTCGCGAATAAAGACGGGACGCATGGGGGGCCGCAAAAATAAGGGATAGCATCACCCACTCGGAACTCTGATTACGTTGGGGAAATTTTAAAGCTGCACAAAACACCTTCATGATATTCATGGTTTCATGAATGGAAATGCACGGCGAAATCCCTCTCTAATGATTAATCTATATCCTCAGGTTATGTTCTTACCCAAACAATGACCGCTACATCCGGATTATTTGCTTCAATTCGGTCATGGAAACAATTTGCAGATGCTGGGCACCCTTCGTGGCTATGATTCAACAATGCAGATGTAGTTCACTCTACTGGCCAGTATAGCCATAAGCTGTAGAGTCTTCGTGCCCGTGCGGTTCCTTTTTACGGTACATTAAATCATCCCTAAAAGTACCTGAGTCTCAAAATTCCTTTTTTGGAAGAATAGTAGGTAAAGGGCAAAAAATCATAAGACCTCGCCTGCACATTTCCGGTACTGCCCCGGCTTATTTTCGCCTCGCGCATGAAGCACTTGCTCTTACCCTTAAAGCGGCTGGCAGAGCAGATCATTCTGCTGCTCGGGCTATTTTTTCTGAGCAGAATCTGCTTCACCCTTATCAATCTTCATTCATTTGACGGTTTGAGGATCAGGGGATTCTTTAGGCTGGCATTTTTTGCCTTACGCTATGACCTTTCTGCCATCTGCATGGTCAATGCCTTGTATTTCCTGCTCCTGCTGCTTCCCTTGCCCAAGGCCTGGCTTCGCACTCAGGATCGGTGTTGCAATGCCTGGTTTATCCTGAGCAATAGCCTGGCCTTCCTGTTTGAGATTGCTGACTGGGCTTATTTCCCCTACAACTTCAAAAGGTCCACTGCCGATGTATTGCACATGGTATCGCGACCGGGTGATTTCTGGAGCCTTCTCCCATCATATCTAATTGAATTCTGGTACATCCCCATAGGAATGGCAGCTTTCATTTTTCTTTTGATAAAATGGAATTGCAGCATCCGGAAACGCTGCCCAATTCCTACAGATACCTTCCATTCAGGACGAAGAGGGGTCTTTCTCTTTTTAGGAAAACTGCTCTTGCTGTTGGTTGTCGCAGGAGGAACACTTATCGGCATCCGGGGAGGCTTGCAATACATCCCCATAGGACTGCGCAATGCCGTGCAGGTGACGGAAAGCCGCTACGTGCCCGTGGTGCTCAATACGCCCTTTAGCATCCTCAGTACCCTCATGACTCCTGCCCTGAAAGAGGTGCATTACCTGCCGGATGCTGAAGCAACTCAGGAGATGCCCTTCCGGCATCGTTACAACCATCCTTTTCAAAAGAAAAATGTGGTCCTGATTATCTTAGAAAGCGAGTCCAAAGAGTTTACTGCGCTGGGTACAGGCCCTTCCTTCACGCCATTTTTAGACAGCCTGATGGGGCAGAGCCTCACGTGCACGCAAGCTTTCGCAAATGGCCAAACTTCGGCGGAGGGTATTCCTGCCATCCTGGCCGGCATCCCCACACTGATGGATGAAGCCTTCACTACCTCCAACTATGGCGCAAATCGGCTCAGTGCGCTCCCAGGTTTGCTTCGGGCAAAGGGATATTCAAGTGCCTTTTATCATGGTGGCACCAACGGTACCATGTCTTTCGATGTTTTCGCCTCGGCTGCCGGTATGGAACATTATTATGGCCGGAACGAATATGGCGATGAGCGTGACTATGACGGTGCCTGGGGCATCCGCGATGAACCCTTTCTCCAATATTTTGCCCGTGGGCTGGCTTCGATGAAACAACCCTTCATCGCCTCTGTCTTTACGCTTTCGGCGCACCCGCCTTACAGCCTGCCAGAACGCTACAAACAGACCTTGCCCAAAGGGCCATTGCCCGTGCAGCAATGTATCGCCTATACCGACCAGGCCCTGCGCCGTTTTTTTCAAAAGGCTGCGACGGAAACCTGGTACAACAACACTTTATTCGTCATCACTGCCGACCATTGCTCCCCGCAAAACGGAGGCGGATATTATGATCAGGGTATGGGCCGGTATGCCATTCCTGTTTTGTTTTTCTGCCCCACCGATTCTTCATTGACAGGCTATTTCAACCGGCCGATGCAACAAATAGACATCCTGCCTTCAGTGCTGGAATACCTTGGTTACGACCAGCCATTCTTTGCTTTTGGAAACAGCATTTTCGGCGGCGATACACAACGGTATGTAATCACCCAGAGCAATGGTTCCTATCAATGGTTAGAGCAGGGCAGGCTGCTGCAAACGCAGAATATGAAACCACAAGGCTACTTTCAATATCCACAGGATAGCCTGTGCCTGCACCCTCTGAATGCTTCTTTCAGGCCTCAGCAAGACACCGCTGACCGGCACCTGAAAGCTTTTGTGCAACGCTACCGGCAAGCGTTGATTCACAATGCCCTGTTTTGAAATCTTTAGGCTGCTATCTTCGGCCCGCAAAGCAATTTTGCGAACACAAAATTCAAAGTCAATGGAAAATTCTTTACTGGGCAGCCTGCACAATATCATGCGCTGGGTCGTGTTGCTCTTCGGAATCCTTACCCTCATAAAAAGTTTCAGCGGCCTGGGTGGAAAACGTGAGTTTGCCCCTGCAGACAAACGCATCGCCTTGTTCTTCCAAATCTCTGTAGACATCCAGCTACTGCTGGGGCTCGGGCTTTATTTTATGCGCGGATACTATAAAGCCTTTAGCAGCGGCAACATGGGCGGCATCATGAAAGATGATGTATCCCGCTTCTGGACCATTGAACATATAGTTGGCATGCTCATAGCCATCATCCTCGTGCATGTGGGCTATAAAGGCACCAAGGGCAGCCGTACTTCAAAAGCAAAATTCAGCCGCCTGTTTTGGTGCTGCCTGCTGGCTCTGATTATCATGCTCGTCACGATCCCCTGGCCCTTCCGCCAGCTCGGCATTGGCAGGCCCTGGCTGCCCGGCATGAGTGCTTAAACAACCAGCAGCCAAACGGCAACCATGCTTCTCGTATCTTGCAGCCCCATTCATTAAATCGTCCTCAATCATGACCACAACGCTCCTTTTAGGTCCCGTTTTTGATACCGGAGAAAAAGTAGTAGGCCCCATCCTGACTTACACCTTCCTTTTGCTCATGTTCATTGAGCTGGTGTATGTGTTCATCAAATACGTCCTGACAACAAACAAATAGTAGTGGCCGATACGGAAAAGAACCTGGCCGGTATTCGGAGGGATTATTGCCTCGCTTCGCTCGATGAGCATGCGGTGGGCAATGATCCCTTCGCTTTTTTCCGGAAATGGCTCAGCGAGGTAGAACATGCACAACTCGATGAGCTGAATGCAATGACCCTGGCCACCGTGGACAGCGATTCCCAGCCCCACGCACGAACCGTACTCCTCAAAGGCCTCGATGATCGCGGCTTCATGTTCTTCTCCAATTATGAAAGCGCTAAAGGGCACGACATGGAACATCATCCCCGCGTGGCTCTTTTGTTTTTCTGGAAAGAATTGGAACGTCAGGTGCGCGTTGAAGGCATGGTCGAAATGCTGCATGATGACGAGAATGATGCTTACTACCAGTCGCGCCCTCGTGGCAGCCGCATAGGTGCCTGGGCTTCTCCCCAAAGCAGCGTCATTGCTGATCGCAGCATCTTAGATGAACGTGCCGCCCATTTCGATGCACAGTATCCAGGTGAACAAGTACCCCGACCCGCTTTCTGGGGTGGCTACCGGGTGTTGCCTCTCAGCTTCGAGTTTTGGCAGGGCCGCAGCAGCCGCCTCCACGACCGGATTCGTTTTCGCCGGGCCGGCCTGAACGAGGCTTGGGAGCGTGAACGTTTAGCCCCCTAAGGCTTACGCAAGCAAGTTTACCTTTTTATCCACCCGCCCCCCCATTTAAGCCCTCCTTTACAGCCTGCTCTGTGCAGGTTTTCAGCATCGCACCCTTCCCCTCTTTTTCTCTGCCGGCTTTCCCCGGAACGGGCTACCAGAATATGGAAGTCTGCGTCTTGTGGATTTCATCCCTTCCCGCAGCGATGTAAACGCCGTCCACATCGCTGCGGGCTATGTGTGCGAGGAAGCCGTAGCCCAGCGCCTGGCCGCGGTAGGCATCGTC